>CAYMHQ010000008.1:14379-32752 GCA_964390275.1 uncultured Coriobacteriaceae bacterium
GGCCGGCCCGGGCGGACGGTCAGCCGAGCGCGGTCATCGGCGCACCAGCCTTCGCGCGAGACGGCTGAGCGCCGAGGCCTCGGGCACCCTGAGCGCGAGCGCGAGGCCGTACGTGACCACGAGCGACACGCACCCGCAGACGACGATGTAGGCGAGCGCCGTGAGGATGCTCCCCTCGAACGGCGCGACGAAGGCGGAGAGCGCCCAGAGCGCAGCCCCGCCCGCGGAGGCCCCCGCGACGCCGAGCCCGAGGGACGAGAGCGCGCTCCTCAGAAGCGACGCCCCACCGATCGGCCCCAGGACCTTTCGCAGGTACGCGTAGCAGCACACGTCCCCCAGCAGGAAGAACGCCGTCTGCGCGACCGCGATGCCCGGCAGGCCTAACCCGGGGAGCGCGTCGCCCAGGCCGAGGCACAGCAGAAGCGTGAGCGCGACCTGCACCACGGAGACGACAAGGTTGATCACCGCGTACACGCCCATCCGGCGCAGCGCGCTGAACACCTTCTGCATGAACATGAAGAGCGCGTAGAACGGCAGCGACACGGCCATGAACGAAAGGTAGGTCGCGACGAGCGCGACGCTCTCGGAGGTGAAGCTGCCCGCGCAGAAGAGGGTGACGAGCGGCATCGAGTACACGATGAGGAAGAGCGCGAACGGCACCATGAACAGGAAGTTCTGCCGTGTGCAGAGGGCGATGCCGTCGCGGACGCCCCTCAGGTCGCCGTCTGCCGCCATGTCGGAGAGCTCGGTGAAGAGCGTCGTGGTGAGTGGCACGGAGAGGAACGCGTAGGGCAGGGTGAACCACTGGCGCGCATAGTAGAGCACCGAGGAGCCCGCGTCGTCGACGGCCATCGCGGCGGCGTTCTGCACCGAGACGGTCGCGAACGAGGCGAGCGTGACCACGATCGTAGGGATGCCGAGGGCGAGCGTCTCGCGCAGGGCCGGGTCGCGCAGGTCGATGCGCCACGGCTTGAGACGGATGCCGTTCTTGGCGAGCGCCGGCAGCTGCATCGCCATCTGGATGAAAACGCCGAGCGGCGTGCCCACCGCGATCGCGAGCAGGGCGAAGTCGGGGTGGTCGTCGGCCATGAAGACGTAGACGAACATCACGAAGATGACGACGAGGTTGTTCGCGATGGGCGCGGCCGAGCTCCAGAAGTAGTCGCGCTGCGCGTTGAGCAGGCCGCCCGCCACCGCCGAGACGCCGTAGAACAGCAGCTGCACGGCGAAGAACCGGAAGAAGTACGTGACGAGCTCGCGGTCGCCCGAGGGGTTGAGGAACATCTGCGTCCACACGACCTCGGGCGCGAAGACCGAGGCGAGGAGCGCCAGCGCCCCGAGGAACACGAGCACGATGCCCATGAGGGTCGAGGCGTAGGCGTTCGCGCGCTCCACGCCCTCGCGCTTCCTGAGCGAGACGTACACGGGCAGGAACGCCGTGACGAGCATGCCGCCCATGACGAGCTCGTAGAGCAGGTTGGGGAGGTTGCACGCCACCTGGTAGGACGAGCTGAGCAGGGTCGTGCCCATCGCGAAGCCCATCGCCCACGTGCGAACGAAGCCCGTGAGGCGCGAGATGACGACGCATACGCTGATGAGGGCCGCCGACTTGCCGACGGTCTCGGAGATGTAGCGCTCGCGGTCGTCCGAGGAGCCTGCCTCGGCAACCTCGGCAGCCCCTTCGCCCGCAGGCGAGTCCGCGCACGCGGTCTCAACAAACTGCCGCGCCTCGGCATGCGTCGCGCGGTCGGCAGCCGGAGCGGCGAAGTGCGCCCCGAAGGCACGGGACTCGTCCTCGAAGGCGCGCTCCCCCTCGGCAGAGTCTTCTTCCGCACGCACGCCGTCAGCCTCGTCGAGCCGCGCCGCGAGCGCGACGAACATCGCCGTCTCGCCGGCGTCGGACCCGCCGTCACCGAGCGGCGACAGGGCAGCGAAGTGCGCGCCCCGGCACGAGTCGTCCCCCTCGTCCAGACCACGGCCCGCCCTCATGTCTGCCTCCTCGAGCTCCCCGCTCACGCGACCACCAGGTCCGTGAACTCGGCGCCGCAGAACTCCGCGAGCGCCACGGGGTCGAGGACGAGCTGCACGCCGATGCGCCCGCCGGAGACGGCCACCCGGTCAAAGAGCTGCGCCGTCTCGTCGATGAACGTGGGGAAGGGCTTCTTCATGCCAACCGGGGAGCAGCCGCCGCGGATGTAGCCCGTGAGCGCGAAGAGGTCGCGCCAGTTCACGAGCGCGAGCGACTTCTCCCCCGCCGCGCGGGCGGCCTTCTTGAGGTCGAGCTCGGCGGCGACGGGGACGCAGAAGACGGCGTAGGTCTTGCGCGGCGACGCGCACACAAGCGTCTTGAGCATCGAGTCTGGATCGGTCCCGGTGACCTCGGCCACACGGACGCCCACGCCCACCGAGGTCTCGTCCTCGAGCTCGTAGGTCACGCACTCGTACGGAACGCCCGCGCGCTCAAGCTCGCGCATCGCGTTCGTCTTCTGGGCGTCGTCGTGCTTCGCCTTCGCCATTACTGCTCGCCTCCCTCGGCCGCCGTGGCGCAGCCCGGTGCGTCCTGGGCCGCCTGCTGCTCGGCCCTGCGCGCCATGCGCTCGCGGTCGCGCGCGAGGAGAGGCTTCAGGAACGCGCCGGTGTGGCTCGCCGGGTTCTCGGCGACCTCCTCGGGCGTGCCGATCGCCACGACGCGACCGCCCCCGTCGCCCCCCTCTGGCCCCATGTCGATGATCTGGTCGGCGACCTTGATGACGTCGAGGTTGTGCTCGATCACGAGCACGGTGTTGCCCGAGTCGACGAGGCGCTGCAGCACGATGAGGAGCTGCCGCACGTCCTCGAAGTGCAGGCCGGTCGTGGGCTCGTCGAGGATGTAGAACGTCCTGCCCGTCTGGCGGCGCTGCAGCTCCTTGGCGAGCTTCACGCGCTGGGCCTCGCCGCCGGAGAGCGTCGTGGCGGGCTGGCCGAGCTTCACGTAGCCCAGGCCCACGTCGTAGAGGGTCTGGAGCTTGCGCTTGATCATAGGGAGGTTCGCGAAGAACGCGAGGGCCTCGGTGACCGTCATGTCGAGCACGTCGCTGATCGACTTGCCGCGGTAGGTCACCTGGAGCGTCTCGCGGTTGTAGCGCCGACCGCCGCACTGCTCGCACGGCACGTAGATGTCGGGCAGGAAGTGCATCTCGATCTTGATCTGGCCGTCACCCTTGCACGCCTCGCAGCGCCCGCCCGAGACGTTGAAGCTGAAGCGGCCCGGCGAGTACCCGCGCGCCTTGGACTCGGGGACGCTCGCGAAGAGGTTGCGCAGGTCGTCCCAGAGGCCGATGTAGGTGGCGGGGTTCGAGCGCGGCGTGCGCCCGATGGGCGACTGGTCGATGTCGATGACCTTGTCGATCTCCTCGACGCCGGAGAGACCCTTATAGGGCCCCACGGGGCGGTTCGAGCGGTGGATCGCGTTCGTGAGCGCGGGCGCGATCGTGTCGGTGACGAGCGAGCTCTTGCCCGAGCCCGAGACGCCCGTGACGACGGTGAGCGTCCCGAACCGCACGCCCACCGAGACGTCCTTGAGGTTGTTCGCGCTCGCGCCCTCGATGCGCAGCTCGCCGCGGTCGGGGTTACGCCGCGCCGCCGGCAGCTCCACCATGCGCCTGCCGGTGAGGTAGTCGCCGGTGAGCGAGTCGGGGCAGGCGGCGATCTCCTCGGGCGTGCCGCAGGCCACGACGCGTCCGCCCAGGTCGCCGGCGCCGGGTCCCATGTCGACCACGAAGTCGGCCGCGCGGATGGTGTCCTCGTCGTGCTCGACCACCACCACCGTGTTGCCCAGGTCGCGCAGGCGGCAGAGCGTCGCGATGAGGCGCTCGTTGTCGCGCTGGTGCAGGCCGATGCTCGGCTCGTCGAGGATGTAGAGGACGCCCATGAGGCCGGCGCCGATCTGCGTGGCGAGGCGGATGCGCTGGGCCTCGCCGCCCGAGAGCGTCGTCGCGGAGCGCTCGAGCGTGAGGTAGCCCAGGCCCACGTCGACGAGGAACTTGAGGCGCTCGACGATCTCCTTCACGATGCGCCCGCCGATGGCGGTCTGGCGCTCGTCGAGCTCGAGCCCCCGGAAGAACGCGAGCCCGTCGACCGTGCTCATGCGGCAGATGTCGTAGATCGACTTGCCGCCCACCGTGACCGCGAGGATCTCGGGCTTGAGGCGGGCGCCGTGGCACGAGGTGCAGGGCTCGTCGCGGATGTACTGCTCGATGCGGGCCTTGATGTTCTCGTTCGTCGTCTCGTTGTACCGCGAGAAGACGATGTTCGAGAGGCCCGGGAACTCCGCGGACCAGCTCGTGTGCCGCCCGTCGCGCGTGAGGTAGTCGACGGTCACCTTCTTGGACCCCAGGCCCTCGATGAACGTGCGCTTGGCCTTCTCGGGATAATCGCGCCACGGGGTCCCGGGGTCGTAGCCCAGGTGGCGCGCCACCGCGTCGATGACCTGGGGGTAGTAGTTGCTCATGCCGAAGATGGCGCCGAACGCCCCGTGCCCCGCCGGCTTGGAGGGGTCGGAGACGAGCGCGTCGATGTCGATCATTTTGTGCACGCCGAGGCCGTCGCACTCGGGGCAGGCGCCGTAGGGCGCGTTGAACGAGAAGTCACGCGGCTGGAGGTCGTCGAGCGAATGCCCGTGGATGGGACACGCGAGAGCGAGCGAGAACTCGAGCAGCCTGCCGGGCAGGTCGCCGTCCTCGACGACCCACACCGAGACGTTGCCGTCGGCGAGCTTCGTGGCGTTCTCGACCGCCTCGGCGATGCGCCCGAGCGAGTCGGCGCGCACGGAGACGCGGTCCACGACGACCTCGATCGTGTGCTTGTACTTCTTGTCGAGCTCGATGGGGGCGTCGTCGAGTCGCCGCACCTCGCCGTCCACGCGCACGCGGGAGAAGCCCTCCTTGCGCAGGTCCTCGAAGAGCTTGGCGTACTCGCCCTTGCGCCCGCGCACCACGGGGGCGAGCACGAGCGCGCGCCTCCCGTCGGCCGCGGCGAGAATCTTGTCGGCGACCTGGTCCGTCGTCTGCTTCTCGATGACGCGGCCGCACTCGGGGCAGTGCGGCGTGCCGATGCGCGCGAAGAGGAGGCGCAGGTAGTCGTAGATCTCGGTCACGGTGCCCACGGTGGAGCGCGGGTTCTTGGACGTCGTCTTCTGGTCGATCGAGACCGCCGGCGAGAGGCCGTCGATGCTGTCGACGTCGGGCTTGTCCATCTGGCCCAGGAACATGCGCGCGTAGCTCGAGAGCGACTCGACGTAGCGGCGCTGGCCCTCGGCGTAGATCGTGTCAAAGGCGAGCGAGCTCTTGCCCGACCCCGAGAGGCCGGTGATCACGACGAGCCTGTCGCGGGGTATCTCGATGTCGACGTCCTTGAGGTTGTGCTCGCGAGCACCCCTGATGACGATGCGGTCCTGACCCATTCCGACCTCCGTGGGGCCTCTCGGCCTTCTGTTGAACCGACAACTGTACGCAAAGGGCCGCAACCGACGCAGGTTGCGGCCCGGTTAGGCTGCTATGCGACCCTTATGGCGCAGGCAGACGAGCCCGCGCGGCCTACATACCGACCGTGAAGCCGGCCGCGTCCTCCTCGGACTCGCCGGCGACAGTCGCGTACTCCTCGGAGACGACCATGCTGTTGAGGATCTCGTCGGCGAAGGTGCCATCGGAGGGCATGATGTAGATCCCGAGGGAGTAGTCGCTCGGGAGCACAAGACCGAGCAGGCCGAAGTAGTAGCTCACGCCGTCCACCGTGACGTCGAACTCGGCGCCGAGGGCCGGGAAGGTGCCGTACTCGAACGCGTCGGCCCATGCGGAGGTGAACTCGAGCGACTGGTCGATCTCGATGCCGTAATCGGTGGCTAGATCGTACGTCAGGCGATCAAAGGAGTTCGTCAGCGAGATGACATCGAGGTCGAGGTTCGCGACGAAGGACTCAAGGTCGGCAAGAGTGACCGCAAAGTCCTCGGCATACTGGGGGATGCCCAGACCGATGAAGACGCCTTCGGGGTCGCCGCAGTCGGCGATGACGAAGTCGAACCCGAAGGCGCCGCCCGTGAGGTACGTGGCTCCCTGCGGGATCGTGTAGCTGACGCCGCCAAGCTCGACCTGCTCGTTCGCCCCCGCGACAGGGAGGTTCTCGAGGAAGTCCTCGGAGACCTGGCCGGACTCGGGGAGCAGGGAGACCATGAGAACATAGCCAACGAAATCAGGATCACTGACCCCGTACATCTTCGCCGTCAGCTCGTAGACGACACCGTTGAGGTAGATATCGTTCGTTTGCGCGGTGAACGTGGGCAGCCCCTGCTCCACAGTAAAGGAGAAATCGACCGACCCGAACGGGCTGTCGACGGCGCAGGACACCAGCAGAGGGGCCAGCAGGGCGAGCTCGTCTTCCGTCAGGGACGTGGAATCGTCCCCCGGCAGGGCGGCGATCGCGAAGAGACCGTCGTTCTTGTGATACAGGGCGTACTCGACAGAGCCTCCCGTCACGTTCTCGTCGATCGCATCGCCGACCTCGCCGGAGACCTCGACCTCCTCCCAGTCGGCAGGGAGAGTGTAGTTCACGCCGTGCATAGAACGGGTGACGCCCTCGTCGGCAAGGGCGGCGGGCACCGCGACGAGCGCGGCCACAGCGAGCGCGAGAAGCAGGACGGCGCACCGGGCAAGGCCCATGCGCTTCGAATCGATCGCGTGCTGAATCATCGCGGTCTCCTAACGCTAATGGTTTTCAGGAAACGGTCATGCACTTCCGGAGTATACCAATCGCCCCGCGCGGCCGTTCACCGCCGCGTTTCGTTGAGGCGTTCTACCATAACCTCCGCACATCGCAGGCCGTCGGCCGCGGCGCTCACGATCCCGCCCGCGTAGCCGGCGCCCTCGCCGCACGGGAAGAGCCCCTCGACGTCGACGCTTTCGCAGGTAGAGCCGCGTTTCACGCGCACCGGGCAGCTCGTTCTCGTCTCGACGCCGGTGAGCACGGCGTCGCGCAGGTCGAAGCCGCGCAGACGCCTCGCGAGCTGCGGGACCCCGGCCCGGAGCGCCTCGACCGCGTACGCGGGGAGGGCCTCGACGACCGAGCCCCATGCGACGCCGCAGGGGTAGGTGGGCGCGACCGAGCCGCCGGCCGAGGACCGCGCGTCGGCCATGAAGTCACCGAGGAGCTGCGCGGGCGCAACGTGGGACCCGCCGCCCAGCTCGAAGGCCCGGCGCTCGCAGCGCTCCTGAAGGGCGACGCCGGCGAGCGGGTCGGCGTCGATGCCGGGGATGTCGGCCGGGTAGACGTTCGCGAGGAGCGCCGCGTTCGCGTTCGCACCGTCGCGCGCGAACTCGCTCATGCCGTTCGTGACGACGCCGCCCGCCTCGCTCGCCGCCGCGACGACCGTGCCGCCCGGGCACATGCAAAACGTGTAGACACCCCGTCCGTCGGGCATGTGGCAGCTGAGCTTGTAGCTCGCGGCGCCGAGCGCCGGGTTGCCCGCCTCGCGGCCGTAGAGGGCCTCGTCGACGAGCCGCTGGGGATGCTCGATGCGGACGCCCATCGAGAACGTCTTGGGCTCGAGCGTGAAGCCGCGCTCGGCGAGCATGCGCAGGACGTCGCGCGCGGAGTGACCGCAGGCGAGGACCGCCTCGCGGCACGGGATCTCGTAGGAGACCTCTGAGAAGGTAGCCGCCCCCTCAACGGGGGCGTCAGCCGAGTCCGTCGCGCCCGCCGGCCGGCGCGACACGACGCGCACGCCCGCGAGGCGACCGCCCTCGACGACGAGCTCGGTCATCCTCGTGCGCCAGCGGACCTCGCCGCCCGCGCGCTCGATGCGAGCCACGAGGTTGCTCACGACGCCGGGCAGGACGTCGCTCCCGATGTGGGGGTGCGACTGCCACAGGATGTCGGGCGACGCGCCGGCCTCGACGAACGTCTTGAGGACCCAGGCGTTCTCGGGCACGTTGGTGCCCGTGGTGAGCTTTCCGTCGGAGAAGGTGCCCGCGCCGCCGGCCCCGAACTGGATGTTGCTCTCGGGGTCGAGCTCGCCCGTGGCCACGAACCTCGCGACGTCGCGGACGCGCTCGTGGGCCGGGGCGCCGCGCTCGATCACGATGGGCGCCACGCCGGCCTCGGCGAGTGCGAGCGCGGCGAAGAGGCCCGCAGCCCCTGCACCGATGACAACCGGCCGCGGGCCCGCGTACTCGCCGCGGAGGTAGCGGGGCGGCACGTAGGGAGCCTTGTCGACGACGGCGACGTCGCCCGACCCGATGCGGGCGCAGAGCAACCGCTCCTCCGCCTCGAGCCGCTCGGGCGGCACGGCGAGCGACGCGCGGACGGTCGCTACAAAGTGGACGTCCCCGCGCTTGCGGGCGTCGATACCGCGGCGCGCGACGAGGCACGTGTCGAGGGAGCGCTCCGGCACGCCGAGACGGCGCGCGACGGCAGCGCGCAGGCGCGCCTCGTCGTACGCGCAGCCAAAGGCCCGGCCTCCGGAGAGCGGGAGGTTCAGATTGCGTATCTCGATCATGGGGACTCCTCCACCACCTATACCACAAGCCGCGCGGCCGAGACGCCCGCGACCATGCCGCTGCTCCAGGCCCACGCGAGGTTCAGGCCGCCGCACTCGCCGTCGACGTCGAGCGCCTCGCCGCACGCGAGGAAGCCGGGGACCTCAAGGGACGAGAGCGTGCGGGGGTCGAAGGCGCCCGTCGCGAGGCCGCCCTGCGTCACCTGGGCGTTCGAGCGGTCAGCAGGGCCCTCGACCCTGAAGCGCCAGCTCTTGAGCGCATGTGCCATGCGCTCGGGGAGATCCTCGTCGGGGCGCGACCTGTTCGCGGGGCCGAGGAGGGCGCCCGCGAAGTGCGTCGCGAGCTTGGGGTGCAGGGCCCCGTCGAAGAAGCGCAGGCTCCCCTCGGGGGTCGCGAGCAGGCGACGCCGGTCGGAGACCCGGCGCGAGAGCACGTCCGCGAGCCGCCCCTCCTCGATGTCCGGAACGAGGTCGAGCTCGAGCTCGTCGCCAGGGCGCGCGAGGCGCGACGCGTCGAACACGACGATGCCCGAGAGGCCGTACGTGCGGAACAGCACCTCGCCCTCGCTCCCCCACACTCGCCGGCCGCGGCTGAGGAGGCTCACGCCGCACTGCGCGCGGACGCCGTCGAGCGCCTTGTTCGGGCGCGGGGCGCACGCCAGGGGGCAGAGCGCGGGGCGCTCCTCGACGAGGGGCAGGTCGAGACCCGCCGCGACGGTCCGTGCTGAGCCGCCGCCCGCCGCCCAGACCACAGCGTGCGCCTCGACCGCCTCGCCGTCGTCGAACTCCACGGTGAACCGATCGGAACGCCGCGAAACGCGCGCCACCCGCCGTTCGAGCCGCAGCTCGACGCCGTAGGTCTCAAGGGCGCCCATGAGCACGTCGAGCACCGAGGCCGCGGCGCGCGAGCGGGGGAAGAGCCTGCCCTCGTCGTCGGCGACGTACCAGAGGCCCAGGCGCTCGAAGAAGCCGAGGATGGGGCGCAGGGGGTCGGCCCCCATCACCCCCGCGACGAAGGCGGGGTCGTTGTAGCGCTCGGGCGCGAGATCGGCGTTCGCGAAGTTGCAGCGCCCGTTGCCCGAGGCGAGGATCGACCTGCCGGGCTTGGCGGACGCCTCCACCAAAAGCACGCGCGCCCCGGACACGGCCGCCGAGACGGCGGCCGCGAGGCCCGAGGCGCCCGCACCGATCACGATGACCGGGAATCGCTCCATGCGGCGGTTATTCCGCGACCGACCAGCCGCCGGCGAGGGACGCCCCCACCTTGACGGCCGCGGCCTTGTCGAGCAGCGTCTCCACGTCGATCCCCTGGTTCGGGATCTCGGCCACCTTGCCCGCGTCGCAGAGTTCGGCGAACGAGGGGTTCATGGGCAGGCGCGCCAGCACGTCGAGGCCGTACTTCTGCGCGACCTCGTCGATGTGGCTCTCGCCGAAGATCTTGTACTGCTTGCCGCAGTCGGGGCACTCGAAGTAGCTCATGTTCTCCACGAGGCCGAGCACCGGGACGTTCATCGACTTCGCCATGTTCACGGCCTTGCCGACGATGGTGGCGACGAGGTCCTGCGGGGAGGCGACGATCACGACGCCGTCGACCGGCACGCTCTGGAACACCGTGAGCGCCACGTCGCCCGTGCCCGGGGGCATGTCGACCACGAGCACGTCGAGGTCGCCCCACGCAACCTCGTTCCAGAACTGCTTGACGCACCCGCCGATGACCGGGCCGCGCCAGATGACCGGGTCGTCGGGGTTGCGAAGGAGCAGGTTGATCGACATGACCTCGATGCCCTCTTTGGTGCGCGCGGGGACGAGCAGGTCGTTTACCGCGGTGATGCCCACGTGGTTGAATCCGAACATGTGCGGAATGGTGGGGCCGGTGATGTCGGCGTCCATGATGCCCACCTTGAGCCCGCGGCGCGCCGCGTCACAGGCGATGAGGCCGGAGACGAGCGACTTGCCCACGCCGCCCTTGCCCGAGACCACGCCGATGACGTGCTTGATCCTGCTCATGTCGTTCTGCGCGAGCTTCGACGTGTCGCCCGCGCGCGCGACGTTCTCGTTCTCCGAGACGTTGCCTTCTGCCATAGGGTCCTCCGATCCCTTTGCCCCTCCCCATTTGATGCGGGGAGTTCAAATACCTACAAACCACTCGGATTATAACCATTTGCCCCGCGAATGCTAGTGCTTCGCATGCTTGTTGAACCGTTTCGCCGTACCTGTGGCGCCCGGCCCCGCGCTCTTGCGCGAACCCTTGCGCATGCGCTCGATGATCGCCGACTCCTCGTCGCCCTCCACCTGCGCCTTGAGCCGCACGAGCTGGTCACGGAGACGCGCCGCTTCCTCGAAGTCGAGCTTCTCGGACGCCGCGCGCATGTCGTCCTCGATCGCCGCCATGATGCGGGCGACCTCCTCCTTGGGCAGGCGCGCGAGCTCCTCGGCCACCACCTGCGACGTCTCGGGCTCGGCCTCCCCCGACGCGGCCGCCTCGGTGATGAAGCTCGTGATGTCGCTCATCGCCTTCTGCACGCTGCGCGGCTCGATGCCGTGCTCGCGGTTGTACGCCTCCTGGATCGAGCGGCGCCGCGTCGTCTCGTCGATCGCCTGGCGCATGGAGTCGGTCACGACGTCGGCGTACATGACCACCCTGCCCGACACGTTGCGCGCGGCGCGCCCCATCGTCTGGATGAGCGAACGCCGGTTGCGCAGGAACCCCTCCTTGTCGGCGTCGAGGATCGCGACGAGCGAGACCTCGGGGATGTCGAGGCCCTCGCGCAGCAGGTTGATGCCCACGAGGATGTCGATCGCGCCCGTGCGTAGCTTGCGGATGATCTCGACGCGGTCGAGGGTCGCCGTGTCGGAGTGCATGTAGGCGACCTTGAACCCCTCGTCGAGCAGGTGGTCGGTGAGGTTCTCGGCCATGTTCTTGGTGAGCGTCGTGACGAGGACGCGCTCATGGCGCGCGGCGTGGGCCCGGCACTCGGAGATGAGGTCGTCGATCTGCCCGCGCACGGGGCGGATGTCGATGAGCGGGTCGAGCAGGCCCGTGGGGCGGATGATCTGCTCCACGGTGCGCTCGGACACGCGCTCCTCGTAGTCGCCCGGCGTCGCCGAGACGTACACGAACTGCGGGATGCGCTTCTCGAACTCGTCGAAGCGCAGGGGCCGGTTGTCGAGTGCGCTCGGGAGGCGAAAGCCGTGCTCGACGAGGGTGATCTTGCGCGAGCGGTCGCCCTCGTACATCCCGCGGATCTGGGGGACGGTCACGTGGCTCTCGTCGATCACGCAGAGCATGTCCTCGGGGAAGTAGTCGATGAGCGTGTAGGGCGGCTCGCCCGGCGCGCGCCCGTCGAGGTGGCGCGAGTAGTTCTCGATACCCGTGCAGAACCCCACGGTCTCGAGCATCTCGAGGTCGTAGCTCGTGCGCTGCGCCAGCCGCTGGGCCTCGAGCAGCTTGCCGGCCTCCTTGAACTCGGCCACGCGGGCGTCGCGCTCCTCCCCGATGGTCTTGAGCGCGTGCTCGACCTTGGGGCGCTCGGTCACGTAGTGCGAGGCGGGCCACACGGGGATCGACTCGTACGACCCCAGGACCTCGCCCGTCACCTCGTCGACCTCGTCGATGCCCTCAACCTCGTCGCCCCAGAAGCTGAAGCGCACCGGGTGCTCGGCGTAGGGCGGGAACACGTCGACCACGTCGCCCCTCACGCGAAACGTGCCGCGGTGGAGGTCGTAGTCGTCGCGGTCGTACTGGATCTCGATGAGCTGCCGCACGAAGTCGTCGCGGTCGAGCGGCTCGGCCTTGCTCACGTTGGGCGCCATGCCCGCGTAGTCCTGCGGGCTGCCGATGCCGTAGATGCAGCTCACCGAGGCCACCACGATCACGTCGCGCCGGCTGAGCAGGTCGGCGGTCGCCTGGTGGCGGAGCTTCTCGATGTCCTCGTTAATCGAGGAGTCCTTCTCGATGTAGGTGTCGGTCGCCGGGATGTAGGCCTCGGGCTGGTAGTAGTCGTAGTACGAGACGAAGTAGACGACGGCGTTGTTGGGGAAGAACTCATGGAGCTCGCCCGCCACCTGGGCCGCGAGCGTCTTGTTGGGCTCGATGACGAGGGCGGGCCGGCCCACCGCCTCGATCGTCTTCGCCATGGTGAACGTCTTGCCGCTGCCGGTCACGCCGAGCAGCGTCTGGTAGCGCAGCCCGGCGCGGACGCCCTCGGCGAGCGACTCGATGGCCTGGGGCTGGTCGCCGCACGGCTCGAACGGCGAGACCACCTTGAAGGCGACCTCGCCGCCCGAGGGCCCGAACCGGCGCAGCTGCCCGCCGAACCGCTCGTACGAGGACGAGCCCGCGGACGACACCGGCGATGTCGAAGACGACGATGAAGATGACGACGGATCCATCCCGGCCCCAGCCCCTTCTGCCACTACCGTCCCTTAAACCTCTCGCGACCGGCGCTACGCCTCGCGGTGCTCGATCTCGCTCACGCACTCGTTCTTGATGGTGCCCACCAGGAACTGGAGCGCGTCGATGACGCGCGGGCGGATGTCGCCGCCGATCATGACCTGCATGATGTCGTCGCCCACCTCGAGCTCGCCGGAGTTGAGCCACACGCGGACGTACTCGATGCCCTCGAGCTGACGGCACGCCTCCACGGCCGTCTCGACCTTGCCCGCGTCGTAGGAGAACTCCATCCCCACGACGTGGGTCCCGTCGTCGACCCCCTGCCGCACGAGCTGCTTGGGAAGCTCGCGCACCGTGCCGACGTGCGTGAGATACATGCCGCACAGGGGCGCGGACGGGTCCTTCTTCGCCTCGTCGAGCCACAGGTCGACGGACGGGCGCTTCTCTGCCATGATGGGTCCTCTCTCTTGTCTATCAGCCTACTCGCTGCCTCACCGCGGCGGCCCCGTGACGCGGGGTCGCCCGTACAGGGTACCCGCACGCCGGGGAGCTTTCAAGCAGCCGGGCGCAACCCCGGACACGGCGTGGGAAAGCTCCACACGCCAGAGTATATTCTCGCGGGAGAGGGGATTCGGGACCCGTTCGGGATATAATCCCCCGTGTGCCGCGCGGTTGAGAGGACCGATGAGGCCGGCACTGGCAAGGCACGAGGAGAGGACTTCGATGGAGAACGACCAGACACAGCACGCCGACCGCCCCGCGGCGATCGAGGGCGCCGCGTCGCCCCACAGGACGGTCGACACGTGCGGGCGCGTCATTGACTACCTGCGCATCGCGATCACCGACCGCTGCAACTACCGCTGCGTATACTGCATGCCGGCGGACGGCGTCACCGACAAATGCCACCGCAACATCATGACGTACGAGGAGATCGAGCGCTTCGTGCGCATCGCGGCGGAGTACGGCATCAAGCACATCCGCCTCACCGGCGGCGAGCCCCTCGCGCGCCTGGGGTGCGCGCAGCTCGCGGGGATGCTCAAGGCGATACCGGGCATCGAGGACATCGCGATCACAACGAACGGCGCCCTGCTCCCCCGGTACGCGAAACAGCTCGTGGAGAACGGCGTCTCGCGCGTCAACATCTCGCTCGACACGCTCGACCCCGCGGTGTTCACCTCGGTGACGCGCGTGGGCCGGCTCGAGGACGTCCTCGCGGGCATCGACTGCGCGCTCGAGGCCGGCTTCGAGACGGTGAAGATAAACACGGTCGCCGTGAGGGCGCTCCACCAGGACTTCTTCAGCCTGGCAGCCCTCTCGCTCGACCGGCCGCTCCACGTGCGCTTCATCGAGTACATGCCCATCGGCGACGACGAGACGCGCGCGAAGGGCATCCCCGAGGAGGAGAACCCGCACTTCAAGGACCCCAGCAGCTGGGACGCCTCCGACACGATCCCGAGCGAGGAGCTGCGCCGGCACATATCCGAGGAGGGCGAGCGCCGCGGTTACGGCCCCCTCGTGCGCGCGGAGAAGGCGCGTCCCGACGGGCACGGCCCCGCGGACTACTGGAGGTTCGAGGGTGCGAAGGGGACCGTGGGCTTCATCAGCGCGATGAGCGACCACTTCTGCGCCACGTGCAACCGCCTGCGCCTCACCTCGGACGGGAACCTGCGCCCCTGCCTCTTCAGCGACGTCGAGTTCCCCGTGCGCGAGGCCCTCGCCGCCGGGGACGACGACGCGGTGCGCGCGGTCTACGAGACGGCAGTGCTGCGCAAGCCCAAGAAGCACGAGACGAACGACGGGACCGAGCGCTTCATGTCCCAGATCGGCGGCTGAGCAGGCAAACCGCAGGCACCGAGACCGACCACATCGAGCAGAACCGCTGAGGGACCGTTCCAAAGGAGGACAGACGGACATGACGAACATCGAAGAGAACGAGGACGCGAAGACGGTCGCGCCGCGCGACGCGTACCGCGACGAGCTGACCCACGTCGACGAGAAGGGCGACGTGCGCATGGTGGACGTGAGCGACAAGGCGGTCACCAAGCGCACCGCCGTGGCCGAGGGCACCATCCTCATGCACCCCGAGACGCAGGCGATGGTCCTCGAGGACCGCGCGAAGAAGGGCGACGTGCTCGCATGCGCCCGCGTGGCGGGCATCATGGGCGCGAAGAGGACGAGCGACATCATCCCCATGTGCCACCCGCTCCCCATCACCAAGGCGAAGGTCGACATCGACCCCGTCATGCCGGGCGACCGGGCCGACGGGCGCGTGGGCTTCCACGTGACGGCCACGACCGGCGTGACCGGCACCACCGGCATCGAGATGGAGGCGCTCACCGCCGCGAGCGTCGCGTGCCTCACCATCTACGACATGTGCAAGGCCGTCGACCGCGGGATGGAGATAGTCGACGTGCGGCTCCTCCTCAAGGAGGGCGGCAGGAGCGGCGTCTGGACCCGCGGGGAGCGCCAGGCGTAACGGCGCGCCGGGCCGGCGGGAACGCCAGGCGTAACGGCACCGCGAAATCGACAAGAACGAAAACGGGCGCGTCCCCACAAGAGAGGGCGCGCCCGTTTCATGTCGCATGTGCTCCGGCAGGGCCGCTTATCCGGCGAGGCCGTCTACTTCGTCACGAGGTACAGCTTGTCCGCGTCGAAGTGCAGCAGGAGCCTCTGGCCGGCCACCGGCAGATCCGCCTCGGGCGTCACGAGCTTGTCGACCTTCCACTGGATGAGGCTACCCGCGTTGGGCGTCTCGAGCATGACCGAGCGCTCGAACCGCGAGTCGCTCGTGCGGTGGACCGCGAGCTCGTAGGCGTTCGCGCCGCCGGCCTTCTCGGGCGACGCCTTATGGATGTAGAACGCGCGTATGCCCACATTCGAGAGGCCGTCGGGCACGAGGCGCGACGTGTGGAACGTCATGCCCCAGTCGGTCGCCTCGAGCGTGTGGTCGTCGATCTTGCGCGCCGCGGAGACGTTCTTGCACCCCGAGAGCTTGACCGCCGCGAGCGTGTGCGGGTCGTTCACGATCTGGGTCGTCTCGCCGATCTCGGCCACGTGCCCGTCGGTGATGACGCAGATCCGGTCGCAGAAGCGGAACGCCTCGTCGATGTCGTGGCTGATGTAGAGCACGGTCGACTTGACGAGGTCGAGCATGTCGAGCAGTGTCTGCTCGAGCGTGCTCTTGAGATAGGCGTCGAGCGCCGAGAACGGCTCGTCGAACATGAAGATGCCGGGACGGGCCGCGATCATGCGGGCGAGGGCGACGCGCTGCTGCTGGCCGCCGGAGAGGCGCCCGGGGTAGCGGTCGGCGAACGACTCCATGCTGAAGATGCGCAGCGCCTTGATCGCCTCCTCATGCCGCTCCGCCCGCGAAAGGTTGCGCGCCATGCCGGCCTGGACGTTCTGCTCGACCGACATGTTGGGAAACAGCTGGTAGTTCTGGAACAGGTAGGCGGTCTTGCGCTCCTGCGGCGTGAGGTTGATCTTCTTCTCGGAGTCGAAGAAGACCCTGCCGTTCACCACGATGCGCCCCTCGTCGGGGGTCTCGACGCCGGCGATGCAGCGCATCGTGAGGCTCTTGCCGCACCCGGAGGCGCCGAGCAGGCCGATTCGCTCCTCCCCCGCCTCGAGCTGGACGTCGAGGCTGAAGGCGGGCAGCTTCTTGCGGATGTCGACGGAAATGCTCATCGTGCGTCACTCTCCCCATGCCCCAGAAGCGAGGCCGCGTCCTCGGTGCGGATCCCCTGGAAGGACTGGTCGTCGCCGGCCTCCTCCTCGAGCGTGCCGCGCTGGCGGTAGAGCTTGCGCTCCTTGCGCGTGAGGCCGCCCCTGCGGTAGCGCTGCGAGTGCGCGGAGTACAGGTTGATGACGAGAATCACGAGGAACGAGATGAGGATGACGACGATGACCCAGAAGATCGCGACGTCGGTCTCGCCGCCCATCCACTTGAAGTAGATCGCGATAGGCATCGTCTGCGTGACGCCGGCGTAGTTGCCCGCGCAGAACAGGGTCGCACCGAACTCGCCCATGGCGCGCGCGAACGCGAGCACCGTGCCGGCCGCGATGGACGGCCACGCGAGCGGGATCATGAGCCGGTAGAAGATCTTGCGCTCCGACCACCCGAGTGTCCTCGCCGCGTCGAGCATGTTGGAGTCGAGCGCCTCGAACGCGCCGCGCGACGTTCGGTACATGAGCGGGAACGCGACGACGGTCGCCGCGATGACGGCGGCGGGCCAGGTGAAGACGAGCTTCACGCCGTGCGCCATGAGCCACTGGCCCACCGGCGTGGCGTTGCCGAAGAGCAGCAGGAGCAGGAAGCCGCAGACCGTGGGGGGCAGGACCATCGGGATCGTGAAGATCGTGTCGACGACGCCCTTCCACCTGCTCTTGACGCCCATCGACTTCCACGCCGCGAGCAGGCCGAGCACGAACACGATGGCCAGCGCGGTGAACGACGTCTTGAGCGAGACGAAGAGCGGGCGGTAGTCGATGTTGGTGAGGAAGTCGACGAGGTTCTCCCACCACGTGGGCACCTTCTCGGTCGCCACCTGGTGCGAGCCCACGAGGTAGCCGTAGTCGCAGCAGACGATGCCGTCCTTGTCCTCAAGCCCGTCGGTGCGCTCGACCGTCAGGTAGCGGTACCCCTCCTGCAGCTCGCGGTCGCGCGTGTAGACGGCGCCGTCGACCTCGACCGTGTCCTCGCCCACGACGAACGTTACCTCGGCGTCGAGGTCGCGGATCGTGCCGAGGCCGCCGGCCGCCACGTCGTCAAGGTCGTAGACCATGTTCATGAACGACTCGGTGCACACGGGGTCGCTCGCGTCGAAGCCGGTCTCGTCGGCGACGGACTGCGGGATGAAGACGACGATGCCGTGCGTGCTCGCGAGCACGATGAAGCACGACGTGTCGCCCTTGATGGAGAAGTAGTAGCCGTAGGTCTGCCCGTCGATGGCGCGGCTGCTCCCCTTGTGCTTGCGCGAGAACCCGTTGATCGCGAGGCCGGTCTCGTCGTCGACAGCCGACCCGTCGACGAGCTGCTGCCCCTCGGAGACCGCCGAGGCGGAGTCCGAGGACGCGGAGTCGGCGGTCGCCGCGCGGGGCGCGAAGACGAACCAGCAGCATGCGACGATGAGCGCCAGGGCGAGCACCGCCACGATACCCAAAAGCCTGCGGAACTCACGCCGCGCGGAGACCACCGCGGCGGACGGGCCGCCGCTCTCCCCCAACCCACCTGAATGTAAGGCCATAGTCCCTCCCAAGGGCCGTCCCGGTATGCACGATACGAGAACGCATGCCGAAGACTATACAACTAGAACGGCGCCGGCGCCATGAGAGAATCTCGATGGCGCCGGCGCCGAAAGGTTAACGCTGTGCGGCTAGCAAACGCTCAAGTCGGAAAGCCTTACGCCTGAGCCTGCTCGAGGCAGTCGTTGACGGCGGTGAAGATGGCCTTG
>CAYMHQ010000009.1:0-32155 GCA_964390275.1 uncultured Coriobacteriaceae bacterium
CGACGGTCCGCTCCGCGCTCGCGGCGACGCGCTGGGTCCCGCCGCGAGACGACCCCGAGGACGAGTCCCCCGCCGTCGCGCCCGACGCGCCCTCGGCGTCCCGTCAGCCTGGCCTTCCGGGCGAGGGGCAGGGCTTCGCGCCCGCGGGCGCCGCTCCCGGCGGGAACGCGCGCCCCAGGCTGCTGCCCGAGGACGAGCGCATGCTCCGCATCGAGTGCGAGGTCCTCTCAGCCATGGCGTCCTCGGCAGACGCCGCCCGCGCCTTCGCCGACCGCATCGCGCAGATCTCGTGGCTCGACCCCGACCACGAGGCCATCGCGTGGGCGATCCTCGCGACGCCCGAGGGCAGCAGCGTGTCCGACGTCCTGACTGCCGCCGAGGCCGTGTGCCCCGACGCCGCGTCCATTCTCGCCGACGGGTTCGCGGTGCCCGCGGGCGAGCCCGCGCCCGCCGACCGCACGCTCGACATCCTCCTCGACGACCTCGAGATCCGCTCCCTCCGTCGCAGGATCGAGCAAGGGCGCGCCGAGCTGAGACACGCCTCGCCCCTCGACCCGGGCGGCTACGACTCGCTCTTCTGCGAGCTCACCGACCTGCAGCGTCGGCTCAAGGAGCTCGAGTCCAAGGTGCGGACGCTCCACTGACGACCTTGACGGCGGTCTTCCGCTGAGGCTTTGCAAGTGATTGATTTTGCGTTATTTTTGATTCTTTTGTGATTTATGCATCATTGGTTTAACCGTTTGGAACATAATTAGGGACTTACTCTGTCGCATAGGCACCCGTTGAGCGACATGCGCCCCGCACGCGGGGCGTCTCGCTCGGACGCGGGCGGCGCGGGCGGCGGGGTTGTGTCTGCGCGCGGGCATAATCGTTACGGTGAAAGGACGAGGATTGAGCAAGAACGCGAAGGAAATCACTCTGTCCGATGAGTTGATGGCAGTCGTCGACAAACTGGTTGTTGCCGGCAAGGTGTCTGGCTCGATATCCGAGGACGATATCCAGGTCGCATTTGCCGAGGTCGATATTGACGCCGACGAGCTTGCGGTCGTCTATGACGCCGTCAGGAGCCAGGGGATCGACATCGTCGCGGTCAACGACGAGATGTCGAAGGACGAGGTCGAGGAGTTCGTCGAGTCCGAGATCGAGGACGAGATCGACACGTCCGAGGTCGCGGCCGTCGACGCGGAGCTCGGCAAGGTCCCGGTCATGCTCAACGGCCGGGGGAGGCACAAGCATGTCAGCCGGCGCGACCAGGTGCCCTCTCCGGTCATGCTCACCGGGGACCCCGTCCGCATGTACCTCAAGGAGATTGGCAAGGTCGACCTGCTGAGCGCCTCCGAGGAGATCGACCTCGCCATGAAGATCGAGGCGGGCATCGAGGCCACCAAGCGACTCGACGACGCCGAGTCCTCGGGGGAGGAGATCCCGCGCGCCGAGCTGCGCCGCCTCACGCGCGTCGAACAGGTGGGCCTCGAGGCCAAGCAGCGCCTCATCAGCGCGAACCTCCGCCTCGTCGTCTCGATTGCGAAGCGCTACGTGGGCCGCGGCATGCTGTTCCTCGACCTCATCCAGGAGGGCAACCTCGGCCTCATCCGCGCTGTGGAGAAGTTTGACTACACGAAGGGCTTCAAGTTCTCCACGTACGCCACGTGGTGGATCCGCCAGGCCATCACGCGCGCCATCGCCGACCAGGCGAGGACCATCCGCATCCCGGTCCACATGGTCGAGACCATCAACAAGCTTGTGCGTGTACAGCGCAAGCTCCTCCAGGACCTCGGCCGCGAGCCCACGCCCGAAGAGATCGCGGAGGAGATGGACATGACGCCCGACCGTGTCCGCGAGATCCAGAAGATCAGCCAGGAGCCGGTGTCCCTCGAGACGCCCATCGGCGAGGAGGAGGACTCCCAGCTCGGCGACTTCATCGAGGACTCCCAGGCCGTGGTGCCTCCCGATGCGGCGAGCTTCAGCATGCTCCAGGAGCAGATCAACTCGGTCCTCGATACGCTTGCCGAGCGCGAGCGCAAGGTGATTGAGCTGCGCTTCGGACTCGTCGACGGCCATCCGCGCACGCTCGAGGAGGTCGGCAAGGAGTTCGGCGTCACGCGTGAGCGCATCAGGCAGATCGAGAGCAAGACTCTCGCCAAGCTGCGCCATCCCTCCCGTTCGAGCAAGCTCAAGGACTTCCTCGAGGAGTAGGCGGAAGCGGCCCCGTCCGCCGGCTGCTAAACCCGTGCGATCATCCCTCGCCCCGGTGCGTCCCCACGACGTCCCGGGGCGTTCTCGTCTCTGGGGAAGATTCGGCCTTCGAGGGGCTGGAGGGCAGGTCTCTATGGTTGCCTGCTTGGATGTGGCAGAATGTGTAGGAAATGTGATAGCTCGCGTGTCTCAAAGTTTTGCTTGCAATCGCCTCTGAGTTGAGTAAACTATTGTTTTGTTGCGAGTTGAGCACATCGAATTCCCCGATAGCTCAATGGTAGAGCACTCGGCTGTTAACCGAGGTGTTGCAGGTTCGAGCCCTGCTCGGGGAGCCATTGAATTTCCCAAAGCTGTCTTGTAGGCAGCTTTTTTTGTACGTTTCATCAAGCATGGCTGCCATCGGTTCGTCGCACTTCTTTCCGTTCCGCTGTGGTATCCTATGCGAGCTTTGCCTCCTTAGCTCAGTGGATAGAGCGTTCGCCTCCGGAGCGAAAGGCCGACGGTTCGAACCCGTCAGGAGGCACCATTCGATTGACCGGGCGCATCCCCTCGCCAGCCTCTTCGCGGCGGTTCGGGGGTGCGCCTCATTGTTTCTTATGGCTTCGTCACCTATCATTTCCCCGATTCGGATTCCGATCGCGCTGCGCCTCTGGTCGTTCCGGCAATCTTTCGCCAGTCAGTATGGCGCACGTCGCTCTCAGCTCTTTCGAAAGGGAGGTCCGCCCATGTTCTGTCCCTACTGCGGGCAGCGGTTCGACGACAGGGACAACTTCTGCACCCGGTGCGGAAAGCCGCGTCCCGTCCTCTCGGAGCAGCAGACCCCGAATGCCGCGCTTTCGCAGCCTCCCTCAGCGCAGCCTCCCGCAACGGCTCGTCGGAATATCCCAGCTGCGCCAGCCGTCCCGGCTCGTCAGAATCCTCAGGCGTCCTCCACCCCCGGCCAGGCGCGTCCCGTCACGACCCCAGCGGGGACGCCTCCCTTCCCCTCGCAGCGTCGTCCGCCGGCGTACGGAGGCCGCTACCCGGCATCCACTGACCATAGCGCGGCCGTCGCCGGATCCCCGGCGCCCCGAGCCCAGGCCCCCCGCAACCCGTACGCCGAAGCTGGTACCGCCCAGCCCAGCAGCCCCTCGAAGCCCGCGAAGTCCCAGAAGCCTGCCAGGTCTGCGCGTCGCGGGGAGCACCGGGCGAGGGACTGGGGCGGGGCGGCCACCGCGGCGGGGACCGTCGTCGCGCTCCTGGCGTCAATCGCCTGCGCTGCGCTTCTGTTTGCCTCGAGCCTGGTGGCCACGCCGCTCTTCGCCGAGGCCTCCGGCGACGCGAGCGAGGTCGTCCACGTCATGCTGACCTCGATCGACCCCTCGCTCTCCGTCGTCGTGAGCTCGTTTCTCGACAGGGGGTCGCTCAGCCTGCTCGACATCGTGCTCATGACGCCGGCGTTCTCCGAGCCGCTCTCCGCCGGGTACATCTCGGTGTGCGTCGGGGTGCTCGCCGGGGTCGCCGTCGGCGCGTCGGCGCTGCTCGTCGTGGGGACGGTCGCGACGCTCGTCCGCCGCAGGCCGTCGCTCTCTCTCGCATTCGGAAGCATCATGCTCGCCGCGGTCGCGCTCGCCGTCGCCTTCGCGGCATCGTGGGTCGACAGGGTCGCCATGGCCTATCTGCGGAACGACCTCAGCATGGCGTTCGCAACGGCGGGCGTCCAGCTCTCCGGGTCGGCCCACGTGACGGTCGCGCTCACCGTGCTCTACGTGATCGCGGGGCTCGGGGCGCTCGGCTTCGTCGCGGCGCTCTGGGCGCGCGTTCGGTGGGGGCGTCTGCATCGCGTCCGCCGTCCGCTCTGAGGGCGTTTCCCGTCGGCTGGGCGTGCAGGCGGTCCCTTCCGCCAAATAACCGCCGCGGTGTGCTAACATCAAACGCTCGTGGAAAAGATACCTGCGCCGCCGCCGTCCCGCGTGCGACGGCGATCCGCATCGACGCGTACGTGACTGAAAGGCGTGACCCGTGGGAGAACCTCGAAAGGGTCTGTTGGTGAGGTCGGACAACCTGTCGGCCCAATCCAAGAGGCAGATGCGCAAAAGCACCCTGTTTATCTTGCAGCAGCTCGTCAGCAAGGACTTCAAGCTCAAATACCGCCGCAGCGTGCTCGGCGTGCTCTGGAGCGTCCTCAACCCGCTCCTCATGATGGCGGTCCTCACGCTCGTGTTCTCGAACATGTTCCGGTTCAACGTCGAGTACTATCCCGTGTACCTCATCCTCGGCCAGACGCTCTTCACGCTGATGAGCGACTCGACGAACAACGCCATGAGCTCGATCATCTTCGCGGCGCCGCTGCTCAAGAAGGTGCGCATCGAGAAGATGATCTTCCCGATCCAAAAGGTCGTGTTCGCCCTGGTGAACTTCCTGTTCTCGTTCATCGCCATCATCGCGGTCATGGTCTACTTCCAGATTCCGCCGAGCGCGGCCATGCTCGCGCTTCCGCTGCTCCTCGTCTACGTCGTCGTGTTCTGCATCGGCCTCGGCCTGCTGCTGAGCGCTCTCTCTGTTTTCTTCCGCGACGTCATGCACCTGTGGAGCGTCGTCATCGTCGCGTGGAACTACCTCACGCCCGTCTTCTGGCCGGAGACCTACATCAGCCAGCTCGACCCGCAGATCGGCTCCCTGCTCATCGCGGTCGAGCAGTTCAACCCCATGTACTATTTCATCTCGTACCTGCGCAAGATCATGATGTACGGCACGATGCCCGATCTGACGACGAACCTGATCTGTCTCGCGTTCGCCGTCGTGACGTTCGTGCTCGGGTTCGTCGTGTTCCGCAAGACCCAGAGCAAGTTCATCCTGTACATCTGATCGGAGAGTGACCCAATGCCAATGGACAGCGCCGCTGCGACCCAGACCGAGGACGACGTCATCGTCGAGGTCGACCACGTCGGCATGATCTTCAACATCGCATCCGAGCGCCTCGACAGCCTCAAGGAGTACTTCCTCAAGATCGTCAAGCACGAGCTCGTCTTCAAGGAGTTCAAGGCGCTTGACGACATCACTTTCACGGTGCGGCGGGGCGACGTCTTCGGCCTCGTGGGCACGAACGGCTCCGGCAAGTCGACGATGCTCAAGATCGTCGCCGGCGTGCTCGAGCCGAGCTCGGGGTCGTGCACGGTGAAGGGCACGATCGCGCCGCTCATCGAGCTGGGCGCAGGCTTCGACATGGAGCTCACGGCGCGCGAGAACATCTACCTCAACGGCGCGCTTCTGGGGTACTCGCGTAAGTTCATCGACCAGCACTTCGACGAGATTGTCGACTTCGCCGAGCTGTGGGACTTCCTCGACATGCCCCTCAAGAACTACTCCTCGGGCATGGTCGCGCGCATCGCGTTCTCTATCGCCACGGCGACGCGGCCCGACCTGCTCATCGTCGACGAGACGCTCTCGGTGGGCGACTTCCTGTT
Organism: uncultured Coriobacteriaceae bacterium; assembly: GCA_964390275.1. Classification (GTDB taxonomy): domain Bacteria; phylum Actinomycetota; class Coriobacteriia; order Coriobacteriales; family UMGS124; genus CAYMHQ01. Next base: position 5,643 of record CAYMHQ010000009.1, read on the forward strand.
CCAGCGCAAGTGCGAGGAGCGGATCAGCAGCCTCATCAACGACGACAACGTGACCGTCATGATCGTGAGCCACGACACAGGCCAGATCGAGCGCCTCTGCAAGCGCGCCGTCTGGATCGAGAAGGGCAAGATGCGCATGCTCGGCGACGCGGCCGAGGTCTGCGCCGCGTACCGCAACCTCGTTCAGTAGGCCGTCCCACAAGGCCGTCCCACAAGGCCGCCCCAGAAAGCAACTCAGGAAAGGAGCCCGGGCACCATGGGCGTTTCACCCCAGGCAGATAGCAAGTCTCAGAACCAGGCGGGGACCCAGGCGCCCGCGGCGGAGGGCGTACGCAAGCCGTGCGGCGCCGACTGGGCGGGCTGCGTCCCCGAGCCCGAGAAGCCGGTCGACGTGACGGTGATCGTCCCGTGCTACAACGTCGAGAAGTACCTCGAGCAGTGCCTCTCCTCGGTGCTCCAGAACGACGAGGCCGCGATCGAGGTCATCGTCATCAACGACGGCTCCAAGGACGGCGGCCTCGCGATCATGCGCGACTTCGAGTCCCGCGACCCGCGCGTCCATGTGATCGACAAGCCCAACGGCGGGTACGGCATGGGCGTGAACGCCGGCCTCTCCAACGCTCACGGCGCCTATGTGGCCATCGTCGAGCCCGACGACTACGTGCGGCCGCACTTCTACGACGAGACGGTCGCCTACGCAAAGACGTTCCCCCAGCTCCCCGACATCGTGAAGACCCCCTACACGCGTGTGAGCCAGCCCGGCACGCCGCGCGAGCACCTGTACCACTGCGCGTACTACAGCCGCGTGAAGCCGCCGCACCAGCCGTTCACCATCTACGACGAGCCGCGCCTCATCCAGCACCACCCGTCCATCTGGTCGGCCCTCTACCGCCGCGCGTTCCTCGAGGAGAAGGGCATCCGCATGCTCGAGGTGCCCGGCGCTGGCTGGGTCGACAACCCCTTCCTCATCGAGACGCTCTGCCAGGCCTCCTCGATCGTCTTTCTCAACAAGGAGTTCTACTGCTACCGTGAGGACCTCCCGGGGTCGTCGTCGATGCTGCGTTCGTCCGACCTCGCCTTCGACCGGTGGAACCAGATGAGCGACATCCTCGACCGGCTCGGCATCGACGACGACGGCATCCGCAGCGCGCACATCGTCCGCGGGTTCAACTACCTCACGGGCATCCTCGAGGAGGCGAACATCGCGGGCACGCCGGCCGAGGCCAAGATGCGCCGCATGTTCGACCGCATGGACTCCCGGCTCGTCCTCGCGAGCCCCTACCTGGGCAACGACCGCAAGGAGCTCTTCTGCCGCGTCAGGGGCATCGAGGGGGCGACGTGGGACCGCTGGTCGCACTTCCGCAACCTCGTCTCCGAGTTCTGGTACCACCTGGGCGTGAACGGGGTCGCCTTCGCGATGTCGCGCGTCCGCGTGTACTTTGCAAGGAGGCTCAACATCGCCACGAACGACCCTACCAAGACCGCCTCGGCCGGCATATAATCGGGCCGTCCTTTAAGCGCGGTACGGAGAGACCGGCAAGGCGATCGATGCACATACGGTTCGGCGCGAGATCGGGTACCAGCAGCGTCGTGCACGAAACGCCTTATGAGAGCGTCCGCCGCCAAACGCGACGGGCGCTTTTTTCGTGCGGTGCGGACGTCGGCCCATGGCGCCTCGCACCAGCGCGGGCGCCCCGGCGCCCCGACGCGATGCGCGTCCCCTCGCCCGGCCCTCTCCGCCGCATCACGCTATGATGGGGGAGTGGTTCGATGGGTCAGACAGAAGTTCCCGTCGGTGCGCCCAAGGCGGTCGTCATGGACGACGCCGCGGTCTCGCGCGCCCTTACGCGCATCGCTCACGAGATCCTCGAGTCGAACGGGGGCGTCGAGAACCTCGCGCTCGTCGGCATCGTGACGCGCGGGTGCGACCTCGCGTCCATGCTCGCGCGGCGCATCGAGGAGATCGAGGGGGTGAGCGTGCCCCAGGGCGTCCTCGACATCAGCCTCTACCGCGACGACATCGGCACGCGTCTCAGCCCGGTCCTGCACGGGAGCTCCATCCCGTTCGCGCTCGAGGGCAAGACGGTCGTCCTCGTCGACGACGTCCTCTACACGGGGAGGACCATCCGCGCCGCGCTCGACGCCCTCATGGACTACGGCCGTCCCGCGGCGGTGCGCCTCGCCGTCGTGGTGGACCGCGGGCACCGCGAGCTGCCCATCCGCGCCGACTTCGTCGGCAAGAACGTCCCCTCGGCCCGCAGCGAGGTCGTCCATGTCTCGCTTGAGCGCTACGACGGCGTGACCGACGTCGAGATCTGGGACGCCGAGGTCTGGGCGGCCGAGAAGAGGCGCCGCATCGATCAGGGAAGGCAGGAGGGCAGCCGTGCTTAGCGTACGCAACCTCATCAACACCGTCGACCTCACGCACGACGACATCGCGCAGATCCTCTCGCACGCCCGCGCGTTCGAGGAGGTCAACGCCCGCACCATCAAGAAGCTCCCCACGCTGCGCGGCCGCACCGTGGTGAACCTCTTCCTCGAGCCCTCGACGCGCACCAAGAGCTCGTTCGAGATCGCCTGCAAGCGCCTGGGCGCCGACACGCTCTCCATCGCCGGCTCCTCGAGCTCGGTGGTCAAGGGCGAGTCGCTCGTCGACACCGTCAAGACGCTCGACGCGATGGGCGTCGACATGTACATCTGCCGCGCGAAGTACGCCGGCTCGTCCGAGATCATCGCGCGCACCTCGGGCGCCCGAGTCATCAACGCGGGCGACGGCAAGCACGCCCACCCCACGCAGGCGCTGCTCGACCTCTACACGATCGAGAAGCACCTCGGCCGCATCGACGGCCTGCGCGTGGGCATCGTGGGCGACTGCCTGCACTCGCGCGTCGTGGGGTCCCTGGCCCCGGCGCTCACCAAGATGGGGGCGCATGTCACCCTCATCGGCCCCAAAGGCTTCCTGCCGAGCTGCCCGGCGGCGCTCGGTGCCGACTCGACGAGCGACTTCGACGCGATCCTGCCCGAGCTCGACGTCGTGTACCTGCTGCGCGTCCAGATGGAGCGCCTCGACGGCGCGCTCGTCCCCTCGCAGCGCGACTACTCGATGCTCTTCTGCCTCGACGAGCGCCGCGCGTCTCTCATGAGGCCCGGCGCGGTCGTCATGCATCCCGGCCCCATCAACCGCGGCGTCGAGGTCACGTCCGCCGTCGCCGACGCGCCCAACTCGCTCATCCTCGACCAGGTGAACGCGGGCGTCTCGGTCCGCATGGCCGCAATCTATCTACTCCTCGGAGGTGAGGGCAATGGCTTTACTGCTTAAGGGAGGTCGCTGCGTCGACCCCCAGGTGTCGCTCGACTGCATCGCCGACGTTCTCGTGGGCGACGACGGGCGCATCGAGGGCGTGTTCCCCGAAGGGTCCGACGAGGGCCGCGAGGCGCGCGCCCGCGAGGGACTCGACGTCGTCGACTGCGACGGCATGGTGGTCGTCCCCGGCCTCGTCGACATGCACGTGCACTTCCGCGACCCGGGCCAGGAGTACAAAGAGACGATCGAGGGCGGGTGCCGCTCGGCCGCGAAGGGCGGGTACACCGACGTCTGCACGATGCCCAACACGACCCCCGTCTGCGACACCGGCGCCATCGTGACCTACCAGATCGCGAAGGCCGACGCCTGCGGCTTCGCCCGCGTGCACCCCATCGGGGCGATCACGAAGGGCGAGGCGGGCGAGAGCCTCGCCGAGATCGGCGACATGCGCCGCGCAGGTGCCTGCGCGTTCTCCGACGACGGCAGGGGAGTGCAGTCGGCGGGCATGCTCCGAAGCGCCATGGACTACGTCTCCCAGTTCGGCTGCTGCGTCATCAGCCACTGCCAGGACGAGTCGCTCGTGGGCCATGGAGTGGTGAACGAGGGCGTCGCCTCGAGCCGCCTCGGCCTCGCCGGGTGGCCCGCCCAGGGCGAGGAGCTCCAGGTCGCGCGCGACATCATGCTGAGCGAGCTCACGGGGTGCCCCCTGCACATCGCCCACGTCTCGACCGCGAAGGGCGTCGAGATGGTGCGCGACGCCAAGGCGCGCGGCCTCGAGGTCACCTGCGAGGTCACGCCGCACCACCTGTTCCTCTGCGAGGACGACCTCACCGAGACGTTCGACACGAACTACAAGATGAACCCGCCGCTGCGCACCCGCGCCGACATGGCGGCCCTGCGCGAGGCCCTCGCCGACGGGACGATCGACTGCGTCGTCTCCGACCACGCCCCGCACGCCGCCCACGAGAAGGCGCTCGAGTTCGAGCGCGCGCCGTTCGGCATCGTGGGCCTTGAGACCGAGCTGCCCCTCGTGCTCACCGAGCTCGTATCCTCCGGCAAGCTCTCCTGGAATCGCCTCGTCGACGCGATGTGCGTGAAGCCCCGCGCGATCTGCCGCCTGCCCAGGGTGGCGGTCGAGGCCGGTTGCGAGGCAACCCTCACGGTGATCGACCCCTCGGCGGTGTTCCAGGCGACCCCCTCGTTCCTCGAGTCCCGCGCCAAGAACACCCCGTTCCTCGGGAGGGTCCTGCGCGGCAGGGCCGTCCACGCGTTCGTCTGCGGCCGCCGCACCCTCGCGGACGGCGAGGTCGTCTGCGGTGACTCAAACATGAAAGGAGCCGAAGATGTGCGTTAAGCCCTCTACGGCGCGCAAGCTCCCGTGCGCGCTCCTCGGGTCGACCGAGCTCGCGCCCGGCGTGCTCGCCGCGCGCCTGCGCTGCCCCGGTCTCGCCGAGGAAGCGAAGCCCGGGCAGTTCTTCAACCTCGCCGTGCCCGGCGACGCGATGCAGATGCTGAGGATCCCGTTCACGTGGTCGGGCGCCGACCGCGCGTCCGGCGAGGTCGAGTTCGTGTTCCGCGTCGTGGGCGACGGCACGCGCCGTCTCGCGGGACTTTCCGCAGGCTGCGAGACCGACCTTCTCGGCCCCGGCGGCAACGGGTGGTCCGTCCCCGAGGGCGCCGCGTCAGCCCTTCTCGTGGGCGGCGGCGTCGGCTGCGGCTCGCTCATACCGCTACTCGGCGAACTCACGGCCGCCGGCGTGCGCTGCTCGTTCGTCGAGGTCGACACCGAGGGCGACGGTGCGATGTTCGAGTCCCGTGTCCGCGCTGCGGGCGCCTCGTACGCCTATCTCGCGGCCCCCGAGGCGAACCTTGACGTCCTGCCTTCGGCCGAGGGCTTCGACGTCGTGTTCGCATGCGGCCCCGAGCCCGTGATGGCGGCCGCCGCGGCGCGCGCCCGTGAGTCCGGTGTCCCCTGCCAGGTCTCGATGGAACGCCTCATGGCGTGCGGCTTCGGCGCGTGCACGACCTGCCTGGTCGAGACCGTGTCGGGGCGCAAGTCCGCCTGCATGATCGGTCCCGTGTTCGACGGCGAGGAGGTAATCTGGTGAGCTCGGTAAACATGGCCGTCAACCTCGGCGGCGTCTCGATGAAGAACCCCATCAACACCGCGGCCGGCACGTTCGGCTCCGGCTGGCAGTACGAGCCGTTCATGGACGTCTCGGCGCTCGGCGCGATCACGACCAAGGGCGCCGCGAGCGTCGCGTGGCCGGGCAACCCCCAGCCTCGCATGACAGAGATCCGCGGCGGCATGATGAACTCCGTCGGCCTCACCAACCCCGGCGTACGCGGACTTGTGGAGGAGTCGGGCGAGTACCTGCGCGACCTCTCCGCGCGCGGCTGCGCGGTCATCTGCCAGGTGGCAGGCCACAGCGTGCGCGAGTTCGTCGAGGCGCTCGAGCTCTTCGAGGAGCTCGCCCCCTGGGCCTCCGCGTTCGAGATTAACATCTCGTGCCCCAACATCTCCGCCGGCGGCGCCGCCATGGGGTCCACCCCCTCCGCCGCCGCCGAGGTCATCGAGGCGTGCCGGCCGGTCACGAACCGCCCGCTCCTCGTGAAGATGGCGCCTGCCCGCGTCGTCGAGGTCGCGCTTGCCTGCGAGGCTGCTGGCGCGGACGCGCTCACGGTCATCAACTCGATCCCCGGCATGGCGATCGACGTCAAGACCCGCCGTAGCCGCCTCGCGCGCCCCACGGGCGGCATGTCTGGCCCCTGCCTGCACCACGTCGCCGTTCGCATGGCTTGGGAGGTCTGCAACGCGGTCAAGATTCCCGTGTGCGGCTGCGGCGGCGTCCAGACCGGCGAGGACGCGGCCGAGTTCATCCTCGCGGGCTGCACGGCGGTCTCGGTGGGTCTCCAGAACATGGTCGAGCCCGGCAGCGCCCTGCGCATCGAGCGTGAGCTCGAGGAGTGGGCTGAGAGCCAGGGCGTGTCCGACATCCACGAGCTGATAGGGGCGTTCGAATGCTAGACCGCGCGGCTGCCGCCGATTCCGTCATCGTCGCCCTCGACTGCTCGGAGGGCCGCGCCCTCGAGCTCGCCGACGTGCTCTCGCCCGAGCTCGCATGGGTCAAGGTGGGGATGGAGCTCTTCTACGCCGCCGGCCCCGCCCTTGTTCCCCGCATGCGCGAGAGGGGCCTGAGGGTCTTCCTCGACCTCAAGCTGCACGACATCCCCAACACGGTGCGCGCGGCCTCCCGCGAGCTCGCCCGCCTCGGTGCCGGCATGCTCACGGTCCACGCGAGCGGCGGACCCGCCATGGTCGCCGCCGCGCGCGAGGGCCTCGACGAGGGCGCGCGCCTCGCGGGGCTCGAGCCGCCGCGTCTGCTCGCCGTCACCGTCCTCACGAGCATGGACCAGACGCAGCTCGCAGCGGTGGGTGTCAACTCGCCGGTCGCCGAGCAGGTCGCTCGCCTCGCCGGGATGGCGCGGGCGAACGGCGCGGACGGCGTCGTGTGCTCCGCGCTCGAGGCGTCCGCGATGCGCGGGCTTCTCGGCCCGGGCGCGCTCGTGGTGACGCCAGGCGTGAGGCCTGGCGGCGCGAGCCTCGACGACCAGACGCGCGTGGCGACGCCCGGCTCCGCGATTCGCTCCGGGTCGACGCACCTCGTCGTCGGCAGGCCCGTAACGCGCTCCGAGGACCCGCGCGCAGCGTTCCTCGGGATCCTCGACGAGGTCGCCGAGGCGAAGGCGTAGGGAAGGGACGCATGCGGGCCGACCCCTCCGGGCGCCCGTATGCGACACCCGTAGGCCGTTTGCACGTTTGGTGTAACATTTCAGTCGTCGGCACTTGCATCGGATTCTTGGCTAGGATAACCTAGCTGCGGGTATTTGATTTTGGCTTTGTTTGCAGCTAGCATGGCTGAGCTGTGCCGTATGACGTGACAATGACAAACGTTTGGAGATTCCAATGCAGGAGAACAACCTTCCTAACCTCACCTCAGAGCAGCGCGCAGAGGCCCTCGCGAAGGCGGCCCGCGCCCGTCACGAGCGCGCCGCGCTTCGCGACGACATCAAGGACGGCAAAGTGTCTCTCTCCGAAGTTCTCGAGATGGAGGACGACATCGCCCGCCGCATGAAGGTCTCCGCGCTCATCGAGGCTCTTCCCGGTTACGGCAAGGCCAAGGCCGCCAAGATCATGAAGGAGCTCGGTATCTCCGAGTCCCGCCGCATCCAGGGCCTCGGCGAGAACCAGAAGGCGAACCTGCTCGACAGGCTCGGCAACAACTAGTCATCCATGTCAGGCCGACTTTTCGTAGTTTCCGGCCCCGCGGGGGCGGGGAAGGGCACGGTTCTCGCGCGCGTTCGCGAGCAGCGTCCCGACCTCGCCCTCAGCGTTTCGGCCACCACGCGCCCCCCGCGGGCGGGCGAGCGGGAGGGCGTCTCCTATTACTTCCTGAGCGAGGACGAGTTCCGCGCGCGCGTCGACCGGGGCGAGTTCCTCGAGTGGGCCGTCGTGCACGGCAACCTCTACGGGACGCTCAAGTCCGAGGTCCGCAACCGTCTCGCCGAGGGTTCGCTCATCCTCGAGATCGACCCGCAGGGAGCTTTCAACGTGCGTAGGCTCATGCCCGACTGCGTGATGGTGTTCATCGCGCCGCCGAGCCTCGAGGTCCTGCGCGAGCGTCTCATCCACCGGGGGAGCGAGACCGAGGAGACCCTCGCGGTCAGGCTCGCGGACGCCGAGGTGGAGATGAAGACCGCCCCGGAGTACGACGCCGTCGTGGTGAACGACGACCTCGACGTCGCGGTGGCCGACATGCTCTCTCTCATGCGGCGCTTCGAGTCCGAGCCCCCGCGCGAGGCATAAAGCCCCCGCAGCACGTCTCCACCCTGTTTGTAGTGGCATCCACCGTATCTTGGAAGGTTGGGAATATGTCCGTTATCGAGCCCACGATCGACGATCTGCTCTCCGTCACCGAAGAGAACCAGTTCCTGCTCTGCGAGATGGCCTCCCGCCGCGCGCGCGACATCAACGACATGATGCGCAACCAGCACGGCCGCGCCGAGCAGGCCCTCGGCGACGTCGAGGACATCGCGATGTTCATGAGCGACGAGGAGGGCCACGCGCCCAACCCCCTGTCGATCGCCTTCAGCGAGATCGCCCCCAAGAGGGACGAGGAGGGCGAGACCTCGGAGGGCGACCTGGGCTACGACCACCACGCGCTCGACGTGGCGCTCGGCCTCGACCGCGCCGCCTCCGAAGCTCCCGAAGCGGAGTAGCCGCCGGCCATGGACTCGTTCGTCTGCCTCGTCCATTACCACGAGATCGGCCTCAAGGGCAACAACCGGTCGGTGTTCGAGCGCCGTCTGCTCGAGAACCTCAAGCGCTCGCTCCACGGGCTCCCCGTGGCGTCGGTCGAGCGCATCTCGGGCCACGTGCTCGTGCGCCTCGACGGCAGGCTCGACAGGCCCGGCGCCGTCGAGGTGTTCGAGCGCATCCGCCAGACCCCGGGCGTCGCGCGAGTCTCGTTCGCGCGCCGCTGCGACCTCGACCCTGAGGCGTACTGCGCCGCGGCGCTCCTCGAGCTCGAGGCCTCCGGCGACTTCGACTCGTTCAAGGTGCGCGCGAGGCGCTCGAACACCGTCTACCCCATGACTTCGCTCGAGCTGAACGAGCAGGTCGGCTCCTACCTCTGCAGTCGGCTCCCCGAGAAGCGCGTGCTCATGAAGGACCCCGACCGGACGGTGTTCGTCTACGTCATCCAGGGCTCGGTCTACGTCTACGTGAAGACCGAGGAGGGCGTCGGCGGCCTGCCCGTCGGCTCCGCAGGCAAGGTGATCTCGCTCCTGAGCAGCGGCATCGACTCCCCGGTCGCCTCCTGGCGCATCATGCGCCGCGGCGCTGTCGTCCTCGGCCTCCACTTCTCCGGGCGTCCCCAGACCTCCGATGCGAGCGAGTGGCTCGTGCAGGACATCATCGACCGGCTGTCCCCCGCCGGAGGGTTCGGCAGGCTGTATGTCGTTCCGTTCGGCGACGTTCAGCGTCGCGTCGCCCTCGCCGTCCCCGACGACCTGCGCATCATCATGTACCGCCGTCTCATGTTCGCCTTCGCGAGCCGACTCGCGAAGCTCGAGAACGCCAAGGCCCTCGTCACCGGCGAGTCGCTCGGACAGGTCGCGTCCCAGACGCTCGAAAACATCATGGCCGTGGACGAGATGGCTGACATCCCCGTGTTCCGTCCTCTCATCGGCAGCGACAAGCGCGAGATCATGGACGAGGCCGAGCGTCTCGGCACCCTCGAGATCAGCAACGAGAAGGCTCCCGACTGCTGCACGCTCTTCATGCCCCGCAGCCCCGAGACGCATGTCAGCATGAAGACGGCGCACGAGGTGTGGGACTCGTTCGACCACGAGTCGATGCTCGATGAGATGATGGCGTCGCTCGAGTATCGCAGCCTCGACTGCCCCGTGTACCACGCGCCGCGCTCCCTGAGGGAGTTCCACGGGTCTCTCGCGCCGGCATGGTCGGCCGAGCAGCCCCTCCCCGGTGCGAAGTCTTCCGCCGAAGCAGAGCCTCCCATCGAGGGGAAGCAGCCTGTCTCCGAGTAGGCTCTGCCTCCGACCGGGAGGGCGTCGCCGGACGTTCCCATGCCGTCGAACGCGTCTCGCGCAGCGGCTTTTCACACCGTCCCTCGGCCCTTTCTCGCGCCGCAAATATATGCCTTTTGTGACGCATATATCAAAGTTCGAAATACCCCCTTCCGGCGCCGCAGGTCGGAAGGGGTGCCTAACGGTTTTGTGTTAGAGTGCCTCTTTCTCCACGCCAAACACATATTGACGCTCGCACCCCCGTCGTAGTCTCCCGGCAGGGAGGTGGCGGCCTATGGCTCAGATCGACGGTCGTGCGTTCGAGGAACTTCGGGACGCGTTCTGGGGCGCGGACCCCGGCATGGAGGGCGGCGCTGCTCGTGACCCAAGCGTTCGTTCCGGAACGCGGCCGGTCACGCAGCCGGCAAAACTGTCGCGGCAATCTGGAAAGCGGAAAGCCGACGGTCATCCGGCGAGGCGTCTTCTCGAAGAACTCGGGCGGCGGCTCCGGATCGAGGAGGTCCCCCGCCCCGTCCTCGTCGCGGTGGTGTTTCTCGCGGCGGTCGCGCTTCTGCTCGGGGCTCTTCTCCTCGGGCGTTCGCGCGCGGGCGAGATAGTGGTCCGCGGGGGCCATGTCGAAGCAGTCGAATCCTCCGTCGCGGTCTCGGACACCGCGACCGTTACGTCTGACGAAGCCACGCCTGAGACGGACCCGAGCGAGCAGATTCCTACGCTCGTCGTGCACGTCGCGGGGTGCGTCGCCGCGCCGGGCGTCTACGAGCTTGAGGAAGGCTCGCGCGTGGTCGACGCGGTCGAGGCGGCGGGCGGTCTCACCGCCGAGGCGGACGTCACCTCGGTGAACCTCGCCGAGCCGGTGGGCGACGGGTGCAAGGTCACGATTCCCTCGTTGAGCCTCGCGACCGAAGGGGAGGTCTCGGCAGACGCCGCGTCGGTGGTCTCCTATGCCTCGGCGACCGGCTCGACGGTCGACGGTGCTGCGGGCCTCGTCAACCTGAACTACGCCAACGCCACCGAACTCTGCACACTGCCCGGCGTGGGCGAATCGACAGCCGCCGAGATCGTGAGGGACCGGGAGGCGAATGGCCCGTTCGCCTCAATCGAGGACCTCATGCGCGTGAGCGGCATCGGGGAGAAGAAGTTCGACCGGCTCAAGGACATGGTCTGCGTATGAGAGCCGCGGAACGACTTTCCGCGGGCGACGCGCCGGCCGTCCCCGCTCGCCGGTCTCGAGACCCCTTCCCCCTCGACTGGGACCCGTCCCTGCTCGATAACTCGCCGAAGGCGCGCGGCGTTCCGCCCCGCCCGGCGCTCTCCGCCGCGCTCGTGGCGGCCGCGGCCGCCTGGACCGGCGTGCTCGCCTCCGGGTCCGCATGGCTCGCAAACGCGGCGGGCGCGACCTGGCTCGGCGGCGACCCGCGCCTCGTCCTCCTCGTCTGCTCCGCGGCGGGGTTCGCGGGCGTTCTCGTCTCCCTGTCCCTCGTCGTCTCGGCATGCGACGGCACCCCCGCCGCGCGGGTCGCTGGATGCGTGCGCGCGTTCGTCGCGCTCGCGTTCGCGGGCGCGCTTTTCGGCTCGCTATCGGGGTCTCTGGGCGTCTCGGCCACGCTTACGACGGGTGAGGCGGTAGCGGGGTCTCCCGTGTCATCCTTCGAGTTCACGGTCGACTCCGACCCACGCCTTTCGTCGACGGGCTCGTGGACCTTCGACGCTGTCGTGTCCGGCGGGGGAGCGGATGGGGCCGCGGTCCGCATGGAGATTCCTCAGAACGCAGGCGGCACGGAGGAATCGGAAGCCTCCTCCGAGCCGCCCGTCTCGCTCGGGGAAGTGCTCACGGCGGTGGGGAGATGGAAGGCCCTCGACCCCTCGTCCGAGTACGACTCCTCGCTCATACGGGGCGGGGTCTCGGCGCGCGTCTCCGTTCGGGTCTTCGAGAGAACGGGCGTACAGGGCGGCCTCGTCGGGGCGGTGCGGACTTTCAGGCGCGGGCTCGTCGCACTCATCGACCCCTACGGCGGCGACGCGCGGGCGCTCACGGCGGGGGTCGTGTGCGGGATGCAGGCGAGCCTCGCTGGCACCGACGCGAACGACGACTTCACGGTGCTCGGCCTCAGCCACCTTGTCGCCGTCTCCGGCTCGCACCTCGCCGTCGTCGCGTCGCTCGCGGGGACGTTCGCGCGTCGCGCCCGGTTCCGCCCCGGCGCCCGGCTCGTCGTCATGGCGGCCCTCCTCGGCGTGTACGTCGTATTCACGGGCGTCCAGGCATCGGCCGTCCGGTCGTGGGTCATGACGGTCGCCGCGCTCGCCGCCGCGGTCGCGGGACGGCGTGCCCATGCGGTCTCCTCGGTCGCCGTCGCGGCGCTCGTCATGCTCGTCGCCGACCCTTCGTGCGCGTCGAACATGGGGTTCCAGCTCTCGGTCCTCTCCGTCGTGGGGATCTCCGTGTTCTCGGGCCTGTTCGGCGCGTGGACGGAATGCCTCTTCTGGGGGAGGGCCCCGCGGTTCGTCGTCGACGGGGTCTCGCTCACCCTGGTGGCGCAGCTCTTCACCGCGCCCGTCTGCCTTCCTGCGTTCGGCCGGCTCGCGCTGCTCTCTCCGCTCGCGAACGTCCTGGTGGGGCCCGTCGTGAGCCTCCTGCTCGTCGTGGGCCTGCTGTGCTCGGCGCTCGCCATGGCGCTGCCGGGGGCGGCGAGCGTCATCCTGCTGCCGTGCGACGCCCTCGCGGGGGCTTCGTGCCTCGTCTCTGGCATCCTCGCCGACGTCCCCCACGCGCAGACCGTGCTCGTCGTCTCGGCCCCTGCGGCGTTCGCCGTGCTCGCCACGGTCGCGGTCCTCCTGTACGCGCTCTGGCCGAGCCCCTCGCGCGCGGTCCTGTACGCCGTCCTCGGGGCAGGCCTCGCGGTCCTCGCCTCCTGCACGGTCGCCTGGAGGTTCCTCGCCCCGTGCCGCATCGTCGTCCTCGACGTGGGGCAGGGCGACGCCGTCCTCGTCCAGGACGGGGCGAGCGCGCTCCTCGTCGACACGGGACCCGACGACGCGGTCGTCTACGCGCTCGCCCGCAACCACGTGGTCCACCTCGACGCCGTCCTGCTCACGCACACCGACTCCGACCATGCGGGCGGACTCGACGACCTGCTCGGATTCGTCGAGGTCGACCGGGTGATCGTGGCACGCGGCGTGGCGGGGTCGGTGACCTCCTCGGACGCGTCCCTCGCGGCGACCCTAGGCGAGACGGGCGGTCTCGTCGAGGTGGCGGCGGGCGACACGCTGACCGTCGGCGCCTTCGAGCTCGAGGTCGTGTGGCCCCGCGAGGAGGTGGACGGCTGCGACAACGAGGACTCGATCGTCACGGTCGCGCGGACCGGGGACCCCTCGGGCGAAGGTGCGTCCCTCAGCGTCCTCCTCACCGGGGACGCCGAGCGCGAGGTGGTCTGGCCGCTCGTCGCCTCGGGCGCCACGGGGACGGTCGACGTCCTCAAGGTCGGGCACCACGGCTCGGCGGTCTCCACGACCTCCGAGATGGTCTCGGCCCTCGAGGCGGCCGTCTGCGTGGCGAGCGCGGGGGAGGGCAACTCCTACGGGCATCCCTCGCGGGAGTGCGTCGAGGCGGCGGAGGAGGGAGGCGCCCTCTTCCTCTGCACCAAGGACCGGGGAGATATCGAGTTGAGGCCCGCGCGCGGCGGCGTCGAGGTTGCGTGCGAGCGGGAGGCGGCGTAGCATGCCGGTGTCGTCGAGACGGTGTCGTCGAGTTCGAAAGGGGTTGGTCGCGTGGCTGCGAACGGGGCTCTGCTTCCCGCGTACCTCGCCGTCGGCAAGGACAAGCTCGCGGTGCGGAAGGCGCTCGAGCGCTTCGACGCACTCCTCGAGGCGCACGGCGGGGACCCGTCGTTCGACAAGGAGGTCCTCGAGGGCGAGTCGCTCGCCGACCCCTCGTACGTGCGGTGCGCGCTCGACACGCTGCCGTTCGGGTCGGACTTCAGGCTCGTCGTCGTCGAGAACGCCGGCAAGGCCCCAAAGCCGGTCACCGAGGCGATCGTCTCCTATCTCGCCGACCCGTGCCCCACGACTGTTCTGCTCATCACCGCCGAGGAGCTCGCCAAGTCGACGCGCCTCTACAAGGCGGTCGCGAAGGCCGGCCAGGCGGCGATTATCGACTGCGCCCCGCCCACGGCGAAGGAGCTCCCGGCGCAGGTGGTCGACATGGCGCGCTCGCGCGGGCTCGAGATGGGCTTCGACGCCGCGACGGAGCTGGTCGCGCTCGTGGGGGAGTCCGCCGCGATGCTCGACAACGAGGTCGACAAGCTTGCGCGCTCCCTCGGCGGCGCGCGGCGCATCGGCGTCGAGGACGTCCGCCGCGCCGTCGCCCGCACCGCTGACGTGAAGCCGTGGGAGGTTCCCGACGCGGTCAGCGAGCGCGACGCGGGAAAGGCGTGCGCGCTCTACTCCCGCATGCGCGGCCCCGAGGACGTGTTCCCCTGCTTCTCGCTCATGGTGAAGCGGCTCCGCGAACTCATCGTCGCCCGGGCCCTCGTCGACCGGGGGACGCCGGGGGCGGTCGCCGCGCAGGTCGGCTGCCCCGACTGGCGCGCGAAGAAGCTCGTGGGCTGGGCGCGCAGGTTCACCGCCGAGGAGCTGTCGCGCGCCCTGGTCGACGCGGCCGAGGTCGAGGAGCAGCTCAAGTCGTCCTCCGACCGCGACCTCGTGTTCACGCGCTGGATCGTGTCGATTTGCGCGCGCTGACTTCTGCCCGGGCGGGCGTTCGGAGGTCGGCGGGCGGAGTGCCGCGCCTGTCTGTCGTCAGTCCGTGGCAGTTGTGAAGGTGTGACACGCTGACGCCCGCGGCTCACGGTTATGCTATGATTCACCAGTTGCCCTTTCGGGCGACTCCTATCAAACACGCGCGACTACTTCGGCGCAGCGGTGCCCGGTGAGAGCCCGGGTTGCGCACGGGGGGCGACATCGCGCGGACGACGAACCAATCGGAGGTTTGCATCATGGCTCAGATCACCATCAACACCCTGCTCCAGGCCGGTGTCCACTTCGGCCACCAGACCCGTCGCTGGTGCCCCAAGATGAAGCCGTACATCTTCGGCGAGCGCAACGGCATCTACATCCTCGACCTCAAGAAGACCATCATCGAGGCCGACAAGGCGTACAGCTTCCTCGCCGAGGTCGCTGCCAAGGGCGGCGAGGTCCTCTTCGTCGGCACCAAGAAGCAGGCCCAGGAGGCCATCATCAACGAGGCCAAGCGCGCCGGCCAGCCCTATGTCGCCAACCGCTGGCTCGGCGGCATGCTCACCAACTTCGTCACCATCCGCTCCCGCGTCGCCCGTATGGAGGAGCTCGAGGCCATGGTCGCCGACGGCCGCATGGCCGCCCTGCCCAAGAAGGAGCAGGCCGTCCTCGGCAAGGAGCTCACCAAGCTGCAGGAGAACCTCGACGGCATCCGCGACATGAAGGCCCTGCCCAAGGCGCTCTTCGTCGTCGACACCCGTCGCGAGGAGATTGCGATCCGCGAGGCCAACCGTCTCCACATCCCGGTCATCGGCCTCATCGACACCAACTCCGACCCCGACGTCATCGAGTACGGCATCCCTGCGAACGACGACGCGATCCGCTCCGTCCAGCTCATGACCTCCATCATGGCCGACGCCATCATCGCCGGCGCCGGCTCGGTCGAGATCACGGCCGAGGAGATGGCCGGCACCGCGCCCGCGGAGGAGCCCGCCGCCGAGGCCGCCGCTCCCGCTGCCATGACGCTCGAAGAGGTCCTGGCCCAGCCCCAGGCGTAAGTTTTCGCCCGCGCACGTCCGCAACCCTCCCCGGGCCGCCGCGCCCGGGGCCGTACCGATCGAGATGACAGAGAAAGGACAAACGATGGCAGAGATTACCGCCGCACTGGTCAAGCAGCTGCGTGAGATGACCGACTCGCCGATGATGGAGTGCAAGAAGGCGCTCGTCGAGGCCGAGGGCGACATCGACAAGGCGGTCGACGTCCTCCGCACGAGGGGCATCGCCAAGTCCGTCAAGAAGGCCGGCCGCGAGACCAAGGAAGGCGCCGTCGCCGCCTATGTGTCCGAGTGCTGCAAGGTCGCCGCGCTCGCCGAGGTCAAGTGCGAGACCGACTTCGTGAGCGGCACCGACAAGTTCAAGACCCTCGCCGCCCGCATCGCCAAGGCCGTCGCCGAGAACGACCCGGCCGACCTCGACGCCCTCAAGGCCTCCGAGGTCGACGGCCAGACCGTCGAGGCCTGGATCCAGGACGGCATTATGAACATGGGCGAGAACATCACGCTCGCCCGCTTCGTCCGCCGCGCGACCGAGGCCGGCGCCTTCTCCTCCTACATCCACATGGGCGGCAGGATCGGCGTCCTCGTGGAGTTCGGCTTCGAGAAGCCCGAGACCGCCGAGAACGAGGCCTTCAAGGTCGTCGCCCACGACGTCGCCATGCAGGTCGCCGCGACCAAGCCGCTGTGCGCGGTCCGCGAGGACATGCCCCAGAGCGAGATCGACCACGAGATGACGATCTACCGCCAGCAGGCCGCCGAGTCCGGCAAGCCCGAGGCGATTCAGGAGAAGATGGCCCTCGGCCGTCTCGAGAAGTTCTTCAAGGAGTCCACGCTCGTCGACCAGGAGTTCGTCAAGAACCCCGAGGTCACGGTCTCCCAGTATGTCGCCGAGGCCTCCAAGCAGGCCGGCGACAAGATCGAGGTTAAGGCGTTCAGTCTGTTCGTCCTCGGAGAAGAGTAAGCCTTTAGTTCGCGCAGGGAGCGCCGGTGCGGTGACGTGCCGGCGCTTTTTTTATGCGCGGTCCCTGTCGCATATTTTTGAGCGGCCCCTCTTCCGCCCCGCGGGAGCAGTCTCGCCGGCATGCGGTTTGGTATCATAGCGAGGGTCGTAAAACACGCCAAGGAGGTTATCGATGGCCGAGTACGAGTACAAGCGCGTCCTTCTCAAGCTGTCCGGGGAGTTCCTCATGGGGGACAAGGGGTACGGGATCGACCCGTGCGTCGTGGATCGCCTCGCGAAGGAGGTGTCGGAGGTCGTCCAGCAAGGCGTGCAGGTCGCCGTCACCGTGGGAGGCGGGAACATCTTCCGCGGCCTCGCGGGTTCCGCCAACGGGATGGAGCGCGCCCAGGCCGACTACATCGGCATGCTCGCTACCGTCATGAACGCGCTCGCCCTCCAGGACGCCTTCGAGCGCAACGGGCAGATGTGCCGCGTCATGAGCGCCATCGAGATGCACGAGGTCTGCGAGACCTACATCCGCCGCCGCGCCATCAGGCATCTCGAGAAGGGCCGCGTGGTCATCTTCGCCGCCGGGACGGGCAACCCCTACTTCACCACCGACACCACGGCCGCCCTGCGCGCGTGCGAGATCGGCGCCGAGTGCCTCCTCAAGGCCACCAAGGTCGACGGCATCTTCGACAAGGACCCCAAGAAGTACCCAGACGCCAAGAAGTTCGACCGCATCACCTACCTCGACGTCATCGCGAAAGAGCTAAACGTCATGGATTCCACGGCGATCACGATGTGCAACGACAACCGTATGCCTATCATTGTGTTCAACGTCGAGCACGAGGGCGTCATCGACGCGGCGCTTCGCGGTGAGACCGTTGGTACCGTTGTTTACAGGGAGGATTAACATGATCGACGAAATCAAGTCCGACGCGCGTCAGAAGATGGACAAGACGATCGACGCCATGCTCGAGGAGTTCGTCAAGGTGAGGACCGGCCGCGCCAACCCCGCCATCCTCAACGACCTGCGCATCGACTACTACGGCGTCCCCACCCCGGTGAACCAGATCGCCGCCGTGAAGGCCGCCGACGGCCACCAGCTCGTCATCACGCCGTGGGACAAGAGCAGCCTCAACGCCATTGAGAAGGCCATCATGGCCTCTGACATCGGCATCACCCCGGCCAACGACGGTGTCGTCATCAGGCTTCCGTTCCCCGCGCCCTCCGAGCAGGGCCGCAAGGAGCTCGTGCGCCAGTGCCGCGACATCGCCGAGCGCGCCCGTGTGGGCATCCGCAACGTGCGTCGCGACGCGAACGCCAAGATCGACCGCCTCAGCAAGGACGGCGAGGTCTCCGAGGACGAGGGGCACCGTGGCGAGGCCGACATCCAGAAGCTGACCGACGAGCGCATCGCGAAGGTCGACAAGCTCCTCAAGGACAAAGAGAACGAGGTCATGGAGGTCTAAGTGGGGGTCGACCTGCAGGCATACGAGGCGTTTTTCGCGGACGCGCCCTCCGACGTGGACATGGGCGCCCTCGACCTACGCCGCGTGCCCCGTCACATAGCGGTCATCATGGACGGGAACGGCCGCTGGGCTCAGCAGCGCGGCCGTTCCCGCGGCTATGGGCACATGGCCGGCATCGACGCGCTCCGGGACGTCATCACCGCCTCGGTGCGCCTCGGCGTGGAGGCCCTCACGGTCTACGCGTTCTCCACCGAGAACTGGTCGCGCCCCAAGGAGGAGGTCGACCTTCTCATGGCGCTCTTCGCGAGCACGCTCATCGACGAGCTGCCGCTGCTGCACCGCGAGGGCGTCCGGCTCGTGTACCTGGGCGACATGGGCGACCTCCCCGAGGAGACGCGGCTGACGTTCGAGCGCGGTCTCGCCGAGACGGCCGACCACACGGGTATGGTGCTCGCGGTCGCCGTCAACTACGGCAGCCGCGGCGAGATCGTCCGTGCAGCCCGCTCGCTCGCCGAGAGCTGCCTCGCCGGCGAGATGGACCCCTCCCAGATAGATGACGCGGCGTTCGCCCGCAGGCTCTGGACCTCCGGCCTCCCCGACCCCGACCTCCTCATCAGGACCTCGGGCGAGCTGAGGCTCTCGAACTTCCTGCTCTGGCAGTGCGCCTACGCCGAGTTCGTGTTCACCGACGTCCTCTGGCCGGACTTCGACCGGTGGGGGCTCGTCCGCGCCGTCCTTGAGTACCAGGGGAGGAAGCGGCGCTTCGGGGGTGTTGACGATGTCAGCGAATGATGACGGCAGACTGAGCGAAGGCGCCGGTCCCCTGACGCCCCGGCCCTCGCGCGCCGACTCGGTCAAGGACCGTGCGAAGCGCGCGGCGTCGCGGGCGAAGGAGGGGCTCGTGGGTACGAGTCCGGTCGACGCCCCCGACGAGGAGGAGCTGGTGGGGGAGAGCAGGCTCGAGCCTCCCGTGACCGCACCCGTCAACGTCCCGGTCCTCAGGTACCGCACGCTGTTCGTCCGCATGGCGGCGGGCGCCGTGTATGTGGCGCTCAACGTCGCGGCGGTCATCCTCGGCAAGTTCCCCACGGCGCTCGTCATGTCGTTCACGGCGGGCGTGTGCTGCTGGGAGTTCTTCCGGCTCATGCGGGCCGACGCGAAGTCGCCCAACCAGGTGGCCGGCATCTTCTTCGCCTGCGCGATGCCGATCGTCGCCCTCGCGAACACGGTCTACCTCGTGGGTGTCGTGTTCGCGATGGTGGCCATCCTCGGCCTGTGGTACATCGTGAACCAGCGCGCGAGGATCACCGACGTCGCGATCACCGCGTTCGGCGCCATCTACACGGGCATGACGCTCTCGGCGATCGTGGGCATCCGCAGCAGCGCCGCGCTCGGCAACGAGGGCGCCATCCTGCTCTCCATCTTCGTCATGGCGTCCGTCTGGCTCAACGACTCGTGCGCCTACCTGGTAGGATGCCGCTTTGGGAAGCACAAGATGGTCCCCCGCATCTCGCCTCAGAAGAGCTGGGAGGGCCTCGCGGGCGGCATCGCCGGGTCGCTCATCGTGTGGCTCGTCGCGGCGCTGTTCCCGGCAACGCACGTGACGGTCCCCGTCGCAGTCGTGTGCGGCCTCGTGTGCGGCGCGATGGGCGTCATCGGCGACCTCGTCGAGTCTCGCATCAAGCGCGGCGCCGGCATCAAGGACTCGGGCAACCTGATTCCCGGCCACGGTGGCCTGCTCGACCGGTCCGACTCGATGCTCTTCGTGTCGATCAGCGCGTATTTCCTCCTTCGGATGATGGGCGTTATCTAATGGAAAAGACGAATGTCACCACGGCTCCGCACGTCGCATGTTCGCGCGGCGTGGTCCCCGCCCCCGGCTTCATTGTCGAGCGGCCGCAGCCCCTGCGGCTCGCGCTTCTCGGTGCCACGGGGTCCATCGGGAGCCAGACGGTCGACGTGGTCCGGAAGAACCCGGGCAGGGTCGAGCTGCGGGCGCTCGCGGCCAACCGCTCGGCCGAGAGGCTCGTAGCCCTCGCGCGCGAGTTCCCCACCGTCGAGCGCATCGCCCTCGCCGACGAGTCGTGCCGCGGCCTCGCCTGCCTCGAGGACCTGCCTGCCGGCTGCACCGTTGCGTTCGGCAAGGAGGCCGTCGACGCGTGCGTCGACGAGGTCGACATCGACTGCGTGCTCAACGCGCTCGTCGGTTTCTCCGGCATGCGCGCGAGCCACCGCGCTCTCAAGGCCGGCCGCGAGCTCGCCCTCGCGAACAAGGAGTCGCTCGTCGTAGCGGGCGACCTCCTCAAGCCCTACCTCACACCAGGGCGCGTCTTCCCGGTCGATTCGGAGCACTCGGCCATCTTCCAGTGCTTCTGCGGCGAGGACCCCTGGCAGGCGGTGCGCATCTGGCTCACGGCCTCGGGCGGGGCGTTCTTCGGGTCGACCCGCGCCGAGCTCGCCTCGGTCACGGCCGAGCGCGCGCTCAGGCACCCCAACTGGTCGATGGGCGCAAAGGTGACGATCGACTCGTCTACGCTGCTCAACAAGGGACTCGAGACGATCGAGGCGCACCATCTCTTCGACTTTCCGTACGACCGCATCCGGATTGTCGTGCAACGGCAGAGCGCGGTGCACTCGATGGTCGAGTACGAGGACGGGTCCGTCATCGCGCACCTGAGCGCGACCGACATGCGCATCCCCATCCAGCACGCGCTCAGCTACCCGAACCGCTGGCCCGCGCCGTGCCCACGCGTCGACTTTCCCGCGCTCGGGCATGTTGATTTCGCGGAACCCGACCGGGAGACGTTCGGCTGCCTCGACCTCGCCATCGACGCGGGTACACGGGGAGGAATTCTGCCGTGCGTGCTCAATGCGGCCGACGAGGTCGCGGTCGATGCGTTCCTGCACGGGCGCATCGGCTATCTCGACATCGAGCGCGTCGTTGGCGAGACGCTCGCGAGGTTCGCGCCCGAGCCCGTCGCGTCGCTTGAGATGCTCGAGACGGTGGACGCCGAGGCCCGTGTGCGCGCGGCCGAGGCCCTGCAAGCGTAGCGCCGCCCGTCGGGCGCGCTCTTCAGCCCGATAGAGTTCGGAGGGTGGTTTTGTCTGACATCGTTTCGGTCGCCTTGGGCGTCATCTGCTTTCTCGTTGTCCTCACCGTCATCGTGGTCGTCCACGAGGCCGGGCACGCCTGGGTCGCCCGCCGCTGCGGCGCGCGCGTGACCGAGTTCTTCGTCGGCATGCCCTTCGGCCCCGAGGCCTCCCGGGTGAGCAGTCGATCGGGCATCAAATACGGCGCGACGTTCGCCCTGCTCGGCGGCTACACCAAGATCGCCGGCATGCTGCCGCCCGACGACGAGCGGCTCTCATTCGTCCTCGCGCTCGTCAACGCGCGCGGGCGCATCTCGGTCGACGAGGTCGCCGAGGTTCTCGGGTGCGACGCCGCCGACGCGCAGACCGCGCTCGCGTTCCTCGCCGACTGGGGGTCGATCGAGGAGGTGTGGCCCGAGGGGGTCCGTCACGCGCGCAGCGACTACCCCGCCGAGTACCGCACCGTGCGGCGCGACGCGAAGGGCCTCACGGTATACGACCGCGGGCATGACTTCTCAGGCGAGGGCGTGAGTCCCGCAGGCGCCCCCTATCTCCCCGACGTCTCGGCCGACGACTTCTTCGAGGCGGAGTCCTCGCGCACCTACCAGGGCCTCAACCTGCCCAAGCGCCTCGCCGTCCTCGTGGCCGGCGTCTTCTGCAACCTGCTGCTCGCCTTCGTCATCTTCATGGCGTACTACATGATTCACGGGGTTGCCGGCGTCGCCTCGCTCGACGTGGCCCAGGTGCAGGATGGGTCCGTCGCCGCCGAGGCGGGCATGGTCGCGGGCGACCGCGTCGTCTCCGTGGGCGGCGAGCAGATCGACTCGTACGACGTCCTTGGCGAGGCGCTCGAGGGCGTCCGCGGCGCCGGCGAGTTCGAGCTCGTGTACAGCCACGACGGGGTCGAGACGGCCGCGACGGTCGAGCTCGCCGAGGGGGAGACGCTCGGCGTCTACTACGGCGTCGCATACTACGGGCTCGGCTTCGGGGAGGCCGCGTACTGCTCGCTCGTCTACATCGGGGAGGTCGCGAGCACCGTCGCGTCGCTCCTGGTACCCTCGCAGACGGTCGAGGTCCTCGAAGGCTCCGCGGGGGTCGTCGGCATCGCGGCCATGACGCAGGACGCCGTCTCGTCGGGGCTCTGGTCGGTGCTGCTCCTCACCGGCATGCTCTCGCTCTCGCTCGGGTGGATGAACCTCCTGCCCATCCCGCCGCTCGACGGCGGCAAGGTGCTCATCGAGCTCATCCAGGGCGTCATCCGCCGGCCCGTCCCGCTCAGGGTGCAGGGCGCGGCGAACCTCGTGGGCATCGCGCTGTTCCTGCTGCTCTTCGTGTTCATGGTGTTCCAGGACGTCTCGCGTCTCGCGGGTCTGTAGCGTATCTAAGGGGAGGGGTCGGTTTTGAAGGACGCGTTTGAGGGCTCGACTGATCAGGGCGGCGCCGGCGTCGCAGGCGGGGAGGGCGCGCCCCGCACGCTGGCTCGCGAGCTCACTCGTCAGGTGAGCGTGGGCGGCGTCACGGTAGGCGGGGGAGCCCCCGTCCGGGTGCAGTCGATGCTCACTGCCCCCACGAGTGACCCCGACCGGGCCGTCGCACAGGCGGAGCGGCTCCATGAGGCGGGCTGCGAGATCGTGCGCGCGGCCATCCCCTCCGCCGCCTCCCTCGACGGCTTCGAGGAGATCTGCCGTCGATCCCCCATGCCGGTCGTCGCCGACATCCACTTCGACCACCGGCTCGCGATCGAGGCGGCGAGGCGTGGAGCGGCGGGACTCCGGATCAACCCGGGGAACATCGGCTCCTGGGAGAAGGTTGACGCGGTCATCGACGAGGCGGGGGAGCGCGGCATTCCCATCCGCATCGGCGTGAACGCGGGCTCCCTCGGCAAGGAGGTCGAGGCGCGCGCGGGCCTCACGCTCGCCGACAAGATGACGCTTTCGGCCGCCGGCTTCGTCGCGCACTTCGAGGAGCGCGGCTTCCATGACATCGTGCTCTCGGCCAAGGCGCACGACGTGCCCACCTGCATCGAGGTCTACCGCAGGCTCTCCCGCGAGCTCCCCCGGGTGCCGCTCCATCTCGGCATCACCGAGGCGGGCACCCCGCTGCAGGGCACCGTCAAGAGCGCCGTGGGCATCGGGGTGCTTCTCGAGGAGGGCATAGGCGACACGATGCGCGTATCCCTCACGGCCGACCCCGTCGAGGAGCTGCCGGTCGCATGGGGCATCCTCTCCGCCCTCGGCATCAGGCGCCGCGGCCCCGAGCTCGTGAGCTGCCCCACCTGCGCGCGCTGCCAGGTCGACATGATCCCCATCGCGCGCGAGGTCGAACGGCGCCTGGGCGCGCTCTCGCTCCCGATCACGGTCGCGGTCATGGGGTGCGAGGTCAACGGCCCCGGCGAGGCGCGCGGCGCGGACATCGGCGTCGCGTGCGGCAGGGGGTCGGGGGCGATCTTCTGCAAGGGGAGGATCGTGGCGCGCGCGCCCGAGGAGGGGATCGTCGACGCCCTCTTTGGGGAGATAGAGTCGCGGTTCGCCGAGGGGGCGCTCTCGTCCTAACCTTGTCCCGCGCGTTCGAGTAGAATCTCTCTCTGCAAAATCAGCACACGTCGCGCCGTGCGCCTGCCCTCGCCGCTTCCCACGGCGGGTCCCGCGATGCCGGCCACGTCTCGTCAGATCTCGATTGGAGCCAACCCATGACCAAGACCTCGTTTGCGAGGATGTCCCGCCTCTACGCGCCCACGCTGCGCGAAGACCCCCAGGAAGCCGACATCGCGAGCCACCGCCTGCTGCTCCGCGCCGGGTTCGTCCGCAAGACGGCAGCCGGCCTCTACTCCTACCTGCCGCTCGCTTGGCGCTCGCTCCTCAAGATCGAGGCGATCATCCGCGACGAGATGAACGGCATCGGCGCCCAGGAGGTCATGCTCCCCATCCTCACGCCGGCGGAGCTCTGGCACCAGTCGGGCCGCTGGAACGACTACGGCCCCGAGCTCATGCGCATGAGCGACCGCCACGAGCGCGAGTTCTGCCTCGGCCCCACCCACGAGGAGACCTTCACCGACCTCGTCCGCAACGAGCTGCGCAGCTACAAGCAGCTCCCCGTGACGCTCTACCAGATCCAGGACAAGTTCCGCGACGAGATGCGCCCCCGCTTCGGCCTGCTGCGCGGCCGCGAGTTCATCATGAAGGACGCCTACTCCTTCCATGACAGCCGCGAGAGCCTGCAGGAGACCTACGACGACATGCGCGGCGCCTACGGGCGCATCTGCGAGCGCTGCGGCATCGACTACCGCCCCGTCGAGGCGGACTCGGGCCAGATCGGCGGCAAGGTGTCCGTCGAGTTCATGGCGCTCGCCGACGCGGGCGAGGCCGAGCTCGTCTACTGCGACTGCGGGTACTCCGCCGACGTCGAGGCGGCTGAGGCGCGCCCGCACCTCAGCATCTGCGAGGCCGAGAGCTGCGAGAAGGTCCTCACGCCCGACTGCGGCACCATCGAGGACGTCGCCGCGTTCCTCAACGTGCCCGCGAGCATGACGGTCAAGGCGTTCGCGGTCACCGCCGAGGACGGCTCGTTCTGGGTCCTCTTCGTCCCGGGCGACCACGAGGTGAACGAGGTGGCGCTCGAGCACCGCTTCGGCCTCAACTGGCGCATGATGACCGACGAGGAGCTCGAGCAGGCGGGCCTCGTGAAGGGCTACATCGGCCCCAAGGGCATCTCCGACAAGGTGGGCGTGCTCGCCGACGAGTCCCTCAAGGTCCAGCGCCGCTGGATCTGCGGAGCGAACGAGCACGGCTACCACTACAACGCCGCCCTGTGTGGGGTCGACTTCCCTGAGCCCGAGTACGCGGCCCTCGCCGCGGCCCAGGAGGGCGACGCCTGCCCCGAGTGCGGCAGGCCGCTCCACACGGCGCGCGGCATCGAGGTCTCCCAGGTGTTCCAGCTCGGCACGAAGTACTCCGAGTCGATGGGCGCCACGTACGCCGACGAGTCGGGCGCCGAGAAGCCCTTCCTCATGGGCTGCTACGGCATCGGCGTCTCCCGCACGCTCGCGGCCATCGTCGAGCAGCACAACGACGAGCACGGCATTTTCTGGCCCGTCTCCGTCGCACCGTACGAGGTCGCGGTCATCCCGCTCTCGGTGGGCGACGAGGTGCTCCAGCCGCTCGCCGAGCGCATCGCGACCGAGCTCGCGTCGCTCGGCGTCGAGGTCGTGCTCGACGACCGTGACGAGCGCCCCGGCGTGAAGTTCGCCGACAACGACCTCATGGGCTTCCCGTACCAGGTCGTCATCGGCAAGAAGTCCGCGGCGGAGGGCAACGTCGAGGTCAAGGTCCGCGCGACGGGCGAGCGCAGCGTCGTGCCCGCCGACGAGGTCGCCGCGATGCTCGCGCGCACGGTCGAGGGCCTGCGCGCGTAAGACGGCGCGGAGCGTCCCCGGGACGCTCCGGGGACGCTCTCTCGAAAGGAACGCTATGGAATGGGCTGACATCGCATCCTCGGCGCGCGCCTCGATCGGCGGAAAGTGCAAGGCGTGCCTCGTCTGCGACGGGCGCGCGTGCAGGGGCGTCATACCCGGCCCCGGCGCGAAGGGGTCGGGCGACGTCGCCGTTCGCAACTATGACGCATGGCGACGCGTCCGGCTCAACATGGACACGCTCTGCGGGCACTTCGAGGCCGACACCTCGTGCGAGCTGTTCGGGCGCACGTGGTCGATGCCGCTCTTCATAGGGCCGGTCGGCGACGTGCAGCGCCATTACGGGCCGAGCCTCGACACGATCGACTACAACCTCATGGCCCTGCGGGCGGCGAAGGCCCAGGGTGTCGCCGCGTTCACGGGCGACGGGGTCGACCGGCAGATCTTCGTCGACTCGTGCGCCGCGATCGCCGAGGTCGGGGGCTGCGGCGTCCCCACGGTCAAGCCCTGGGGGCAGGACGTCGTCGCCGACCGCATGGAGCTCTCCCGCGCGTGCGGGGCGTTCGCGATCGCCATGGACGTGGACGCCGCCGGCCTGCCGTTCCTCAAGGGCCTCGAGCCGCCGGCGGGCTTCAAGTCGACGGAGCAGCTGCGCGACGTCGCGGGGATGGCGGGGGAGGTCCCGCTCATCGTGAAGGGGATCATGACGCCCCGGGGCGCGCTCAAGGCACTCGAGGCGGGCGCCTCCGCCATCCTCGTGAGCAACCACGGCGGGCGCGTGCTCGACGGGTGTCCCGCGACGGCCGAGGTGCTGCCCGCGATTGTCCGCGCTGTCGAGGGGCGGGTCCCCGTCCTCGTCGACGGTGGCATCCGCGGGGGCGTCGACGTCCTGCGGGCGCTC
>CAYMHQ010000010.1:0-32124 GCA_964390275.1 uncultured Coriobacteriaceae bacterium
TGGCTCATTTTGTTCTCTGGCCTGAACAGGCCTTATTTCATGGTCCTGAGCGCTATGGCGGCGCCAAAAGCCATTCTAGGGCCGGCCATTCAGGTCGCTCTGAAGCTTAGGATGGCACGCGTTCTATAGTGATTCATTGCGAGCCCTTAAGGCTGGGGTTCTAAGTAAAGCCTGTATGAGGCGGCCTGTAGGAGATGCTGCCGTACGGAATCGTAAGGAGGGCTCTGTGCTTGCGTGTCAGTGCTCATGGCGATTTCGATGAGGTGTGCGGTTCCAACCATTCTGCCACAAGCGCCTGCGACCTCATTACAGAGGCTATTTTGATATTGGTGAACTTTACATAAGATATATTATCAGACCGATGTATATCGCGATGGAGGAGGAGTGGCGGCGCTTCAGGTGGCCCTACTCACGCTGCCGCTGGGCCATTGATTATTTCCGCATGCCCTCGTTTGCCTTTGTGATCGAACAGCGCATTCCTTTTGCGATGTCTGGCTCTGTGAGGGTATCGAGCACCTCAGGCATGTGGCTCATAACTTCCTCGGAGACACGCCGCGCGATATCACGCACGCGCAACCCGTCGAGTCCGCAAGCCTCGCCCTCGCGTGCCCAGTCGTCCGGCGTGACCTCGTGCGGGAACCAGATATCGTTTACGGACATTGCGAGGTCTTCGGTGAACCGAGGCCAATAGGCAGTCGTAAGACAGTCGTACAAGGGACAGAGTCTCACCTTGGAGTCGAGGTACAGACTGTAGTTTTTCGCATGGGCGTCGGCGTTGCCAACATGGACGTTAAAGGCAAACTGCTCGAACCAGGTGTACGCGAGCTCATGCGTCGGGTCTATGGAGTTGATGAGCGCTGTCACCTCAGATGCCTCGGGAAGGTACTTGTCCCTCGTCGGAAGCCCGAGCGCCTGGTTGAAATCCTCGATCCTCAGCCGACTCGCGACACCTGTATCGGAAGGCGCCCTGTCGAACCTTTGCGTTATGTACGCCGTCTCCCCCATCGCCTCAACGACGCCGCACGCGGGGACTTCGAGGCCGCATGCATCGGCGAGCGCTAGGCACGCCCGCTCGATTTGAATCGCCCCCGGCGCCTTGACGGGCTCAGGCTTGACGATATGGGTGGAAGGCAAAGAGGCCGACGGCCAGAACCATTCGTCTCCGATTCTCGCCATGCTGAACTTTCCCTGTGTGCCGGCCAGTGAGAACCTGCACCTACGGTCGATCCCCTCCCACCACGCGGAGTTATCCTTGCGCGTCTGCCTGATTCTTGTGGCAATGTCCTCGGCGGACATCGGCTCGATGGGAGATGCGCTGCGAGTCGGTGGCACGTCCTCGGCAGTGAAGGAAAGGCCGCCCGTGACGTCGTTGAGGTCGAGCAACGTGAACGGGTCGGTGTCGGCGGCGCCGAGGGCCACCTTCATCCGGATGAGTTCCGTGTCGAGGTCCGGCAACAGGCCTTCTAGGAAGTTTCTCGGAACGTCCGTGCGCCATCCGCCCTCAAGCGGAAGGCTCAGGCTGATGGGCCTCACGACATCGGGGGCGTAGGTGAAATCGATTGCACCGTTGGCGGCCCTGGAGAAGATGCCGATGAGGTCGTCTCCGTCCCACACATGGAGCCGGTCATGCATGCGAGGACCCTCCCATCAGCTCGTTTACCGGGGGCAGGGAGACGGGCAGCACGCGGTAGCCTTTCAGGACCTTCATCACGAGGTCCGGTCTGCCCCTCCCGGTCGAGGAGACGGCGGCCACCTGTTCGAGGGGGAGGCCGGTTTCGGCGGCCACGTCCTCGTCGGTGAGGCCGCGCAGAAAGCGGGACTCCTCGATTGCACCTCTTACCTGGTCTGTTGTGTCGCAGATGCGCTCGAGTCTCGACGGCACTCCCCCACGCCCCGGGCCGACGTACGGGTTCACGCCTGGCGGGTACGGCTTGACCGTTATGTGGAGGTTGGTGTTCGCCATGGTGCCTTGCGTTGCAGTCGGCAGCGCCCTAGACGCTGCTCGAACCGAACCCGTTGGCGCCGCGGACCGTGTCGTCGAGCTCGTCGACCTCGACGAGGGTCACGATGGGCACCTCCTGGATGACGAGCTGGGCGATGCGCTCGCCGCGTCGGATGGTTATGGGCGTCTTGGCGTCGAGGTTCACGGCGACGATCTTGAGCTCGCCGCGATAGTTGGAGTCGACGAGCCCGGGGGTGTTTGCCATCGAGAGGCCCACCCTGAGCGCGAGACCGCTGCGCGGCTGGACGAAGCCCGCGTATCCGGCCGGGATGGCCACGGAGAGGCCGGTGGGGATGAGCGCCCGCTCGAAGGGCATGAGCGTCACGTCGACCGCGCTCAGCAGGTCAAGGCCCGCGTCGCCCTCGTAGGCGTACTGGGGCAGCGGAAGGCCGGTGTCGGTCCTCTTGACGCGGACGGAGATCCTATTCGGCATGCTCTCCCTCCTCCGTCGAGATCTTGCTCAGCTCTGCGTAGAAGCCGTCGATGTCCTTGAAGTCCTTGTAGACCGAGGCGAACCGCACGTAGGCGACCGTGTCGAGCTTGAGCAGGCGCTCGAGGACCATGTCGCCCAGGGCCTTCGAGGAGACCTCGGCGCGGAACTCGTTGCGGAGCTCGGTCTCGATGTCGGTGATGAGCTCGTTGAGCGTCTCGGCGGAAATCGAGCGCTTGATGGTGGCTTTGACGAGGCTGGCCATGAGCTTGTGCCGGTCGAACGGTTCGAGGCAGCCGTCCTTCTTGATGACCTGCAGCGGGGCCTCCTCGCGCCTCTCGTAGGTGGTGAACCGCTCGCCGCACGCGGGGTTCAGGCACTCACGCCTGCGTCGGATCGCGTTCCCGGACTCAGAAGAACGGGAATCGACGACTCGCGAATCGTCATATCCACACTTGGGGCAGCGCATGGGACCCTCCTCGATCGGTATGGGCACAGCATACCAGTTGGGGTCGCCGGCGTGGCTACGGTATCGCGAACTCACGATTAAAGTGCGCCCGAGTCCGAGGCGGAGGAGGCGACCTCGATGAGCTGACCGGGAACGAGGCACGAGCTGTCCAGGCCGTTTATCGACTTGGTCCACGCGACGCACTCCTGGGTGGACATGCCGTCGACGGGATGGCGCTCGCAGATCGACCAGAGCGTGTCCCCCTGCGACACGACGACGACCTCGGTGGGCAGGTTCGCGTAGGTGCCCTCCACCTGCTTGAACCCCATGGCGCACAGCAGAAGCGCCACGACGGCGACCAGCACGACGAGGGTCGCGCGCCTGCCGCCGGGAAGTTCGCGCACGGGGTCCGCCTCGATGCGGCCGCCCCTGCGTGCGGCGGTCTGTGTCCGCGAGGCACTCCGAGATGCTCCGCGGGGTCCGCAGGCAGTCTCGCGCCTACGCGGGGCGGGACGGTCGACGCGCACGCGCCCCGAGAAGGCGCTTGCTCCCCCGGTGCTCGCACCTCCCCTGCACACACTCGGCACATTCGCAAACCTGGTATCTACCAGGGGGAACGAAGCCACGATGACCCCGGGGACGATTCGCTGCTCGATACGCGCGTTGACACTCATGGACATGGCATCTCTCCTTCGAACTCAAATCTCGAAGGCATTCTCCTCACGGTGCGGAGGGAAAAGAGATGCGAACGTTTGTTCGAAAATATGTTCTTACTCTGTGTACCAAACATATGTTCGATAAGACGGTGCGGTTCCACGTATACTGGCCCAAACGTCTAAGGAGGGGCGCCATGGAACAGCCTAAGCTCACGAAACGGCAGCGGGAGATCCTCGACTACATCCGCGCGGAAGTGAAGGCCAAGGGGTATCCGCCCAGCGTGAGGGAGATCGCGGAGGCCGTCGGTCTCAGCAGCCCGTCCACGGTTCACACGCACATGCAGGTCCTCGAGGACAAGGGCTACATCCGGCGCGAGCTCTCCAAGCCGCGCGCGCTCGAGCTGACGGAGCTCGCCGAGGAAAGCTTCGAGGAAGTGCCCGACGTCGACGACGGGACCGTGGCTGTCCCCGATGGCGTCCTCAGGCTGCCCCTCGTCGGCCGCGTAGCCGCCGGCACGCCCATCCTGGCCGAGCAGAACGTGGAGGCGGTGCTCCCCCTCCCCGAGGCGATCATCGGCAGGGAGGGTTCGTTCGTGCTGCGTGTGCAGGGGTATTCGATGGTGCAGGCGGGCATCTACGATGGCGACTTCGTCATCGTGAAGCAGCAGTGCACCGCGGAGAACGGCGAGATTGTCGTGGCGCTCATCGACGACGAGGCGACGGTCAAGACGTTCTACCGCGAGCCCGACCGGATTCGCCTCCAGCCCGAGAACGACTCGATGGAGCCGATCTACGCCGAGAACCCGATGATCCTCGGCAAAGTTGTCGCGCTCATCCGCTCGATGTAAATCGCCGCTCCCCTACCGTTTTTCGCGCCCCTACTCGGCGGGGCGGACGTACGGCTCGAGCTTCTTCTGGAGCGCGGGCGGCGCGGTGACGGTCATGAGGACGCCGTCCTCCCGGTACTCCTCCGTGACGATTCTGCCGTTCAGATGGCACTCGTTCTTGAGCAGGCCCTTGTCGTAGGGCAGGAGCACCTGGAGGGTTGCGTCCCCGGCCCCCGCCGCGAAGGCGACGGTCTCGAGGAGCCGCGCGACGCCGAATCCCGTCTTCGCCGAGATGCAGCACGCGTTGGGGTAGCGCTTCTCGAGCGCGGCGCACTGCTCCTCGTCGAGCAGGTCGCACTTGTTGAACACCACGATCGAGGGCACGTCGTCGGCGTGGATCTGGCCGAGCACGTCGTCGACCGCCTTCATCTCCTGCTCGCGGTGCTCGTCGGTCGCGTCGACCACCTTGAGGATGAGGTCGGACCCGTTGATCTCGGCCAGGGTCGACTTGAACGACTCGACGAGCGTGGTGGGGAGCTTCTGGACGAACCCGACCGTGTCCGAGACGGTCACCGCCCGCCCGCCGGGGAGCGTGAGCGTGCGCGTCGTGGGGTCGAGCGTGGCGAACAGCTGGTCCTGCACGTAGGCGTCCGCGCCGGTAAGGCAGTTGAGAAGCGTCGACTTGCCCGCGTTCGTGTACCCGGCGAGCGCGATCTTGAAGGTCGTCGACTCGTAGCGCGACCTGCGCTGGGTGTCGCGGCTCGTTGAGATGTGCTTGAGCTCGCGCCGCAGCACCGACATCCTGTTGCGGATCAGACGGCGGTCGACCTCGAGCTGGCTCTCGCCCTGGCCGAAGCGCGAGCCGATGCCGCCGCGCGTGCGGTCCTTGGCGAGGTGCGCCCACATGCCCCTCAGCCTGGGGTAGAGGTACTGGAGCTGCGCCATCTGGACCTGGAGCTTGCCCTCGTGCGTGGTGGCGTGGAGGCCAAAGATGTCGAGGATGAGCGCGGTCCTGTCGATGATCTTGAACTTGAGCCCCAGGGCGCGCTCGAGGTTGGCCTGCTGGGTGGGGCTGAGCTCGTTGTCGAAGATGACGACGTCGGCCTCAAGGGTCTCGGCGAGCTGCTTGAGCTCCTCCACCTTGCCGCTCCCCAGGAACGTCTTGGGGGAGACGCGGTCGAGCTTTTGCACGAGGCGCCCCACGGGGACCGCGCCCGCCGTCTCGGCGAGCCTGCCGAGCTCGTCGAGGGACGAGTCGACGCCCCATTCGGAGTCCCCCATGTCGACCCCCACCAGGATGCACTTCTCGGGGGGTACGTACGTCGAGACCGGACGTTCAGCTGCCACAGCGATCACCTCGTCATGCGAGACTTGTCATTCGGGAGGCCCGCTGGTCGGCGCTCTCGGATTCGGGACGCTCGAGCAGACCCATGGCCTCGTCGGCGAGCGACGAGACGTCGGCGCGGGTCGCGTCGAGCCAGTGAATTCTCTCATCGGACCTGAACCAGGTCAATTGACGCTTCGCGTAGCGGCGCGTCGCCGTCTTGATGCGCTCGACCGCGTCATCGAGGGTCGCCTCGCCGCGAACGACCTCGAGCATCTCCTTGTAGCCGATCGCCTGGCGCGAGGTGAGCGCGTCGCCGAGGCCTTGGGCGACGAGCGACTCGACCTCGGCGAGGAGGCCCTCCCCCACCATGCGGTCGACGCGGGCGTTGATGCGCTCGTAGAGTACCTCGCGGTTGAGGTTAAGCCCGAGGTAGAGGGTGGGGTGCCGGTCGCGGCGGACGTGCAGCGTGCTGTGCTCGCAGGCGTAGGTCGTCCCCTGCTCGAGCAGCTCGAACGCGCGAATGACGCGGCGGACGTTGTTGGGGTGGATGAGGGCCGCGCTCTCAGGGTCGCGCTCGACGAGGCGCGCGTACAGGGCGTCGGGCCCGATCTCCTCCGCGAGGCGCGCGTATGCGGCGCGCACGGGGTTCTCGGTCTGGTCGCCCGGGGGGAAGTCCATCTCCTCCAGAGCCGCGCGCACGTAGAGGCCGGTGCCGCCGCAGACGACGGGCACCTTGTCCCGCTTGAGCAAGTCGTCGATTGCGGCATGGGCGTGCTCGGCGTAGAGGGCGACCGAGAACGCGCTGTCGACCGGCACGAGGTCGACGCAGTGGAGCGGGACCCTGCGCTCGGAGACAGGGGTCTTCGCGGTCCCGATGTCCATCCCGCGGTACACCTGCATCGCGTCCGCCGAGACTACCTCCCCGCCGAGGCGCAGCGACAGCTCGTCGGCGAGCGCGCTCTTCCCCGAGGCTGTGGGCCCCACGACGGCGACGACCCGGTATGGCGATGTCGTGCGCGGTGACGCGGTCAAGGCTGACCCGCTCATGAGAGACCCCTCCAAGAGAGACCGCCCCTCGCCTAGTCGGCCGCGAAGCTGCCGCGCAGGTACCAGGTGCGCGCCTCTTCGATCTTCACGTCACGGATGGTGCCGATGAAGTCGTCGGCGTTCGAGCCCTGCGGCAGGGGTACGTGCACGGTCTGGTTTTTGGGGCTGCGGCCGGTGAGCATGGTCTCGTCGCGCTTCGAGAGGCTCTCGAAGAGCACGGGCATGCGGGCTCCGGTGTCGCGCGTGTTGTACGCGAGCGCCCCCTCCTGCACCGCGGCGACGAGGCGGTCGAACCGCTCCTGGATGACCTCGTGCGGTGTGTCGTCGACCATGCGGGCGGCGGGCGTGCCCTCGCGCTTGGAGTAGATGAACGTGAACACCTGCGCGTAGCCCACGCCCTGCACGAGGGAGAGCGTGTCGAGGAAGTCCTCCTCGGTCTCTCCCGGGAACCCGACGATGATGTCGGTCGAGAGCGCGATCTGGGGCATCGCGTTGCGGATTCGATCGACGAGGGCCAGGTAGCCTTCGCGGTCGTAGGTGCGGTGCATGAGCTTGAGGATGCGCGAGGAGCCCGACTGCGCCGGGAGGTGGAGCGCCGGCATGACGGCGGTCGTCTCGGCCATGGCGGCGATGGTCTCGTCGCTCAGGTCCTTGGGGTGGCTCGTCGCGAAGCGCAGACGCGGGATCCCCGAGGAGCCCACGGCGCGCAGCAGCTCGGCGAATCGGGGCGCGCCGTAAAGGTCACGGCCGTAGGAGTTGACGTTCTGGCCGAGGAGCGTGATCTCCTGGACGCCTTCGGCCACCAGGCGGCCCGTCTCCTCGAGCACGTCCTCGAACGCGCGGCTGTGCTCCCTGCCGCGCACGTAGGGGACGATGCAGTACGTGCAGAAGTTGTTGCAGCCGTACGTGATGGGCACCCAAGCGTGAAAGCCCTCGTCTCGCTTGGTGGGGAGGTCGGTCGACGACATGCCCTCGGCGTCAGTCTCGCTCAGCGCGACGAGCCTTCTCGTGCCCGAGAGCGCCTCTGCGAGGAGAGCCGGTAGCCTGTACAGCGTGTGCGTGCCGAACACGACGGAGACGTTGTCGAGCTCGTCGAAGAGATGCTCGCCGTCGCGCTGCCCGATGCACCCGCCGATCGCCACGATGCGCCGGCGTGAGCCCTCGCGCGGGGGCACGTTCCTCATGGAGGCGACCTGTCCGTAGAGCCGCGTGTCGGCGGCCTCGCGGACGCAGCAGGTCAGGTAGACGACGATGTCGGCCTCCTCGACCGTCTCGACGGGGACGGACCCCGCGGACTCGAGCATGCCGCGTACGCGCTCGCCGTCGTGGAAGTTCATCTGGCAGCCGAACACGCGAACGAGGTACGTCGTGCCGGAAAGCGGCTGGTAGGCGTTGCCTTCACTGCCGTAGGTTATCGGGATGAGCGTGTCGGGTTGCGGTTCCGAAACCATGAACGGGCTCCTCGTGTTTAGCTGGTCGGTCTGGCTAGGCGGGGTCTATCGTACGCGGGAAGACGGAGATGCGGATGGCGGTGCGGCTCTCCCCGTCGATCTCGATGTCCTGGAACGACGGCGTGCAGACCACGTCGACCCCCGAGGGGATGAGGAACCCGCGCGCGATCGCGATTGCCTTGACCGCCTGGTTTACCGCACCCGCCCCGACGGACTGAATCTCGACCGGGAGACCGTCCTTCACGAGACCGGCGATCGCGCCCGCCACGCTGGCCGGGGACGATTTGCTCGATACCTTCAAGTAATCCATCAACGCTCCGAATGTCAGAAGTGGGGCATGGGGCGTGCCGGAGCGAGCTGGCCGCCCAGACGACGCCCACCCATACGGTAAGGGGGTACGCAGGACAATCAGATAACAGGATACATAAAACGGGGAACGCGAAACAGGACCAACCCGTGGTATTCAACACAATCCGTATACACAACAAGTTGGTTCGAAAGTCGGCCCGCTATTCGTCCTTTGATATGGGGAACGTGACCGTGACCGAGTCATGCGAGACGCGAATCTCCGGCCGGGACCGCAGGGAGAGATAGTAGCGCTCACCGAGAACCCTGAACGCGTCCTCCAGTGTCTCCGAGAAGTCCTCGAGGTCGCGCTTCGACACCTTGAGGCTGCGGCGGTCCCTGAGAAGGTCGACGGGTCGCCTCGCGCCGCCTGCGTCGGGCAGGAGCCGCTCGTACACCGAGGGCGCGCCGGGGATCTCCCCGTTGAGGACGCGGTAGCAGGTCCGCTCGGAGACCGGCAGGCCGATGGCAGCGGCGGCCTCCATGAGGGCGCGGGCGTCGGAGGCGAGGGAGGGCAGGAGCCAGTACGGGGACTCGCGGTCGGCGTCGAGGGCGGCTCCGCCGCCGGGGTCCCCTCCATGCTTGTCGCACGCCTCCCGCGCGGCGAGTCCTTGGCAGACCAGAGCGGCGAGAACCTCCGTCGCGGAACCGAAGAAGACTTCGACGCCGGGATGGGAGTCGAGCGCGAAGTCGGAGACGATGCGGGCGATGTTGTGCGGGCCGCGGCCGGTCCTCGGCCCGCCGTCCTCGCCGCGAGCGACCTGGGGCCACGTGTGCTGGTCGGCGCGCTCCGTGAGGGACGTGCAGTCGCAGACGAGGCGGATCGAGGTGCCGCGCCCCACGTCGGAGCAGACGACGCCGGCCTCCTCGAAGTTCTGGCTGATGGAGAAGAGCGCCATGCCGCGCCCGTGGACGCCCCAGGTGTCGACGTGGACGGAGTCGAGCTTCGAGGTCACGCGCGCCTCGAATACCCTGGCGTGCATCGAGGGCGGGATGCCGTCTCCGTCATCGATGCAGAGGAGCCATCGGCGGTCGCCCTCGCGCGCTGTCGCGAGAAAGACCCGCGTCGCCCCGGCGTCGCGCGAGTTGCGGAGAAGCTCGATGACCGCGTCCTCGACGGAGCGGATGTCGTGCTTCGCCTGGCGGCGCTCCGCCTCGGAGACGCGCAGGCGGACATAGCCGCCGCCGAGGCTCTCCTCCACGCGGAGCGGCCCCTCCCCCACGACGTTCGCGACGAAGTCGACGAGGCCGCCGTCCCGGGGCGCGGGGCTGGGGGCGCTGCCATTTGCGGGCGACTGGGTAAACGAGGGCGAATCGGACAGCTCGGACAATCCGGTCTCCTGTTAAACGAAGGAGGGGCGCATAGCGCGCCCCTCGGTGACGATGCTAGCTTGCGAAGCGCTGACCCGCGGCCACCGCGGCAGGGCTATTTCGCGATGTCGGTCGCGCGGCTCTCGCGGATGACCACGACCTTGACCTGGCCGGGGTACTCCATCTTCTCCTCGATCTCGGTCGCGATGTCGTGCGCGAGGACGACCGACTCGGCGTCGGAAATCTCCTCCGGCTTGACCATGACGCGGATCTCGCGGCCGGCCTGCATCGCGTACGTGCGCTCGACGCCGCGATGGGAGTTCGAGATCTCCTCGAGGACCTCGAGACGCTTGATGTAGGCCTCTGCGGACTCGCGGCGGGCGCCCGGGCGGGCGGCGGAGACGGCGTCGGCGGCCTGGACGAGCACGTCGAGCACGCTCGTGGGCTCGACGTCGCCATGGTGCGCCTCGATGGCGTGCACGATGGTCGGCTGCTCGCCGTAGCGGCGCGCAAGGTCGGCGCCGATGACAGCGTGCGGACCCTCGACCTGGTGGTCGATGGCCTTGCCGATGTCGTGCAGGAGGCCGGCGCGCTTGAACGGGACCGGGTCGAGGCCGAGCTCGTCGGCCATGATCTGGCACAGCTGCGCGACCTCGACCGAGTGGTTGAGGACGTTCTGGCCGTAGGAGGTGCGGTAGCGCAGGGCGCCGAGGGTCTTCACGAGCTCGGGGTGCAGGTCGTGAATCTCCAGGTCGAAGCACGCCTGCTCGCCCGCCTCGAGGACCTTGGCGTTCACCTGGGTGGTCGCCTTGTTGTACAGCTCCTCGATGCGCGCCGGGTGGATGCGCCCGTCTGCGATGAGGTTCTCGAGCGCCACGCGGGCGATCTCGCGCCTCACCGGGTCGAAGCTCGACAGCTGGACCGTCTCGGGCGTGTCGTCGATGATGAGGTTGACGCCCGTCATCTGCTCGAACGTGCGGATGTTGCGGCCCTCGCGGCCGATGATGCGGCCCTTGAGGTCGTCCGAGGGGATGTGGACCGTGGTGAGCGTGACCTCGCCCACATGGTCGGACGCGCAGCGCTGGATGGCCGTCGAGAGGATGGTGCGCGCCGTGCGGTCGCACTCGAGGCGGACGCGCTGCTCGCTGTCGCGGATGATGGCGGCGGACTGCTTCGTCACGTCGTCCCGCACGCGGTCGAGCAGCTCGCGGTGGGCGTCGTCGACCGAGAGGCCGCTGATGCGCTCAAGCTCCTCCGAGTGCCTCTTGACGAGCTCCTCCGCCTCGCGCTTCTTCTTCTCCACCTGACCGGCCTCGCTCGAGAGCTGATGCTCGCGCTTGTCGAGGGAGTCGCTGCGGCGGTCGAGGGACTCCTCGCGCTGCAGGAGCCGGCTCTCGCGCTCGCGCATCTCGTTCTTGCGCTGACGGAGCTCCTCGTCGTTGGCCTGCTTCTCCTTGAGCATCTCATCGTCGTTGGCCTGCTTGAGGCGGATCGTCTCCTCCTTCGCGGAGAGCACCGCCTCCTTCTTGATCGTCTCGGCCTGCTTCTGCGCCTCGCTCAGTAGTTGCGTCACTTCAGATTTTGCCTGGTTGAGCTTTCCCTTCGCATGGTTGTTTGCATAAAGCAGGGCGAGAAGGGCACCGGCCGCGATGCAGATGACCGCGACGACACACGTGATAACGACGTCCATCTCTACCTCCTAGCATAAAAGTGCAGCTTGTTGGGTTAGGACGGACGCATGTCTTGCGGCATAACGATATGCCGCACGTCAAACGTCCGGCATCGTGAGGATCAGGCAGCGGCTATGAAGTTTTGAGAGCAGCAACGCTATAATCAAAACTCGCATAAACGAGGATAGTCACAAATGCGTTATTCATTATAAAAGGTTCGCGTCGCACGGGTCAACCGTTCGCGCGAATCTACGCACGAAAGCGACCGCGGGCGGCGCGAACCTCCCTGTTGCAGCGCATGCGGCTGCGTTTACGGCTCTCTGCTGCCCCCCGACGTTACTCCTCCGTCGTGCGGACGACGAGCATCCTGCCGCACACCGGGCAGCGCGAGATCGCGGGACCGCAGCGCAGCCCGTCGATCTGGGACTGCTGGAGCTCGACGCCGCACCCCGAGCAGGACGCGCCCCTGAGCTCGGCCACGCCGATCTGCCCGTGTGCCTTGCAGCTCTCCGTGTAGCGGGCGACGACGTCCTCCGGCAGGCTCTCGACGAGCGCCTCGCGGCGGTCGCTCAGCCTCTGGAGGTCCTCGCGCAGGTCGTGGGCGGTCTGCTTGAAGCTTTCGAGCAGGGTCGCCTCGCGGGCGTCGAGCCGCTCCTTGATCCCCTTCGCCTGCTCGAGCGCGGCCTCGAGCTTCTTCGTCTCGGCCTCAACCTGGCTCTGGTTGAACTCGAGCTTCTCGAGGCGCTTGGCGAGCCGGTCGAGCTCGGCGTTGTTGTTCTGAATGCGGCGGTAGTCGCTGGAGCTCTCGTTGTCGGCGTTGACCTCCTGGACGTGGCGCGAGAGCGTGGCGCGGCGGCCGTGGTTGTCCTCGGTCTCAATCTGCTGGTCCTTGAGCAGGCCCACGATCTTGGTGACCCGGCGCGCGAGCTCCTTCTGCTTCGCCCTGACCTCCTGGATCTGGGCGGTCTCGGGAATCTCCTCGATGGCCTTCCTGTCCCTGAGGATGGCGAGGTCGATCTGCTGAAGCTCGAGAAGGTCTTTCGAAGTCAACATCATTCCCACTTTCCGCAATGTCGTTTTGAGGTTCGATCGCAAGACCGCGCCCGGTCAGCGCGTGACGGAGAACCAGCGCTCCCCCTCGTCGAGCGCGACGCACCTCGTGAGGGGCACGCCTGCGTCAACGACGCGTTCCATCAGCACGCCGACGAGCGGAAGCTCCGAAACGTCGTGCCCGAGAAGTATAACCGCGCAGCCGCGCTCGGTGAGGTCGAGCGCCCGATGATAGCCGCATTCCCCACATACGACGGCGTCCGCGCCCGCGCGCAGGGCGTCGGATCCGCTGTCGCCGAGACTCCCCGTGAAGAATGCGACGCGCGACACGGTCTGGCCGGGGTTGCCGAACACCTGCCCCACGCGCCCGAAGACGCGCAGGCAGTCCCCCGCGAGGTCGCCCAGGGATTCGGGGGTGGGAAGGCAGGCGACCGACCCGAGCCGACCCTGCGAGGGGTCGCGCCCGGACTCGATGCCGCACGCGGGGGCGAGCCCAAGGAGCGAAGGCAGGAGCGCGGTCGCGAGCGGAGAGCGGTCGAGGTTCGTGTGCATGGCGACGAGGGAGACCCCGCGCGCGACCGCCTCCCACACGCACGTCGAGGCGAGCGAAGCGGCCTCCCCGCGCGGGACGAGCGGCGACGGCGGCTCGAGGTAGGCGGGGTGGTGCGTCACGAGCACGTTCGCCCCGCACTCCGCCGCTGCACGGACCGACTCCCTTGTGGCGTCGAGCGCGAAGGCGATTCTTCCTACCCGAGCGCCGGGGTCGCCGACGAGCAGGCCGGGCCGGTCCCACGGCTCCGCCCATTCCCGCGGGAACGCCTCGAAGAGCAGGCGCTCAAGATCGGCGACGGCGCCCGACCAGCCCTCGGGTTCCTCTTCGTTCGGTTCGCTGCATGCTGCGGCCTCCGTTAAGGCCTCCGTCAAAGCGCCCGCCAAGAGGGCGGCTTCGGCTTCGTTCTGAGACGCATCCATGGAAGATGCCTCACTTCCGTTCGCAGTTCTGGTTAGGGGGTCACAGCTCGACGCGGCGCCATCCGCCGTCGGGGGTCGGGACGTCGATGCCGCGATAGCCCGCGTCGTGGGCGAGCGCGTACGCCTCGGGGATGTTCGCGCCCACGCGGGTGACGACGTGCGCGTCGGAGCCCACCGTGAGCGGGACGCCCGCGCGAGAGAAGAGCGCGAGCAGCTCGGGGTCGGGGTACATGGCGCCCACCGGCTTGATGAGACCCGCGGTGTTCACTTCGACGCGCACGCCTGACTCGCGGGCCGCCTCGGCGGCGGATTCGTACAGCCTGCGTCTCGCGGCGTCGCCGGGACGGCGGCCGAGGAGCGCGACGAGGTCGGGGTGCGCCATCGAGCTGAAGCCGAACCTCGAGAAGCACGCCTGCGCCCACACCTCGAAGTAGCGCTCCCAGATGTAGTCCGTCCCCATCTCGTCCCAGTACGAGAGGTCGCTCAGGTCGTCGATCCAGCGGCCGTCGATACCGTGGACGGATCCGAGGACGAACGTGGCGCCCCGCGTCCATCGCGCGATGTTGGGCTCGCACCCGGGGTAGTAGTCGGCCTCGAACCCGAAGACGACGTCCACCTGGGGGAACTCGGCGCGGGCGAGCTCGATGTCGCGCGCGTATGCCGGTAGGTCGGCCTCGGGGACGCTCACCTCGCACTGCGGGTCCATCTCGACGGGCAGCGTGAGGTGGTCGGTGCAGCAGATCGTGCGGATGCCGAGCTCTGCCGCACGCCGGACGTTCTGCTCGACGGTCGCCGAGCCGTCGGAGTGGCTCGTGTGGGTGTGACAGTCGACGAGTTCGGTCATCGGGAGACCTCCCTCTTCGGGGTCGAGCAAATGCGCCGCAGTGCCGCAGCGAGGTCACGACAGTCGCGCTCCGTCGTGCGGTGGTCAAACGAGAGGCGCAGCGAGCAGAACGCGAGGTCGCGGGGCACCCCCATAGCGAGGAGCACGTGGCTCGGCTCGAGCGAGGACGAGGAGCAGGCGGATCCGCCCGAAACCTCGAACCCCGCGTCGTCGAGGGCGAGAACGAGCCCCTCCGACTGGTGGCCGGGCACGAGGAGATGGAGCAGCCCCGGCAGGAACCTCTCGTCGCGCGGGGCGGGCACGGTCTCGCGCGCGCAGGCGCCCTCCCCTCGGCAGCAGAGCTCGACGAGCAGGCCCGCGAGGCCGGACACGTATGCCGAGCGTTCGGCGAGGTGCGCGCAGGCGTCCTCGGCGACCGCGGCGAAGGCGAGCGCCCCGCGGACGTCCTGCGTCCCGGACCTGAGGCCCGTCTCCTGCCCGCCGCCCACGACCGTCGGGATGAACGGCGTCCGTGCTTTGAGGTAGAGGCCGCCGATTCCCACCGGCCCGCCGATCTTGTGGGCGGCGAAGGTCGCCGCGTCGACACCCAATGCGGCAGCGTCGAAAGGGACGTGACCGAACGTCTGGACCGCGTCGGTGTGGGCGAGCGCGCCGGCGGCGTGCGCGAGGCGAGCGACCTCGGCGACGGGCTGCACCGTGCCGACCTCGTTGTTCGCCCCCATGACGCTCACGAGCGCGACGTCGGGCCCGAGCAGCGACCCGAGGGCTTCCAGGTCGACGAGCCCCTCCCCCGTCACGGGGACGAGCTCGACCCTGAAGTCGCCGCCCCT
Source organism: uncultured Coriobacteriaceae bacterium (assembly GCA_964390275.1). Taxonomy (GTDB): domain Bacteria; phylum Actinomycetota; class Coriobacteriia; order Coriobacteriales; family UMGS124; genus CAYMHQ01. The sequence continues at coordinate 15,211 of CAYMHQ010000010.1, forward strand.
CGTGAGCGCGTGCGCGGGGTCGAGAACCGAGTCGTGCTCGAACGCCGAGACGAGGACGCGGTTGCGCCCGCCGCGGGACTTCTCGAGGACTGCGCGGGCGATTCCGACGACGGCGGCGTTGTTCGACTCAGTCCCGCCGCTCGTGAAGACGAACTCCGAGGGCCGCCTCGCGCCGATGAGACGCGCGAGCCTGGCGCGCGCCCCCTCGAGAGCCTCGAACGCCTTGCGCCCGAAGGAGTGGAGGGAGTTGGGGTTCGCGCCCGCCCACGGCTCGCGGGCGTAGGCGGCCATCGCCTCGAGGCACGCCGGAGTGGCCGGCGACGAGGCGGCGTGGTCGAAATAGCGGGTTTCCTCAAGCGTCATCGGAGCGCCGAGCTTCCCGCGTCCTGGATGTCGACGACCGCGGAGCGGGGGTCGGGGGACGAGAAGACCGCGGACCCGGCGACCAGGAGGCGCGCGCCCGCCTCGCACACGAGGGGCGCCGTCTTGACGCCGATGCCGCCGTCGACCTCGATGACCGGGTGCACGCCGAGGCTGGCGCAGAGATCAGCGACCTCGCGAACCTTCCGCACCGCGGAGGGGATGAACGACTGCCCGCCGAAGCCGGGGTTCACGCTCATGACGAGGACGAGGTCGGCCTCCTCGACGATGTCCCGCAGCATCCACACGGGCGTGCCGGGGTTCAGTGCGATGCCAGCGAGGGCGCCGCGCTCGCGGATGTGGCGCATGAGCCTGTTCGAGTGCACGAGGGACTCGACCTGCACGGTCGCGATGTCCGCGCCGGCATCGAGGTACCAGTCGACGGTGGACTCGGGGTTGTCGATCATGAGATGGACGTCGAGGATGCTGTCGAAGCGTTTGCGGAGGGCCTTCACGACGCAGGGGCCGATCGTGAGGTTCGGCACGAAGTGGCCGTCCATAACGTCGACGTGGATGCATCCGGCGACGTCGCTCACAAGGTTAACGCTCGACTCGAGGTTCAAAAAGTCCGCGGAGAGAATCGACGGCGCAACCCTAACCTTACCGTCGAACAAGAGGGTTTTGTCCACTGCCGGCACTTCCTTCCCGTTGCAACATTCTATATGACCTGGTAGAGCAGCATAATCAATCACGGCACTCGGAGCGTGCGGCGCTACGAGATGCCGTAGAACTCCGCGGTCGGGGTTCGCGAGTACAGCCGCGCGAGAACGTCTGCCATGGCGGCGTGCTCGTAGAGGAGGTCGTAGACCGCCTCCGTGATGGGGACCTCAACGCCGCGCCGGGCGGCGAGCTCGCGGATGCTGCGGCACGCGCGGGCGCCCTCGACGACCATGTGCGTGCGCCGCTCGTAGCTCTCGAGGCTCTCCCCCGCCGCGAACGCCGCGCCGAACGTAGAGTTGCGCGAATGGGGGCTCGTGCAGGTCGCGACAAGGTCCCCCATGCCGGCGAGGCCCATGCAGGTGAGCGGGTTGCCGCCGCATGCGGCGACGAGGCGGCTCATCTCGGCGAGGCCGCGCGTCATGACGAGGGCGGCCGCGTTGTCTCCGAGGTCGAGCCCGCGCACGATGCCGCACGCGATGGCGACCACATTCTTCGCGGCTGCGCAGATCTCGACTCCCGTGACGTCGTCGGTGATGTAGACGCGGAACCGGTCGGAGAGGAAGAGCCTCTGGAAATAGAGTGCGCACTCTCTGTCGGCGCTTGCGATCACGGTGGCGGCGGGCAGGTCGCAGGAGACCTCCTCGGCGTGGTTCGGCCCGCAGAGGCACGCGATGCGCCCTGGTCCGCCGAGCTCGTCGGCGACGACCTCGGTCATGAGCTTGCCGGAGCCGAACTCGATGCCCTTGCTGAGCACGATGACGGGCGTCTCGCCTTGGATGAACGGCGCGCACCGGGCGGCGGTCTCGCGAAGGGTCGAGGAGGGCACCACGAAGACGACGGACTCGGCGCCGTCCAGGCATTCAGCCTCCCCGGTGAACGCCCTCACTGTCTCGGGGAGCTCGCACGAGGCGAGGTACCGGGGGTTCACGTGGCTCTCGTTGATGCTCGCGGCAGCGGCGGCGTTGTGCGACCAGAGGTGCACCTCGTTTCCCCTGACCGCAAGGTGGCGGGCGACGGCCGTTCCCCACGACCCCGCCCCGATGACGGCTACGGACATGCAGACCTCCCATCCAACGGCGACGAACGTGTGCGCGGGCCGGCCCCGCGGGCGGCATGAACGCGAATGCGCGGGTGCACGAGGGCGTCACCTAGCGGCGACCGGACCCCTTGGCCCCCTCCGCGCTCTTGGCACCCTCGGCATCCCCGGGCTTCTCCGACCCGTCCTCCTTCTTGAAGGAGAACCTGCGCTCGGTGCCCTTCACGAGTTTGGCGATGTTGGAGCGGTGCGAGAAGATCACGATGGCCGCAACGACGCAGAGGATGCAGACGAACGCGACGGACGGCCGGTAGAGGACGACGGCCCAGACGGGCAGGCTGAGGGCGGCGACGACGCTGCCGAGCGAGACGTAGCGCGTGGTGACCGCGAACAGCAGGAACGGCAGCCAGAGCGCGAGGCCGCCGAGGGGCATGAGGACGACCGCCCCGCCGAACCCGACCGCGATGCCCTTGCCGCCCTTGAAGTGCAGGTAGGGCGTGAACACGTGCCCGCAGATGCAGAAGAGGTACACGAGCGCCGCCGCCCAGTCGAACGCGCCGCCGGGGGCCACCGCGGCGAACCCTCCGCCGGCGCCCGCGAAGCCGATGAGGACGAGCCCCACGAGCATCGAGAGCGCCGCCTTGAGGATGTCGAGGACGAGCGTGAGCACCCCTGCCTTGGGACCGGCGGCCCTCACCGCGTTCGTGGAGCCCACGTTGCCGGACCCCACGTCGCGCACGTCGATGTGCGCCATCCTCCTCGTGACGATGTACGCCGAGGGGATGCCGCAGACGAGGTAGGCTATGACGCACGAAAGCGCGCACATGAGGTAGACGAGCACGGCTCCCCCTTCCCGGTCCGAACCCGGGGCGACGACCTGTTACTGGTGTCTGTTACTGGGACTTCTTCTTGAAGCGGATGCGGATGGGCGTGCCAACCAGGTCGAACCGCTCGCGAAGCCGGTTCTCGAGGTAGCGCCTGAAGTTGTCCGTAACCATCTCGGGCATGTTGACGAAGAACGTGAACGCCGGGGGCCTGTAGCCCGTCTGCGTGACGTAGTTCATCTTGAGGCGCTTGGTGCCCTTGGTGATCGTGTGGCCCAGCTCTCGCATCTCGGTGAGGAGCTTGTTGAGCTGCGGGGTCGGGATGACCTTCGCGCGGTTCGCGGTCACGACGTCGATCGCGTCCCAGACGCGGCTGATCGAGCGGCCCGTCATGGCCGAGATCCTCACCGCGGGGGCGAAGGAGACGAAGTGCAGGCGCTGCTCGAGGTCGTTCGCGAGCTCCTCGCGGCGCTCGGCCGTGTCGACGAGGTCCCACTTGTTGAGGAGGACGACGATGCCGCAGCCCGCCTCGTTGGCGATGCCGGCGACGCGCTGGTCCTGCTCGGTCACGCCCACGGTGGAGTCGATCACGAGGAGGGCGACGTCGGCGCGCTCGATGGCGCGCTCGGCCCGCACGTAGCTGTAGTACTCGAGGTCCTCGGAGATGACGGAGCGCTTGCGCATGCCCGCCGTGTCGACGAGCTTGTAGGTGCGGCCCTCGTGCTCGACGTAGGTGTCGACCGTGTCGCGCGTCGTGCCCGCGACGTCGCTCACGATGGCGCGCTGGGCGCCGCAGAGCTGGTTCAGGAGCGACGACTTGCCCGCGTTGGGGCGGCCGATGATGGCGATGCGCGCCACATCCTCCTCGACCTGCTCCTCCGTGGGCTCGGGCAGGGCTTCGACGACCAGGTCGAGCAGGTCGCCCACGCTGTTGCCGTACTGGGCCGAGATGGGGTGCGGGTCGCCGAGACCCAGGCAGTAGAACTCGTAGGCGGCGGACTCCTGGAGGATGCTGTCGCACTTGTTCACCGCGAGGAAGACCGGCTTGTCGGCGCGCTTGAGGATGCCCGCGACCTCCTCGTCCTCCTTGGTGACGCCCGTCTTGGAGTCGACGAGGAAGACGACGACGTCGGCTTCCTGGATCGCGATGACCGCCTGCTCGCGGATCTTGCCCTGGAAGGCGTCCGTCGACGCGCCGACCTCAATGCCGCCGGTGTCGCACAGCAGGAAGTCGACGCCGTTCCAGTCGGCGTCGTGGAACGTACGGTCGCGTGTGACGCCCTCGACCTTGTGGACGATGGCCTCGGGCTTGCACGAGACGCGGTTGACAAAGGTTGACTTACCCACATTGGGACGGCCTACGACCGCGACGATGGGTTTGGACATTCCGTTATCCTTTCGTGGCTTTCAAACGCGGGCGCCCGGTGAAACACGGGCGCGGAATCGGGCGGCTGCGTCGCCGGCCCGGGAATCGGTCGTCTCGGAAGAAACGCGCCGGTTAGCATATCACGCCCGAACTGGGTTTTTGCGGTCGACTTGCTGGAAGCGGCATACTGTCACAGGTAGCCCACGGCGTCGAGCAGGCCCTGGGGCATCGGCTTCAGGACGAGCGCGCGTGCCCCGCGGTCGGCGAGCCGGGCGAGGAGGTCGGCCTCCGAGACGCCGTCGAGCGTGAGCCGGTCGACGTTGAGCATGATGTCCGGAATCGCGACGACGCGCCCCGAGAGGTCCTGCGGCAGCTGCTCCAGGATGTCGGCCGCCGTGAGGAGCCCCGTGACGTTGACGTTCCCGCCGAAGTAGCGGTTGGCGACGGCGACGACCTCGCTCGCGCGACCGAGCGGCGAGGCGTCCACGAACCCCCGCACCGTCTCGTACGCGGCCTCGCCCGTGACGAACAGGAGCCGCTCCCCCGCCGCCTCGAGCCGCGCGGCCGCACCCTCGATCGCTGCCCGGTCCTCGGGCCTGGCGAGCATGCGGGCGGCGTCGTCGAGGAAGGACCGCACCATCCCGATGCCGTCCTGGTACTGGGGGTAGCCGTCGTAGCACTCCGCGGGAGGCGGCTCGACGCCGGCGTTGATGTAGAACTCGTCGGCGAGCTGGTAGCGCGTGCGCCCGCTCTCGGCCCGGCTGCGCTCCTGGTAGGGGCGGACGGCCTCGATCACGGCCGCGGCGAGCGCGGGGTCGTTGAACGAGGAGCTGAAGGTGTCCTGGAACCTCGTGAACCCGATGGGGACGATGCCGAGCGATGAGATGGCGGGCCGGGCCTCGACGTAGGCGAGCGTCCGGGCGAGCTCCTCCCCGTCGTTCTCCCCCGGCACGAGCACGATCTGCGCGTGCACCTCGATGCCGTTCTCGACGAGCGTCTCGAGGGCGTCCATGCCGCGCTGCGCGTTCCTGCCGATGAGGCGGCGGCGAACGTCTGGCGAGACGGCGTGGAGCGAGACGTTGAGGGGCGAGAGGGCGTGCGAGACGATGCGGTCGATGTCTGCGTCGGAGAGGTTGGTGAGCGTGACGAAGTTGCCCTGGAGGAACGAGAGCCTGTAGTCGTCGTCGCGCATGTAGAGCGTCCTGCGCATGCCCTTGGGCAGCATCTTCATGAAGCAGAAGAGGCAGTCGTTGCGGCAGAGGCGCATCCCGTCGAAGACCGCGCCGTCGAACGTGAGGCCCCAGTCCTCGCCCCACGCGCGCTCGAGCTCGCACTCGAACTCGAACTCCTCGGGCGTGCCCTCGTAGGCGACGCCCTCGAGGTAGACCGAGGGGCCGTCGGCCTCCCAGTCCCAGTCGATCATGTCGCGGAGCTCCTCGCCGTTTACATGCGTGACGAGCATCCCGACCTCGAGGCCCTCGCGCGCTGCCGGTCCGCCCGGCTCGACCTCGACGACGCGCGCGCCGAACCTCCGCCTCCCCCGGCCTTCGAGGGAGGAGGCGACCGAGGCGCCCGGCTCGTAGGTGCCGTACGAGGGCGAGCTATCGGGACGACTGCCGGCCATGGGCTCCCACACCCTTCCCCGAGCGGTCGGCGAGGCCGCCCGTCATGCGCTCGAGCGTCGAGACGACGGATTCGACCTGGTCGGCGGGCGTGGATGCCCCTGCGGTCACGCCGATGCGCGTCGCGCCCTCGAACCAGGCGGGGTCGATCTCGGCCGGCGCCTCGACATGGTGTGTAGACGGGCAGCGCGAGAGGCACACCTCGGCGAGGCGGCGCGTGTTGCCCGAGTTCTTGCCGCCCACCACGACCATCGCGTCGACGGACCCGGCCAGCTCGCGCGCGGCCTCCTGGCGCTGGACCGTGGCGGCGCAGATGGTGTTCACAACGCGCAGGTCGCGCACACGGGGCAGCAGGGCGCAGACGACGCGGGAGAGCAGCTCCTGGGACTGCGTGGTCTGCACCACGACGCCCACGCGCTTGGAAAGCGTCGCGCGGTCGAGCTCCTCGACCGAGGCGACCGCGACCGCCCCCTCCCCCGCCCGCGCGAGGATGCCCTCGACCTCGGGATGGCCCGCCTCGCCCACGACCACGACCTGGTAGCCCTGGGCGGCGAGCTCTGCGGCGCCCTCGTGCGCCTTCTTCACGTGCGGGCATGTCGCGTCGACCACGTCGAGGCCGAGGGCGAGCGCGTGCTCCACGACCTGGGGCACGACCCCGTGGCTCCTGATGACCACGGTCGAGCCCTCCTCGAGGGGGTCGACGTCGTCCACCGCGACGACGCCGCGCTCGGCCAGGCGCGACACGACGATGGGGTTGTGGATGAGGGGTCCCAGCGTGAACACCGGCCCCCGGGTCTCGGCGCACTCGTCGACGATCCTCAGGGCGCGCTCGACGCCGTAGCACGCCCCCGCGTGCCGCGCGACGAAAATCCTCACCATGGCGTGCGGCCTCCTCTCGTAGTCCTCGCTCTCGCCACCCGCGCGCCCGACGCGCCCACATGGGCGGGCGGCGCCACGTCAGTCCTTGCCGTTCTCCCTGCGCAGCGCGTCGCGCATCGCGTAGACGAGACCCATCGACATGCGCTCGAGCTCCTCGCTCTGCTCCTTGCGCGTGGGGGCCTGGACGGAGTCGATCGAGACCGGCTCGCCGAACCGCACGCGCACGCGGGCCGGCCGCACGATGCGGTGCTGCTTGTTGGGGTTGATGAGCTCCGCGCCGTCGATGGCGACGGGGACCACGTCGCAGTGCGCCATCTGGGCGATGAACGAGAACCCGCCGTAGAGCTCGGGGCGCGCGTGGGGGTCCCAGATGCGCGTGCCCTCGGGGAAGATGAGCACGTCCTCGCCCCGCTTGATCGCGTTCACCGCGCGGCGGATCGACTTCACGTCGGCGGTGCCGCGCTTGACGGGGATGCCGCCGATGCGCGCGAAGAACCATTTGAGGAACCCGCTCTTGAGGAACTCGTCCTTGAAGATGGGCCGAATGGCGCAACCCTTGCCGAGCGAGAGCGAGATGAGCAGGCACGGGTCGAGCATGGAGGCGTGGTTCGCGATGATCACGCGGCCCTTGCCCTCGGGGTCGCGGTGCTCGAAGGGATTGGGACCGTCGCAGGTCCAGTGCCAGTAGATCTTGGACCACAGGAGGATGAGCGCCTTGGCAATGGCGAGAAAGACCCGGCACGCCAGGGGGAACGAGGCGAAGGGCGCGTCGTAGTATTCCTCGGGCTGGGCGCGGAAGAGCTTCATCGCGACCCCTCCCCCGCGCGGTCGACAAGCTCGCAGACGCGCGCGACGACCTCGTCGAATGCCATGTCGGACGTGTCGACGGTCACGGCCCCGGGCGCCACAGCGAGCGGGGACACCTCGCGGGTGGAGTCCGCGGCGTCGCGTGCGAGAATCGAGGCGAGAATCGCCGCCTCGTCGCAGGCCTCCGCGGAGCCCTCGGCGCGGTGGCGGTTCTGCTCGGCGCGGCGGTGCGCGCGGACCTCGGGCGAGGCGGTGAGGAAGACCTTGACGCACGCAGCGGGGAAGACGACGGTGCCCGTGTCGCGCCCCTCGGCCACGACGCCCGCGGCCTGGGCGATGGCGCGCTGGCGCTCGACCATGACGGTGCGGACGCCGGGCACGCGCGAGACGGACGAGACGGCGGCGTCGACCGCGGGCGTCCGGATGGCGTCCGTCACGTCGACGCCGTTGAGGAACACGCGCTGCGAGCCGTCGGCCGCGTTCGCGAACTCGACCTCGCAGCGCTCCGCGAGCGCCGTGAGGGCCGCCGCGTCGTCGAGAGAAACGCCCTCCTCGAGCGCGGCGAGGGCGACGCTGCGGTACATGGCCCCCGTGTCGAGGTAGACGAGGCCGCGCGACCGGGCGACGGCGCGGGCGACGCTGGACTTGCCGGACCCCGCGGGCCCGTCGATGGCAACGATCATGAACGAGACACCTTCCTTGGATGAGAGCCGGCCGGGACGAAGCCGCCGACTAGCGTTGCTTCTTGAGGCTGCGGGGGTCGACGCCGAGGCGCGTGCCGGTGTACTCGCCCGCCTCCGTCTCGGCGCGCAGACGCTCGACCTCGGCCGTGGTGAGCAGGCGCCACGACCCGGGCTCGAGCCCCTCGCACGTGACCGAGCCGAAGCTCACGCGGTTCAGACGTTCGACCTGGTGGCCCACCGCCGAGAGCATGCGCTTGACCTGGCGCTTGCGCCCCTCGTGGATCGCGATTTCGACGAGGTCCTCGTCGCGGCCGATCCTGCCGTCGCAGACGTCGAGGGCCTCGGACGCGCGGAGGAACGAGCACCGCGCCGGGGCGGTCATCCCGTCGTCGAGCTCGACGCCCTCGCAGAGCATGTCGAGCTCGCTCGGCCTCATGGCGCCGCGCACGCGCGCGTGGTAGACCTTCATGACGTGGGTGCTGGGGTGCAGCAGGCGCGCGGCGAGGTCGCCGTCGGTCATGAAGAGGAGCGTGCCGGTCGTGTCGAAGTCGAGCCTGCCCACGGGGAAGAGCCCGGGGAACCGGTCGACGGGCACGAGCGGGACCACCGTGGGTCGGCCCTGGGGGTCGTCCATGGTGGTGAGGACCCCGGCGGGCTTGTTGAGGACGAGGTAGACCTTGCCGTCGGAGAGGCTCACCGTGCGACCGTCCACCGCGACGGTGTCGACGCGGGGGTCGACCTTGGTGCCGAGCTCGGTGGCGACCCTGCCGTTGAGGGTCACGCGCCCGGCCGTCATGAGGTCCTCCGAGCCGCGACGGCTCGCGACGCCGGCGCGCGCGAGGAACTTCTGGAGGCGCATGGGGACGATGCGCTCGCCCCCGCTTTCACCCTCGTTCTCGCCGCGAGACGCGGCGCTGGGATTCTCGACCATGCTCAGCTCAGCCCTTTCTCGTCCTCGCCGTACTCGCCGGCGGGTCGTACTGCCTGCGACTCCATGCTTCCGTCCGGGTCCTCGTCCGAGGCGTCGCGGGCGGGCGCGGAGCCGCTCAGGCGCTCGCGGATGAGCGCGCGCGTCTCCTCGTCGGGCGCGAAGTCCTCGAGCGGGGGCAGGTCCTTCACCGACCTCAGGCCGAACTTCTCGAGGAAGGCCCTGGTCGTCCCGTACATCACGGCGCCGCCGTCGCGCTTGCCCATCTCGCGAACGAGGCCCTTGTCGACGAGGGAGCCGATGGCACTGTCGGAGTTCACGCCGCGGATCGCCTTCACGCCCTCGCGCGTCGCCGGCTGGTTGTAGGCGATGACCGCGAGCGTCTCGAGCGCCGCCTGGGTGAGCTTGTGCGTGTCCCACGAGCGAACGTACGACTCGATGAGGTCGTGGTGCGCCGGGTGCGTGCAGAGGCGCCAGCCGCCCGCGACCTCGCGGAGCTGGAACCCGCGCCCGGCCTCGGCGTACTCGTGCGAAAGCGAGGTGAGCGCCTCGCGGGCCTCCGCGACGGGGACGCCGAGCGCTGTCGCGACCTCGGCCGCCTCGACCGGGTCGGCGGACACCAGGAGCACCGCCTCGACGGCGGCGCGAATGTCCTCGGATTCGAGGGCCTCGAGCTCTTCCACGGTCTATCCCTCCCCTTCCATAGTGTCGTCGTCCATCGAGTCGTCCGAACCGTCCCGCGCGCTCTCTCCGGGGGCGGGACCCTCGACCGAGAAGCCGCCGCCCGCCATCGCGTCGGCGAGCGTCGGCGCCCCCGCGACCGCGTCAATCGCGATCTCGCCGAAGACCTCCTGCTGTTCGAGCCGCACGATGTCGCGCTTGCTCAGCTCGAGGAGGGCGAGGATGCTCACCACCCTGTTGGGCACGCTCGGGTCGTCCTCCACCAGCTCGTCGAAGGTCATGTGGCCGGCCGCTCGCACGCGGGCGTCGACCTCCCCCACGCGCACCTCGAGCGGGATGCGGCGCGGGGCGATGTGCTCGCTCTCGAGCAGGAGCCGCTCACGGCGCCCCACGAAGCGCGCGCACATGGACGCGAGCGTCGAGAGCTCGACACCCGCGAGGTAGTCGGGCATGACCGAGAGGAACTCCGGGTCGGGTCCGCAGGTGCGCGGGTGCATGCGTCGCTCCGTCGCGGCGCGCGCGTCGAGCGAGGCGGCTGCCGACCTGAACTGCCGGTACGCCATGAGGCGCTCGACGAGGACGTCGCGGATCTCCTCGGGCGAGAGGCTCTCGAGGTCGAGCTCGTCAAGGCCGTCGCGCTGGGGCACGGCGTCCTCGGTGGGAACGAGGGCGGCCGCCTTGAGGTCGAGCAGCGTCGCCGCCACGAGCACGAAGTCGCTCGCCACCTCGAGGTCGAGGTCGCCCATGCGGGAGACCTCCTCGAGGTACTGGTCGGCGACGGCGCCCACGCTCACGGCGCCGATGTCCACCTTCTGCCTCATGACCAGCTGCAGGAGCAGGTCGAACGGGCCCTCGAAGCCCGCGGTCGAGACGCGGTACCCCATCGTCGGCACGCCCTAGCCCACGAGCAGGGATACCACGGCCCCGGCGGTGTGGCTCATGTACCACCCGAGCGGACTCCAGTCGAGGACCATGGGCACGAGCACGAGCAGCGCGAGCAGGATGAACATCGAGTACTGCTTGATGCTGTAGAACTTGCGCAGGCCGCGCTCGCTCAAAAAGACCGCGACGATCGAGGCGCCGTCGAGCGGTGGCAGCGGGATGACGTTAAAGAAGAAGAGCACGAAGTTGATGTAGCAGTAGAAGTACCCGAACGTGTACGTCCAGCTGAGGACGCCCGCGCCGAAGCCCGAGGGGTCGATGTCCGGACCGTAGGCGTACCGGCAGAGGAAGCAGATGAGCGCACCCACGAGGCCCTGCGCGACGTTGGAGAGCGGCCCCGCGAACGCGACGATGAGCTCGCCCTTCCTGAGGTCCTTGAAGTACGCGGGGTTGTAGGGCACCGGCTTCGCGTAGGCGAAGATGGGCGCGTTGCACAGGGCGAAGATGAGCGGCAGGATGACCGAGCCCACGGGGTCGAGGTGCTTGACCGGGTTGAGCGTGAGCCTGCCCGCGCGCTTGGCGGTGGGGTCGCCGAGGCGGTAGGCCGCGTAGCCGTGCGCGACCTCGTGCACCATGACGGAGAAGACGATGCAGACGAGCTCGACGGCGATGACGCCGAGGTACTCGGGAGTGAGCGATCGGAACACTACAGGGCCCTCGCAATCTTTCTCAGAAGCCGGGCGGCGACGAACAGAACGAGCGCCACGATGAAGAAGTCGGTGCGGAAGACGCCGCCCAGGGGCGACGGGAGCGCGCCCCACATCACGAACTGCGCGGGGATCGCCTTGGAGAGCGCGAGTGTGAGCGGGGCCACCTGGAGCGCGACGGCAACATCGACGCTCAGCAGGGACGCGACGAGCAGCAGGACGAAGATCGACCCCGCCATGGCGAGGCATGCCAGGATGTAGAGGATGCCGGAAAGCGCGTGCCTCATGGAAACCTCCCCGCCTACTTGCCCTCGGGCGCCGCCGCGGCGGTCGCCGCCTCGATCTGGGACGAGAGCTCGAGCCACTCCTCCTCGAGCTTGCCGAGCTGCCCTTTCAGCTTGGTGTACTCCTCCATCGCCGCGTCGAACGCCGCCTTGTCGTTGTAGAGGTCGTTCGAGGCCATGAGCGCCATGAGCTCGTCGTAGCGCGCCTGGCCCGTCGCCATGTCGCGCTCGACCTTGGTGAGGCGGTTGCGGGTCGACTTGAGCTTCTTCTGAGCCTCCGCGCGAGCCGCGGCCTCGGCCTTCTTGCGCTCCTTCTCGCGCTCGGCGGCCGCGGCGACCTGGGCGGGCGTGAGGGCCTTCTTGGCCTTGGCGCGGGCCTTGGGGTCGGTCGCGCGGGCGTCGCGGGCCTCGACGGTCTCGCCGTTCATCTGCTCGGACTTCCACAGGTAGTAGTCGTAGTCGCCGTCGTACACGGTGATCCTGCCGTCCCGCACCTCGACGATGCGGTTCGCGACGGCGCGGATGAGGTGGCGGTCGTGCGAGATGAGGACGATGGTGCCGTCGAACTCGGAGAGCGCGTCCTCGAGGATGTCGACCGAGTCGATGTCGAGGTGGTTGGTGGGCTCGTCGAGGCACAGGAGCGGCGTGGGCGCGACGAGCATCTTGGCGAGCGCGAGGCGCGCCTTCTCGCCGCCCGAGAGCACGGAGACCTTCTTGTCGATGTCGTCGCCCTTGAAGAGGAAGGCGCCCAGCAGGCGGCGCTCCTCGGAGCTCGTCCAGCCGCGCGCGGAGCGGTCCATCTCCTGCATGACCGTGTTGTTGCGGTCGAGCTCCTCGAGCTGATGCTGCGCGTAGTAGGCCACCGTCACGTGGTCGCCCAGGCGCCGCACGCCCGCGTCGGGCTTCTCGTCGGCCGCGATGATCTTCATGAGCGTCGACTTGCCGGCGCCGTTGGGCCCCACGAGGGCCACGCGCTCGCCGCGGTAGAGCTTGAGGTCGACGTTCGAGTACACGTGCTTGTCGCCGTAGCTCTTCGCGATGCCCTTGAGCTCGATGACGAGGTCGCTCGTGCGAGGCGGCTGGGGGAAGCTGAAGTGGACGCGCTTCTGCTGCTCGGGAATCTCGATGCGCTCGGCGAGGAGCTTCTCGAGCTTCTTGACGCGGTCCTGCGCCTGGCGCGCCTTGTTGGCCTTGTAGCGGAACTTGTCGACGAACTCCTGCAGATGGGCGATCTCGCGGTCCTGCTCGGCCTTGGCGGCCTTGAGCTGCTCGAGCGCGTTCTCGCGCTGCTCGATGTATGAGGAGTAGTTGCCCACGTAGAGCGTGAGCCTGCCGTGCTCCACCGCGATGACGTGGTTCACCATGCCGTCGAGGAAGGCGCGGTCGTGGCTCACGATGAGCACGGCGCCGTCGTAGCCGGTGAGGAAGCTCTCGAGCCAGCGGACGCTCGCGAGGTCGAGGTGGTTGGTGGGCTCGTCGAGAAGCAGCAGGTCGGGGCGGCGGAGCAGCAGCTTGGAGAGCTGGATGCGCATCTGCCAGCCGCCGGAGAACTCCGAGACGTCTCGTGAGAGGTCCTCGATGGAGAAGCCGAGGCCGGTGAGGATCGAGCGCGCCATGGGCTCGATCTGGTAGCCGTCGGCGCTCTCGAAGCGGTTGCGGGCGCGGCCGTACTCCTCGAGGAGCTGATCGTGGTTCTCGGCCTGGGCGGGGTCGGAGAGCAGGTGCTCGAGCTCGCCGATGCGCCGCTCGAGGGCCTTGATCTCCTCGGCGGAGGACATGACCTCCTCGAGAACGCTCCTGCCCGAGATCTCGATGGCCTCCTGCTCGAGGTAGCCCACGCTCGTGCCGCGCGCGAAGAAGATGCCGCCCGAGTCGACGGGCTCCCTGCCCATGATCATCTTGAGCATCGTGGTCTTGCCGGCGCCGTTAGGCCCCACGAGGGCGTAGCGGTCGCGCGGGTTGATCTGGAACGACGCCTCCGAGAAGAGCGTGCGCGAGCCGAACGACTTGGTGACCTTGTCTACCTGAACGATCATGCTGAGAGACATCCTATCTTCGTCACGGGAGATACCCTCCGTGGGGCGTAGCGCGGCGAGGTTGCGCCGCGACCGGTGAACCACTATACCCCACGTTCGCCCCCGCCCGCCAACCCTGCGGCACCTATGATGTTTGTTCTGCTAAAACACCATGCCGTGAGTCGCCCTCGGCCGCCAATCCTGTACGTTAGCCCAGAGCGCGGCGACCCCCGCCGCGGCAGACGCGCCGACCGGGGGGACGCTGCGCGAAACGAGGGGCGCCCTGGGGCGCCGGAGAGCGGGACAGCGGGAGGTTTTCGCATGAAGGTGTACATCGTGAGCTGGGGTCTCGCGCGCGGCGACGAGCGCATCGAGATCGACGCCGTGGTCCACACGTCCCCCGAGGACGCGAGGCGCGAGTTCGACCTCGTCGACCTCGGCGAGGTCGCGACCGGCGCCTACGCCGCGGCGCTCAACCAGGGCTGGGGGACCTACTGCTCGCTCGCGGAGACCGGCATGCTCGACGAGCGCGAGCAGCCCACCGACAAGGTCTCGGCCTGGGTGTACGACGACGGGCGCACGCTCATCGAGGAGCGGCTCGGGTAGGGAGTTGCGCGCTCAAGGCGGGTGACGCGGCGCCGCGGGGTCTGGCGGGCCGCGGGGCAGCGGGATATCAAGGGAACGGGAGGCTGGCATGGGGTTTCTGCCGACTACGCGCCGGGAGATGGACGAGCTTGGCATCGAGCGGCTCGACTTCGTCTACGTGAACGGCGACGCCTACGTCGACCACTCCTCGTTCGGGTGCGCGATCATCTGCCGCGTGCTCGAGGCGTTCGGCTACCGCGTGGGCGTCATCGCGCAGCCCGACTGGCGCGACCCCGAGAGCGTGGCCGTCCTCGGCGAGCCCCGGCTCGGGTTCCTCGTCTCCTCGGGCAACATGGACTCGATGGTGAACCACTACACCTCGAACAAGAAGCGCCGCTCGACGGACGCCTACTCCCCCGGTGGCCAGACGGGTCTCAGGCCCAATCGCGCCGTCACCGTCTACAGCAACCTCATCAGGAAGCGCTTCAAGAACGCGCCCATCATCATCGGCGGCATCGAGGCGTCCCTGCGGCGCCTCGCGCACTACGACTACTGGTCGGACTCGCTCAGGCGCTCCGTGCTGCTCGACAGCGGCGCCGACCTCCTCATCTACGGCATGGGCGAGCGCGCGATCCACCAGATCGCCGACGCGCTCGACGCGGGCCTCGCTGTCTCCGACCTCACGTTCATCCCGGGGACGGTGTACAAGGCGAGGGACACCTCGGCGGCGTGCGACTTTGTGACCCTGCCGAGCTACCAGGAGCTGCTGGACGACCGGCTCGCCTACGCGCGGAGCTTCTACCAGCAGTATCGCAACATGGACGCCATCACGGCGAAGACGCTCGTCGAGCAGTACGAGGAGCACCTCTTCGTCATCCAGAACCCTCCCGCCGAGCCGCTCAACGCCGACGAGCTCGACTTCGTGTACGAGCTGCCCTACATGGGGACCTACCATCCCAGCTACGAGAGGGCCGGCGGCGTGCCCGCGATCAAGGAGGTGCGGTTCTCGCTCACCTCGAACCGCGGGTGCTTCGGGGCGTGCAGCTTCTGCGCGCTCGCGTTCCACCAGGGCAGGCGCGTGCAGGCGCGGAGCCGGGAGTCGCTCGTGCGCGAGGCGACGGCGATGACCGCCGCGCCCGACTTCAAGGGGTACATCCACGACGTGGGCGGTCCCACGGCGAACTTCCAGGCGCCTTCGTGCTCGGCCCAGCTCGAGCGCGGCGTCTGCCCCACGCGGCAGTGCCTGTTCCCCAAGCCGTGCCGCAAGCTCGAGGCCGACCACTCGGCCTACATCGAGACTCTGCGCGCCCTGCGCTCGCTGCCGGGCGTCAAGAAGGTGTTCGTGCGCTCGGGCATCAGGTTCGACTACGTGCTCGCCGACCCGCACGGCGACGAGTTCATCCGCGAGCTCTCGCTCCACCACGTGAGCGGCCAGCTGCGCGTGGCGCCCGAGCACGTGAGCGACGCCGTCCTGAGCGTGATGGGGAAGCCGGGCAACGCGGTCTACCGGGAGTTCTGCGAGCGGTTCGAGCGCATCAACGCCGAGCTCGGGCTCAAGCAGTACGCGGTGCCCTACCTCATGTCGTCCCACCCCGGCTCGACGCTCGAGGACGCCGTGGCGCTTGCCGAGGCGGTTCGCGACATGGGCTACATGCCCGAGCAGGTGAGCGACTTCTACCCGACCCCCTCGACGCTCTCGACCGTGATGTACTACACCGGAGTCGACCCGCGCACGATGGAGCCGGTCTACGTGGCGCACGACCCGCACGAGCGCGCGATGCAGCGCGCCCTCATCCAGTACCGCGACCCCAAGAACTACGAGCTCGTCCGTGAGGCCCTTAAACGCGCGCACCGCGGCGACCTCATCGGGTTCGGTCCCAAGTGCCTCATCCGCCCCGACGGTCCCACGCTGCCGAAGGGCGAGGCGGGAAAGGCTCCGGGACGGGAAGGACGAGAAACGCAGGGGAAGAAGGGGAATCCCGACCGACGCGGCGGGGCATCTCAGCGCGGAGGCACGCGGGGCGGCGAGAAGCGACGCTGAGGGAGCGCCCCTTACAGAGGTCCCGTCACTCGTCAAAGAGCCATCCCACGAACAAAAAAGGGCGCCCGAGGCGCCCGTTAGAAAAGACCATGGTGGGCCCAGAGGGATTCGAACCCCCAACCCAGGGATTATGAGTCCCCTGCGCTAACCGTTGCGCCATGGGCCCGTTAAATTCCGACGTTCATTTATAGCACACTCTCCCCCGCTGCGTACCGGGAACGGGCGCGTCTACAAGAACGCCCACGAACGGCGAGGGCACGGGACCGCTCGGATCAGCCCTCCCAGACGACGTCCCGCGTGATCGACGCCACGTCGGCCACGCCGCACATCTCCATGGCGTCCGCCAGCTCGCGGCGGAACTTGCCGAGGAGCGCTTCGATGCCCTCCTGCCCGGCGCCGAACGCCGCCACGACGAACGGCCGGCACACGAGGACGCCCGAGGCACCGAGAGCGAGCGCCCGCAGGACGTCAACGCCCCCGCGGATGCCGCCGTC
>CAYMHQ010000011.1:0-7888 GCA_964390275.1 uncultured Coriobacteriaceae bacterium
GACTGCACCAAGGTCGACCGCTCGGGCGCGTACGCCGCGCGCTGGGTCGCCAAGAACGTCGTCGCCTCGGGCCTCGCGGACGAGTGCGAGGTCCAGTTCGCCTACGCGATCGGCGTCGCCCGCCCGCTCTCCCTCATGGTGGACACGCGCGGGAGCGAGAAGGTGCCCGTGCCCGTCATCGAGGCCGCCGTGCGCGAGGTGTTCGACCTGCGTCCCGGCGCGATCATCGAGGAGCTCGACCTGCGTCGCCCCGTGTTCTCCAAGACCGCCGCGTACGGCCACTTCGGCCGCGAGGACGCGGACTTCACGTGGGAGCGCACCGACCGCGCCGCTTCCCTGAGGGCGTTCGCGGAGGCGAACGGCTACGGGCTCTAGGCTCGCCGTGGGGTCGCTGTTCCCCGCGGACGACGCCGGCGGCTACGCGCGGGTCGTCGTCGACATTCCCACAAGGGCGCTCTCGACGCCGTTCTCCTACGCCGTCCCCGCCGACCTGGCGGGGACGCTCGCCGTGGGCTGCTGCGTGCTGGTCGAGTTCGGCCGCCGTCCCGCGGTGGGGTACGTCGTCGCCGTGGACGAGCGGCCGCCCGAGGGGATCGACCCCTCCCGCGTGCAGCCCGTGCGGCAGATTCTCTCGGAGCCCCTGTTCGACGAGGCCGCGGGCCGTGCGGTCGAGTGGATCGCGCGCGAGTACGCCTGCCCGCTCGCCGACGCGGCGCACCTCTTCTGCCCGCCCGGGTTCGTCGCCAAGACGGTCCGGGACGACGTCTCGGGCGCCTGGGCGCTCCAGCGCGCCGACGTGCGCCCTGCGGACGACCGCTGGGTCTCGCTCACCCCGGAGGGGGCTGGCTACACGCCGCGTGCGAACGCCCGCGCCGAGCGCGCCGTGGTCGAGGCTCTCGCGAACGGCCCCGTCCGGCAGGTCGAGCTTGCGGTCCTCGTCCCCGGGGCGGCCGGGGCGGTGACGCGCCTCGCGAAGAAGGGCGTCGTCCTCGTCGAGCGGCGCCGGAGGGTCCGCGGCATGGACGCGACCGCCCTATCGAGCGCGCGGGCGCCGCGCCGCTCCGTCGACGAGCTCACCGCTGGCCAGCGTGAGGCGATCGACGCCATCCGTGAGGCGCGCCGCGCGGCGGCGGGTGACGTGGTGGTGCTCGACGGCGTCACCGGCTCGGGCAAGACCGAGGTCTACCTGCTCGCCATCGAGGAGACGCTCGCCGAGGGGCGCGATGCCGTCGTGCTCGTTCCCGAGATCTCGCTCACGCCGCAGACGGTCGGCCGCTTCCGCGCGCGCTTCGGCGACCGGGTGGCCGTCCTGCACTCGCGGCTCGGGCTGGGGGAGCGCTTCGACCAGTGGGAGATGGCCCGCACCGGCGAGGCCCGCGTCGTCGTCGGCGCGCGCTCGGCGCTCTTCGCCCCGCTGCGCGACCCCGGCCTCTACATCGTCGACGAGGAGCACGAGTCGAGCTACAAGCAGTCGCAGTCACCGCGCTATCACGCTCGCGAGGTCGCGGCGTTTCTCGCGCGCGAGCGCGGCGGCGCACTCGTGCTCGGCTCGGCCACGCCCTCGATCGAGTCGCTCGACCGCTGCGAGCGGGGGAGCCATGCGGGCGCGGCCTGGAGGCGCGTCTCCATGCCCGAGCGCCCCGGCGCGCGCGAGCTGCCTCCTGTCGAGGTCGTCGACATGGCCGAGGAGTTCGCCTCCGGCTGGCGCTCGATGTTCTCGCGCCCCCTCACCGAGGCGCTGAACGGCGTCGTCGAGCGGGGCGAGAAGGCCGTCCTCATGCTCAACCAGCGCGGCTTCGCGCGCTTCCTGCTCTGCCGCGACTGCGGGTTCGTCCCGCGCTGCGAGCGCTGCTCGACCTCGCTCACCTTCCATGAACGCGGCTGCAAGCTCGTCTGCCACACCTGCGGGCGTGAGTACCGCGTGCCTGCCGTGTGCCCCAGCTGCTCGGGGCGCTATCTGCGTCAGTTCGGCGCCGGCACCCAGCGCGTCGAGGACGAGCTGCGGGCGATCCTTCCTGAGGGGTTCTGCGTGGTGCGCATGGACGCCGACACGACGAAGGGCAAGGGCGGCCACGAGCGCTGCCTCGAGGAGTTCGACGAGGCCCCCTCGGCCGTCCTGCTCGGGACGCAGATGATCGCGAAGGGGCTCGACTTCCCCGAGGTTACGCTCGTGGGCGTCATCAATGCGGACACGATGCTCAAGGTCTGCGACTTCCGCGCCGCCGAGCGGACCTACGACCTCCTCGAGCAGGTCGCGGGGCGCGCCGGCCGCGGCGAGCGCCCCGGCAGGGTGGTCATCCAGACCTACTCGGCTTCGCATCCCGCGGTCGTGGGTGCCGCCGCGCACGACCGGGGGCGCTTCCTCGAGGCGGAGCTGCCCCTTCGCGAGGAGGCAGGCTACCCGCCCTATGCGCGCCTCGCGAACGTGGTGGTCTGGGGGTGCGACGAGCGCGACGTCTCGGTCGCCTGCGCCGAGGTCGCGCGCGCCGTCTCGGCCGCCGTGCGCGGGACGGACGCCGAGGCCGAGGTGCTCGGTCCCGTCGAGTGCGTCGTGTCGCGAGCCGACGGCCGCTACCGCCAGCACGTCCTGGTGCGCGCCGCCCGCGACGCGGAGCTGGGGCCGGTCCTCGGGGCGGCGCTCTCGCCGCTCACCCTGCCGCGCGGCGTCTCGATGTCGATCGACGTCGACCCCTATGACCTCTCGTAGGGCGGGAGCGCCGGCATCGCCCGGCATCGCCGCGTCGGCTTCGCCTCGCCGCGCCCAGCACTCGGGCGCGCGTGCCCGGGGACGGGTTTTGCCTGTAGGTCGCGCCGGCGCGGTTCGGCCGGCTGGAACTTCGGCTAGTATGTGAGCCTGAAAGATTGCGTCTTGGTCTTCCCGCCGGTCCCGCCGGGCGCCGACGGGCGAAAGGAGCCTCAGGGCATATGACTATGGAAATCGTGCTGTCCCCCGACGAGCGGCTGCGCCAGGAGTGCGCCCCCGTGGAGTCGATCGACGACGACATCAAGCGGCTTGCGAAGCAGATGGCCGAGACGATGTACGCCTACGACGGGTGCGGCATCGCGGCGCCCCAGGTGGGCGTTCTCAAGCAGCTCGTCGTCATCGACTGCCAGTGGGGCGGCGACGGCCCCAAGAAGCCGATCTACCTCATCAACCCCGTCATCACGGAGCAGTCCGAGGAGAAGATGACCTGGTGCGAGGGCTGCCTCAGCATCCCCGGCGTGTCGTTCGACATCGAGCGCTCCGCGAGCGTGACCGTGCGCGCCCTCGACCTTCAGGGCAGGCTCATGCAGTACGAGGCGAGCGGCAACCTCTTCTGCGTCTGCCTGCAGCACGAGATCGACCACCTGCACGGCAGGACGATGTTCGAGCGCCTCACGCCCGCGGCGCGCCTGCGCGGCATGCGCGAGTACCAGGAGGCGCTCGCCGCCGGCGCGCGGCCGGGCGAGACGGAGTAGCCGTGGGTGCCCCGCTGCGCGCCGTCTTCATGGGGACGCCGTCCTTCGCGCTGGGACCGCTCGAGGCGCTCCATGAGTCCCCCGCCGTCGAGGTCGCGCTCGTCGTGACCCGGCCCGACGCCGCCTCGGGAAGGGGGAGCGCTCTCGTGCCCTCTCCCGTCAAGGCGCGCGCTCTCGAGCTGGGGCTGCCCGTGCTCGAGACCAAGTCCCTCAGGGGAGCCGAGGTCCAGGAGCGCCTCGCCGCCGTGGGGGCCGACGTGTTCTGCGTCGCCGCGTACGGGGCGATCCTGCCCACTGCGGTTCTCGACATGCCCCGGCTCGGCTGCCTCAACGTGCACGCGAGCCTGCTGCCGCGCGGCCGCGGCGCCGCCCCGATGCAGCGCGCCCTTCTCGAGGGCGAGCCCGAGCTGGGGTATTCGATCATGCGTATCGAGGAGGGGCTCGACACGGGCCCCTACTGCGCGCAGGGGTCGGTCGAGGTCGCAGGGCGCAACTACGACGAGGTCGCGGCCGAGGTCTCCCGCAGGGGAGGCGAGGCGCTCGCGGGCGTGCTCGCGACCCTCGCCGAGGGCGGCGCGCTCGCATGGGTTCGGCAGGACGACGCCCTCGCGACCTATGCCGCGAAGATCGACAAGTCCGAGGTGCTCCTCGCGCCCGACGCGACCGCGACGGAGAACATGCACCGCGTGCAGGCCTCGGGCGACGCCGCCCCGGCACGCTGCGTCATCGCCGGTCGTCCCGCGCGCGTCCTGCGCGCCCGGCCGCTCGGGTCTTCCGGCGACGGGGGCTCGCAGGCGCAGGGCGGCGCGGCGGAGGGGCTTCCGGGCGGCCTGCCGGGGCGCGGCGAGGTGCTCCGCGCCCGCAGGAGGGTGATCCTCGGCTGCTCCGAGGGGGCGCTCGAGGTGCTCGAGCTCAAGCCCGACGGCAAGCGCGCCATGGGCGCCGCCGACTTCGCGGCCGGCATGAAGGAAGAACGTTCGACATGGGGGGTGCGATAACATGGCAGGACTTTCCAATTCGCGCAGGGCGGCGCACGCGGTTCTCAGCGTGGCGCGCGAGCGCGACGCGTATGTCCGCGAGCTGCTCAACTCGCCGGTGTGCGCCGACATTCTCGGCAGGCTCTCCGAGGAGGACCGCGCGTTCGCGAGGCGGCTCTGCCTCGGCGTCACCGCCACGAGCGGCGTGCTCGACGAGCTCGTCGACCGCTACGTCGCCCGCCCCGAGCGGCTCGACCCCGAGGTCCGCGACGTCCTGCGTATCGCGACCTACGAGATGGCGTTCCTCGGCAAGTCGCCGCACGCCGCGGTGAGCCAGGGCGTCGAGCTCGTCAAGACGTGCGCCAAGAGCGCCTCGGGCCTGGTGAACGCCGTCCTGCGGCGCGTCTCGGAGAACGTCGACGCCTTCATGGGGGAGAGCGCGGCCCATCGCTTCGGCCTGCCCGCCTGGCTCCTCGACAGGGTCGCAGCCCAGCTCGGTGACGACGCCGCCGACGCGTTCGGGCGCGCGTATCTCGAGCCCGCGCCGGTCTTCGTCGCCAACGTCCCCATGTGGGTCTCCGACAAGCGCGCCCAGGAGGCGTTCGCCGAGGCGGGCCTCGCGGTACGCGCCGCGGGGAGCGTGCCGGGGTCCTGGGTCGCGGACGACCCCGCCGCCGTGCCCTCCTGTCAGCTTGTCAAGGAGAACCAGGCGGTCGTCGCCGACTACGGCGCGCAGGCCGTCGCGTTCCTCGCCGCGCCCGAGCCGGGCGATCGCCTGCTCGAGGTGGGGAGCGGCCGCGGGACCAAGACGGTCCTCATGGCCGGTCACACCCACCGCCAGGGCGGCGCCGCGCGCGTCTGGGCGCTCGACGTTCACGAGTACAAGGCGCGCCTCGCCGAGAGGCGCCTCGAGGAGGCCCGCGTCGCCGGCGTGGTGCAGGTGACGGGCGACGCGTGCGACCTCTCCGGGCTCGCGAGCCTGCCGCCCCTGTTCGACCGCATCCTCGTTGACGCCCCCTGCACGGGCACGGGCACGCTGCGCCGCCGCCCCGAGATCGCCTGGTCGCTCTCGCCTGACGACGTCGCCTCGTGCGCCGCGCTCCAGCTTGCGATGCTGCGCTCGGTCGCGCCCCGGCTCGCCGCGGGCGGGGTCCTTTCGTACGCGACCTGCTCGGTGCTCCGCGAGGAGGACGAAGACGTCGTCGCCGCGTTCCTCGCGAGTCCCGAGGGCGCCGGCTTCGAGATTGTCCCCGTCGAGCGGGTCGCCGCGTCCTGCGACGCCTCGGCCGGCGACGAGCTCGCCGAGCGCTCCTGCCCCGAGGGCTTCATGAGGACGGTCCCTGCGCCGGGGGAGTGCGACGGGCACTTCTGCGCCTGCCTTGTGAAGCGGGGGTAGGCTGACCGTCGCGGGCGGGTGATGCTCGGCCTATGGCCTGTTTGCCCGCCTGCCCGCGCGCTATCCATTGCTTGCATGAAAAAGGAGGGGCGGGTCCGTTCGACCCGCCCCTCCTTCTGTTTTCGCGCTCTGCTTGCGGCCCGCGTTCGCGGGACGGCCGCGGTCTTCCCCTTAGGCCTCCGCCTTCGGCGCGCTCGGCTTCGCGGCCTCGGTCTTCGCCGGCTGGGCCTGCGAGCCCGAATCCGCTGCCGCGCAGCCCTTCTCGGAGGAGCCGGTGTCGCCGGTGGCCTCGCCGCTTCCGGCGTTCGCGCCGCCGTCCTTCCCGGCCTTCGTGCCGGACTCGGTCTCGGTCCCGCCCATCGTCGCCTCGGTGGGGCCCTTCTTGCCGCGCTGGTCGGTGTTGTAGAACCCGCTTCCCTTGAGCACGATGCCGCTCGCGCTCAGGACGCGCTCGGCCGGGGCGCCGCAGAGCGGGCATGTCGTTTCGGGATGTTCGCGCATCCCGTGCTCCACTTCGAACTGATGGCTGCAGACGGTGCATCTATAATCATAACGGGGCATGTACGTTCCTCTTTGCTCGTCGGTGGGGCGTCGCTGCCGCTCTGGTCTCGCGACGCCGCCGTGTTTTGTGCATACGTACTGTATCCAATCGCGCCGGGGTTGATGCCCCGCCGGCGCCGGTTTCATTGCTTTTCGATTCGCGGGCGCGCCGTGCGCCCGTCGTAGGGAGGACAGGTCAGCCATGTCCGCTGCTTCCGCGCCCGATAACCTCACCTTTTGCCCCGATGACGCGCGAGATGGCGGCGAGTCACCCGACCCCGGACCCTCGGCCCGGGCGCTCATCGTGGGCGGCTCCCCCGAGCGCCCTCCCGCCGAGCTGCTGAGGGAGCTTCGCGCGCGCTGCGGGTACACGGTCGCCTGCGACGCGGGCGCCGACGCGTGCCTCCTCGCGGGCGTGCCGGTGGACGTCTTCCTCGGCGACGACGACTCCGTCTCGCCCGAGGGTCTCGTCTTCGCGCGCTCGACGATGCGCCTCGAGGAGACCTACCCCGTGGACAAGGACGACGTCGACACTGGCCTCGCCGTCTCCTGGGTCAGGGCCCACCGTCCCGACACATCCGAGATCGTGCTCACGGGCGTCTCCGGCGGGCGGACCGACCACGCGCTCGCGGTTCTCGGGATCGCCGCCCGCGCCGCCGACCTGCGCCCCACGATCGAGGAGGGGCGGAGCGTCACGCGCATCCTGTCCCCGGCCGGCCGCCGCGTGTGGAGGTTCTCTCCGGCGGACGCGGGCAGGACGGTGAGTGTCGTCTCGCTCTCGCCCCGCGCCGTCGTGAGCGAGGCGGGCATGCGCTGGAACCTCGACCACGCGGGGCTCGAGCTTCTGAGCGACCTGGGCGTGTCGAACGTCGTCGAGTCCCCGGCGGCCTCGGTTGAGGTGCACGAGGGGGTCGTCTTCGTCTCGATGCTGCGCGCCCGCGAGATAAAGTCGGTCACGCGCGTGTGACGGCGTCTCCGCCCGGCTCGCCCTGTGCGAGCCACCGCCGCAGGTCTGCCATGCGCTCCTTCGCGAGCGCGTACCCGTCCTCGTACGCGAGCCCCATCTTCTCGGGCGAGAGCTCGAAGCGCCCCACGCGCGTCTCGCTCATGCGGAACACGAACGCCCGTCCCTCGTCCTCGAGCCGCTCGGCCCTGCGGGCGCTCTCGTTGTAGCGGATGTGCCGCGCGAGCATGGCGACCTTGAGCCTCGGGTATGGCGCGAGCACTTTTCGCAGGTAGAGCTCGAGATGCTGTCTGCCTTTCACGTATCCGCGCGGGCGCGACAGGATGAGGACGTGGCGGCGGAACCCGTCCGCCTCGGCGCGGTCGATGGGGATCGAGTCGCGGATGCCCCCGTCGGCGTACACCCTGCCGTCAACGCGGGCGACGGGCATGAGGAACGGGATGCTCGCTGAGGCGGCCACTCTGTCCCTCAGACGCTCGGGTCCGCCTACGAAGTCGTCGTTGCCCCACCAGACGAGCTCGCCGGTCTCCGCGTCCGTCGCCGGGACCCTGA
>CAYMHQ010000011.1:7988-31086 GCA_964390275.1 uncultured Coriobacteriaceae bacterium
GATGCCCCTCGTTCTCTAACTCCGCCGTCTCCGCCCGGGGTGTCGGGGCGGCGCCCAGCCTGCGGCGTACATCCCGAGCGCCTCCTCGTAGGCCTCGTACACGGCGGCAGAGGCGCTCTCCCAGGAGTTCGCGCGCGCCTCGGCGAGGCCCCGCTCGCGCATCGCCCCTGCAAGCGCGGGGTCGCCGAACACGCGGGCGAGCGCCCGTTCGAGCGCTCCCTCGTCGCGCGGGTCGTAGACGAGCCCGTCCACCCCGTCGGTTATCTGCCCCAGGGTCGCCGGGCTCGCGGCTGCGACCACGGGGACCCCGCTCGCCATGGCCTCGAGGATGACGAGCCCCAGGGTCTCGGTCGTGCTCGGGAAGACGAACGCGTCGGCAGAGGCGAAGGCGCGCGAGAGCTCCTCGCCCCCGAGGAACCCGGTGAAGACCGTCCCCGTCCCCTCGAGCGCCCGCCTGAGCGAGGGCAGCTCGGGGCCGTCGCCCACAACGGCCAGCGCCCACTCCGGGTGCGCCCTGAACACGGGGACGAGCCCCGCGAGCCCCTTCTCGGCCGAGACGCGACCCACGTAGACGGCGAGGGGCATCTCGGGCCTCCCGCCGGTCAGCCGTGCGCGCATCCCCTCGTCGCGGAAGCGCGGGTTTCTCGCCTCGGCGTCCACGCCGCGGGGGAGCACGCGCAGTCGCTCGATCCCCGCGGTGGCCAGCTTCGCGCGCATCGCCTCGCTCGTCACGAGCGTGAGCGCCGCCAGGTTGTGGCTGCGCCGCTCGTACCAGGCGATTGGCCGGCGCAGGAGGCGCATCGGCCCGTAGTAGTCAAGGTAGCTCGCGATGTCGGTGTGGTACGAGGTGACGAGCGGCGTCCCGGAGCGCCGGCATTCCTCCACGGCCCATAACCCCACGAGGGTCGGCTGCCAGGCGTGCACGAGGTCGGGCGCGAACTCGCGCACCGCGGCGGCAACTCTCGGCGATGGCGTCCCCCACGGGCGCGAGCGGTAGACCGGCCACGTGACCGCCCTCACGCCCGCGACCCGCGCCCCCCGGTACTCGTCAACGCCGAGGTCGGGGGCCACCACGAGCGTCTCGTGCCCGTGGTCGATGAGCCAGTCGAGCGTGCGGGTGAGCCTCGTCACCACCCCGTCGATCGAGGGGAGGAACGTCTCCGTGACCAGGGCGACCCTCATGGCGGCGCTATCTCCAGGTGGGCGAGTTGCAGATGACCGACTGGTCGATGCGCCCGCGGTTCTCGAGCGCGGTCTCGAGGAGCCGCCTCAGCGTCGCGTCGTCGAGGAGATGCGGCTCGAGGCCCAGCTCGAGCAGGCTCGTGTTGACCGCGTTGAAGTAGTGGTCGTCCTCGCGCTCGACGCGCGGGTTGGCGATGTGCTCGACCTCGGCCTCGATCCCCATCTCGCGTGCGACGCGCTGCACGGCTTCGGCGAGCTGGTTCACGCTGAACCACTGGGTGAACTGGTTCATGACGCGCATCCTGCCCGGCTCGGCCGGGTTCTCGCAGGCGAGCTGGATGCAGCGCACCGTGTCGACGATGTTGATGTAGCCGCGCGTCTGCCCGCCGCGCCCGTAGACGGTGAGCGGGTGCCCCGAGGCGGCCTGCGTCACGAAGCGGTTGAGCGCGGTCCCAAAGACGCCGTCGTAGTCGAAGCGGTTCGCGAGCCGGGGGTCGAGCCTCGTCTCGTCGGTGTCGACGTTGTAGACGACCCCCTGGTTGAGGTCGGTCGCCCTGATGCCCCACGTCTTGCAGGCGAAGAAGATGTTGTTCGAGTCGTGCACCTTGGTGAGATGGTAGAACGAGCCGGGCGACTTGGGGTAGAGGAGCGTGTCGGTCCGCCCGTTGTGCTCGATCGTGAGGTAGCCCTCCTCGATGTCGATGTTCGGCTGGCCGTACTCGCCCATGGTGCCGAGCTTCACGAGGTGGCACTCGGGCGCGAACTCGTGGATGGCCCACAGCACGTTGAGGTTGCCGATCACGTTGTTGTCGTGCGTGAAGACGGCGTGCTCGCGGTCGATCATCGAGTAGGGGGCGCTGCGCTGCTCGGCGAAGTGGACGAACGCCTCGGGGCGCGCCCGGCGGAACACCTCGGTGAGGAAGTCGTAGTGGCGAAGGTCGCCCTTGTAGACCTCGATCTCCCTCCCCGTGAGCTCGCGCCAGGCCTCGACGCGCTCGTCGAGCGTCCGGATGGGCGTGACCGAGTCGCAGCCGAGCTCGCGGTCGATCGCGCGCCGCGAGAGGTTGTCGACGATCGAGACCTCGTGGCCGAGCTTCGAGAGGTGGAGGGCGGTCGGCCAGCCGCAGAACCCGTCCCCGCCCGCAACGATGATGCGCATGTGCATGCTCCTTTCGACGGACGGCCGGGCCGGCGCCGCTTTTGAGCGTGCCCTCCGCGGCCTCACGGGCCGCCTCGGCGCCCGTGGCCCGCCCCCTGTCAGATGTCCGGCCCATTATGCCTGTTAATGATGTGGGGTATCGACGGATTGACTTTTACTTCACAAACATAGGGTTCATAATGATTTTGTCGGAATAATCGTGCCGCATTTCTCCGATGCATGATTTTTTGCATAGGAGAGCCGGCTTGTGCTACACTTCTGCAGTTATTGAATCTGATTGCGGTTGTTGCCGCACATCAAACCGTGCGAAGGAGCTTTTGAAATGTCTAAGGTTTGCGAGGTCTGCGGTAAGCGCCCGGTGGCCAGCCGCTCCATCAGCCACTCCCATCGCGTGACCAACCGCAGGCATCTGCCGAACATCCAGAACGTGTTCGTCGTCGTCGACGGCGAGCGCCGCAAGATGAAGGTGTGCACCAAGTGCCTGAAGGCGGGGAAGGTTTCCCGCGCGTAACGTCTCGCGTTTCGCGAATCTCCGAGAAGGGCCTCCCGAGGGAGGCCTTTCTTGTATACGTACGCATCTAATCGGATGCATTCGGATGCGCGCCGCGTCCCGGCCCGGGGCGGGCGCGGGCAAGGGGGCCGGGTGGCGCTTCTTCGATGTCTCAGGGAGCACGCGCTCACGATTGCGGTCATATTCGTCCTCATCGTGGGCCAGGTCCTGTGCGAGCTCTCGATTCCGAGCTTCACGAGCGACATCGTCGACGTGGGGATCCAGCAGCAGGGCGTGACCGACGCCGTCCCCCGCGCGATGCGCGCCGAGACGCTCGAGCGCGTCTGCGCCCTGCTCGACGACGATGACGCCTCCCTGGTGAGGGGCGCGTTCTCCCCGCGCGAGGGCGACTCCTCGGTCGTGGAGCTCGAGGACGCCTGGTCGACGGGGGAGAGCCGCGAAGAGCTCGCCGCGGTCCTCGAGGGGCCCGAGGCGACGCTCGCGGTCGAGTCGGACGGTATCGCCGAGTCCGGCGAGCCCCTGGCGACGGGCGAGTCCGCCTCCTCCGCCTCCTCGGACTCCTCCGAGGGCGTCGCGGCGCAGCGCGCGGCCCAGTTCGTCCTCGCCGAGTACGAGACGGTCGGCGTCGACGTCGGCGCCATCCAGACGGGTTATCTCCTGCTCACGGGCCTCAAGATGCTCGGCCTCGTCGCCTGCTCCCTGTGCGTCACCGTCGCCGGCGACGCCCTCTCGTCGCGCGTCGCCGCGTTCGTGGCGCGCGACCTGCGCAAGCGCGTCTACGAGAGCGTCCTCGCGTTCTCCGAGGCCGATGTCCGCCGGTTCGGTGCCGCCTCCCTCATCACCCGCTGCACCAACGACGTCCAGCTCGTCCAGACGGCGATCTCGTCGTCGCTGCGCATGGTCTTCTTCGCCCCCATCATGGGTGTCTCTGCGAGCGTCATGGTCGCCCTCAGGGCGCCCGACATCGCTTGGGTCGTCGCCGTGGCCGTCGCCGCCGTGCTGTGCGTGGTGATCGCGCTCCTCGTCGTCACGCTGCCCAAGTTCCGTTCGATGCAGGACCTCGTCGACCGCGTGAACCTCGTCTCGCGCGAGTCGATCACGGGCGTCTCCGTGGTGCGCGCGTTCGGGCGCGAGGAGGCGCAGGGCGCGCGCTTCGACCGGGCGAACTCCGACCTCATGGGCACGTCCCTCTTCACGAGCAGGGCCATGGCGTTCATGATGCCCACAACGATGCTGCTCATGAACGCGACCTCGGTCGCGATCGTGTGGTTCGGCTCGTTCGACGTCCAGGCGGGAGCCCTTCAGGTGGGCGACCTCATCGCGTTCATCAACTATGCCATGCACGCGTGCATGTCGTTCATGACGATGACCATGTTCGCCGTCGTCCTGCCCCGCGCCATCGTCGCGGCCGGACGCCTCGAGGAGGTCGCCTCCTTCGAGCCGACCGTCGCCGACCCCGCCTCACCCGCGAGGCCCGCGGCCCCGTCCCGGGGCGAGATCCGCTTCGAGGGCGTCTCGTTCCGCTTCCCCGACGCCGACGCCGACTCCCTGCGCGATGTGACGTTCACGGTCGCGCCGGGGACGACCACGGCCGTCGTGGGGTCGACCGGCTCGGGCAAGTCGACCCTCGCGCGGCTGGTGCCCCGCTTCTTCGACGCCACCGCGGGCCGGGTCCTCTTCGACGGGGTCGACGTGCGCTCGATGTCTCAGGCCGACCTCAGGTCCCGCGTCTCGTACGTCCCGCAGCGCTCGGTCCTCTTCGGCGGGACCGTCCGCTCCAACATCGCCTTCTCCGACCCCGCCATGCCCCTTGAGCGTGTTCGCGCCGCGGCCGACGCCGCCTGCGCGACCGAGTTCGTCGAGCGCATGCCGGGCGGCTTCGACGCGCCCGTGTCCCAGGGCGGCACGAACGTCTCGGGCGGGCAGCGCCAGCGGCTCGCCATCGCGCGTGCGCTCGCGGCGGACGCCCTCGTCTACGTGTTCGACGACTCGTTCTCCGCCCTCGACGCCGCCACCGACGCGGCCGTCAGGGCCAACCTGCGCAGGTTCGCCCCCGAGGCCTCGTTCATCCTCGTGGCCCAACGGGTCTCCACGGTGGTCGACGCCGATCAGATCGTCGTGCTCGACGAGGGGCGCGTCGCGGGCGTCGGCAACCACCGCGAGCTTATGGCGGGCTGCCCCGTCTACCGCGAGATTGCCTCGAGCCAGCTCTCCGAGGCCGAGCTCGCGGCGCTCGACGCCAGGTTCAACGAATCCGAGGGGCAAGAGGGAGGCGGTTCCCGATGAGCGCATCCGATGGCCGCATGGGCGGCCGCGCGTCCGGGCCGGCGGCCCATCCCGGCCCCCCGTCGCCCCACGGGCCGGGAGGCATGGCCCCCGGCGAGAAGCCAAAGAACCTCGGCGGCACGCTCTCGCGCGTGTGGCGCTACCTCGCGCGCTTCCGTGCGGGCGTCGTCCTCGTGGTCGCGTGCTCGGCCCTCTCCACGCTCTTCTCGATCGTGGGTCCCAAGGTTCTCGGCGACGCCACGACAGAGCTCTTCTCGGGCCTCACGGCGATGGTCGCCGGGACGGGCGAGGTCGACTTCGCGGCGGTGGGGCGCGTCCTTGCGACCGCGCTCTGCATCTACCTTGCGAGCTGCGGCTTCAGGATCGTGCAGGAGTGGGCGATGGCGGGCGTCGTGCAGCGGGTCTGCTACACGCTTCGCCGCGACGTGCTCGCGAAGCTCGACCGGCTCCCGCTCTCGTTCTTCGAGCGTACGCCCACGGGCGACGTCCTGTCGCGCGTCGCCAACGACGTCGACACGTTCGGCCAGGGCCTCTCGCAGGCGGCGGGGCAGGCGGTCTCCTCGGTGACGAGCGTGGTGGGCATCACGGCGATCATGCTCCTCATCAGCCCCCAGCTCACGGTTGTCGTGCTCCTCACGCTCCCGCTCTCCGCCCTTGCCGCCGCCCTCGTGGTCAGGCGGTCCCAGCGCCACTTCCGCGCGCAGCAGCGCCTGCTCGGCGTCATCGACGCCCAGGTCGAGGAGACGTTCTCGGGGCACGACGTCGTGAAGGCGTTCTGCCGCGAGCCCGCGTTCCTCGAGTCGTTCCGGTCCACCAACGAGAGCCTCGCGGACGCGTCGTGGAAGAGTCAGTTCCTCTCCTCGCTGCTGAGGCCCGCCACGCAGCTCGTCGGCAACCTCGGGTACGTGGCCGTCGCCGTCTACGGCGCGGCTCTCGCGGCGGGCGGGTCCATCGCGGTGGGCGACATCCAGGCGTTCCTGCAGTACGTCCGCAACTTCACACAGCCGGTGTCCCAGCTCGCGCAGGTCGGAAACATGATCCAGAGCATGGCCGCTGCGGCCGAGCGCGTGTTTGAGCTTCTCGACGCGAAGGAGGAGTCGCCCGCCTCGGGCGGCTTCGAGGGGACCGGGGAGCTTGAGGGGCCCGTCCGCGGCGAGGTCGTCTTCGACCATGTGCGGTTCGGGTACGTCGAGGGGTCTCCCGTCATCAGGGACTTCTCGTGCCGCGTCGAGCCCGGCCAGACGGTCGCGATCGTGGGGCCCACGGGCGCCGGCAAGACGACGCTCGTCAAGCTCCTCATGCGCTTCTACGACGTCGACGGCGGCTCCATCGCGCTCGACGGGGTCGACGTGCGTTCCTACGACCGGCACAGCCTGCGGTCCGCCTTCGCGATGGTGCTCCAGGACGCGTGGCTCTTCAGCGGCACGGTGCGCGAGAACATCCGCTTCGGCCGGCCCGACGCCACCGACGAGGAGGTCGAGGCCGCCGCCCGCGCCGCCCGCGCCGACCACTTCATCCAGACGCTTCCCGGCGGGTACGACACCGTGCTCGACGAGGACGCGGCGAACATCTCCCAGGGCCAGCGCCAGCTCCTCACCATCGCGCGCGCCGTGCTCGCCGATCGACCGCTGCTCATCCTCGACGAGGCCACCTCGAGCGTCGACACGCGCACCGAGCGCCTCATCCAGCGCGCCATGGACGACCTCATGCGGGGGAGGACCTCGTTCGTCATCGCGCACCGCCTCTCCACAGTGCGCGACGCCGACCTCATCCTCGTGATGGAGGGTGGCGATATAATGGAGTCCGGCACTCATGAGGAGCTTTTGGCCCGACGGGGTATATATGCTTCCCTATATACTAAGCAGTTCGCAAGTGTCGACGAGTCGATGGCCGAGTTGGACGGGTAGGGCACGCTGGGCCATCCGGCGCTCGCATCGTGCCGAAGGACAAGGAGTTTTAGCATGGACGCCAAAGTCAACGGGAACCTGACCGTAGCGGACGACGTGCTCGCCGACCTGGTGGCGTACGCCGCGAAGGAGTGCTACGGCGTTGTGGCCATGGCCTCCCCCGCGCCCGCGACCGTTCAGGAGGGCCTCGCCGGCCTGCTCTCCTCCACGCGCAGGAGGCGCGGCATCACGATCGAGCACGACGAGGACGGCAGGCTCACGGTCACGCTCAACGTCATCCTCGAGTACGGGGTGAACATCTCCGCCGTCTCGCAGAACCTGGTCGACGGGGTGCAGTTCGCGCTCAGGAACGTCGCCCAGATCGACGACGCGGAAGTCCTCGTGCGCGTCGAGAGCATGAAGGTCCGCGAATCCTAACTGTCAGCCACGCGTACGACAACGGAGATAACCCCGATGATTGAGCAGAAAGTCCGTTCCAGCTTCGTCGCGGCCGCCGCAGCGGTGAAAGACCGCAGCGAGGAGATCAACAAGCTGAACGTCTTCCCCGTCCCCGACGGCGACACGGGCATGAACATGGCCCTCACGCTCGCGACCGTGGTGGAGGAGCTGAGGCAGCTCCCCGCCAGCGCGCCGATGCAGAAGGTCGCGGCGGCCATCACCCACGGCTCGCTCATGGGCGCGCGCGGGAACTCGGGCGTCATCACGAGCCAGATTCTGCGCGGCCTCTCCGAGGGCCTCGCCGACGTCGAGGAGCCCGTCTCGGCCTCCGACGTCGCCGCCGCGTTCCGCCGCGCCGTCAAGGTCGCCTTCCAGGCGGTCCGCAAGCCGGTCGAGGGCACGATCCTCACCGTCCTGCGCGACGTGAGCAAGCGCGCCGACCAGTGCGAGAAGCACAAGGCCACCTTCGAGGAGACGCTCGACGCCCTCGTGTCCGAGGCGTACGAGTCCGTCGCCCGCACCCCCGACCTGCTCCCCGTCCTCAAGGAGAACGGCGTCGTCGACTCCGGCGCGTTCGGGTTCGCCGTCTTCCTCGAGGCGTTCTGCAACAGCGTCCTCGACCGCGAGGCCTCCTCGCGCGCGGCCGACGTCGCCGTGGCCCACGCCGCCGCGAAGGTCGACATCGAGCTCAACGACGACTGGGAGGGCTCCGAGTTCCGCTACTGCACGGAGTTCCTGTTCAACGCAGAGAGTCCCATCGACGAGAACGGCGTCCGCGACTTCCTCGGCACCCAGGGCGACTGCGAGCTCCTCGTGGGCCAGCACCCCGACTACAAGATCCACGTCCACACCGACCACCCCGACCGCGTGCTCGCGTACATGCTCGAGCGCGGCCAGGTGTTCAAGGTCTTCATCCACAACATGGATATGGAGGCTCACGAGCGCACCGAGCTCATCGCGCAGGACAAGGCCGCCGAGGAGAGCGCCTCCGCGACGCCCCTCAAGCCGCTCGGCGTCGTCGCGGTCGCGGCGGGCTCGGGCCAGGCCGACATCCTGAGGTCGCTCGGCGTCGACGTCGTCGTCGAGGGCGGCCAGACCATGAACCCCTCGACCGCCGACATCATGGCGGCCGCCAAGGCCGCGCACGCCGAGAGCGTCATCGCCCTGCCCGACAACGGCAACATCATGATGGCCGCCCAGTCCGCCTGCAGCGCGGTCGACTTCCCCATGGCGGTCGTCCCCACGCGCAGCGTGCTCCAGGGCTTCTCGGCCATGTTCGCGTTCGACCCCTCTGCGTCGCTCCAGGACAACGTCGAGGCGATGACCGAGGCGCTCTCCGCGGTCCACGACGGCGAGGTCACCTGCGCGGTGCGCGACTCCCAGGCGGCCGACGGCACGGCGATCCACGCGGGCGACGTCATCGGCATCGTGGGCGACGCCATCCGCTACGTGGGCACCGACGTGTCCGAGGTGACCGTGCGCATGGTCAAGGGTATGCAGGACGAGTTCTCGGGCGACTCGCTCACGATCCTCGCCGGCAAGGACCTCTGCGACGACGACTTCGACAGTATCGTGTCCGAGCTCGAGGGAGTCGTCCCCGACCTCGACATCGACGGGCATCGCGGCGAGCAGCCGCTCTACCCCGTGGTGCTCGCGATCGAGTAGCGGGCCTCCCGTGGCGCCGGCAGACGCACAGCAAACGCACAGCGCACGGCTTCCGGTCGAGGTGTCGCCGGGGGCCGTGCGTTTTCGGTGCACGGCGGCGCTCGGCCGCGAGGTCTCCGCGGTCCGCTACGTGAACCCCGACCGCGCGGCGCTCCTCGGCAGGATGGGCGTGGCGACGGTCGCCGACGAGCTCTACCGAGTCCCTCGTCGCTACGTCGACTTCTCACGGGTCACTCCGGTCGCCGCCGCCCCCATCGGCGGCGACGCGACGGTGACGGTGCGCGTCGACCGCGTCGAGGTCAAGTCACCGCGCCCGCGCCTCACGGTCGTCGAGGTCTCCTGCTACGACGCCTCGGGCGTGCTCGTCGTCTCGTTCTTCGGCCAGCCGTGGCTCGCGCGGCGGTTCAAGCGGGGCCAGTCGGTCGCCTTCAACGGGAAGATGGCATTTTCCTACGGGTTCAAGCGCATGAACGGCCCCCTTTTCGAGATTCTCGACGAGGAGGGCGCCCTCACGCGCGACGGCAGTCCTGCGGCTCCCACCGTGCCCATGCTGCCGGTCCACCAGGCGACCGAGGGCCTCTCGCAGCAGTGGGCGCGCCGCCTCGCTTCCTGCGCGCTCGAGCAGTTCGGCGACGTGTGCGACTTCTGGACGGCCGACGTCCGGGCGCGTAGGGGCGTCATGTCGCTCGCACGCGCCCTGCGGTGCATCCACTTTCCCGCCGACCCCGACGAGGCGGAGGCCGCCCGCCGGCGCCTCGCCTACGACGAGGCCGCGCTCCTGCAGATCGCCCTCGTCGCCCGCCGCGACGCCGAGCTTCCCAACGTGAGGCCGGTCGCCCACGAGGTCTCGGGCCCCCTCACTGCGCGCCTTCGCGAGGCAATGCCGTTCCCCCTCACCTCCGACCAGTCGACCGCCCTCTCCGAGATCCTCGCCGATATGGCGCGCCCACGCCCCATGGGGAGGCTCCTCCTCGGCGACGTCGGTACCGGCAAGACCGCGGTCGCGACGCTCGCGCTCGGCGCAGTCGCCGACACGGGCTGTCAGGCCGCCGTCATGGCCCCCACGGGCGTCCTCGCCGTGCAGTACGCGCAGAAGGTCGGCCCGCTCCTCGACGCAGTCGGCATCAGCTGGCGCCTCCTCACCGGGGCCACCCCCGCAAAGGAGCGCGAGGCGACCCTTGCCGGCCTGGCCTCGGGGGAGGTCTGCGTCGCGTTCGGCACGCACGCCCTGCTCACGTCCGACGTCAGGTTCGCCCGGCTCTCGCTCGTCGTGATCGACGAGCAGCAGCGCTTCGGCGTCGAGCAGCGCCACGCCCTGCGCGAGAAGGGACGCGGTGCCGACCTGCTCGTCATGACCGCGACCCCCATCCCGCGCACGCTCGCGCTCTCGATCTACGGCGACCTCGACAGGAGCTACCTGCGGGAGCGCCCGGTCGTGGGCGCCGGCGTCTCGACGAGGGTCATCTCCAAGGCCGACCGCGGCGAGGCCTACGAGGCGATGCGGCAGGCCATGGACGAGGGCCGTCAGGCGTACGTCGTCTGCCCGCTCGTGGGCACCTCAGGCACGCGCGACGAGGAGGGGTTCGACGAGGACCCCGCGGCGGGCGAGCTCGCGTCGGGGGAGGACCCCTCCGACCCCAAGGCCGCCGAGCGGGAGTTCGAGGTGCTCGGCAGGACCGTCTTCCCCGCGTACCGCGTCGGTCTCCTCACGGGGCGCATGAAGCCTGCCGAGAAGGCCGCGGTCATGGACGCGTTCAAGGCGGGCGAGATTCAGGTGCTCGTCTCGACGACGGTCATCGAGGTCGGCGTCGACGTGCCCAACGCCACCGTCATGCTCGTGGAGGACGGCGAGCGGTTCGGCCTCTCCCAGCTCCACCAGTTGCGCGGGCGCGTGGGTCGCGGCAGGTTCCCGGGGACCGTCTTCATCTCGGCGGACCTCAGGACCCCCAATGCCAAGGCGCGCATGAAGGCGCTCGAGCGCACGTCCGACGGGTTCGAGCTCGCCGAGGAGGACCTCCGGCTGCGCCGCGAGGGCGACATCCTCGGCTTTCGCCAGTCGGGCGACGCGGTGCTCAGGTTCGTCGACCTCGCGCGCGACGCCGACCTCGTCGAGGCGGCGCACGAGGACGTGGCGGCGCGCCTGGCGGGCGACCCGCGACTCGAGTGTTCGGAGAACCGCCCCGTGCGGGCGGAGGTCATCCGGAGGTACGGAGACGTTTTTAAGGTTGTAAGCGGCGGATGAAGGAGATCCCCATGGTTTTGCAGGAAGGCTGTGCGAGCTGCGGCCACACGCCCAAGCGGTTCCTCGTGCCCGGCACGTTCGACCCCATCACGCGCGGGCACCTCGACGTCATCGAGCGCGCGTCGCGTCTCTGCGACGAGGTGATCGTCGCGGTCGCCGAGTCGCGCGGCAAGCGTGGCGGCACCGCGTTCACGCTCGAGGAGCGCGTGGGCCTCACGGAGGGCGCGCTCGCGTACGTCGACGTCCCCAACGTCAAAGTCATGCCGTTCACCGGCCTGCTCGTCGAGTTCGCGCGGTCGCTCGGCGGCGTGACGGCGGTTGTGAAGGGCCTCCGGCTCATGACCGACTTCGAGTACGAGCTCCAGCAGGCGAACCTCAACTACAAGCTTGCGCCCGAGCTCGAGGCCATCTTCGTCATGGGCGGGTCCTCGTACGGGTTCGTGTCGAGCTCTGCGATACGCGAGATCGCCTCGTTCGGCGGCGACGTCTCGCAGTTCGTGACCCCCAATGTCGAGGAGGCGCTCAGGCGGCGCTACGCGCAGTAGTTCACGGCGACCCTTCTCGGCCCGCCTCCGCCTGGTCACGCCCGCGAGGAACCTGCTCGCGTGTAATTGCGGTTTCCTTTGCGTCGCGCGGCGAATTGGCGCGCGGCGCGTCCGTGCTTTTCTGATAGTATTGCGGTCCAACCGAAAAAGGGCCGCCCGCACGCGGTCCTCGTATGAATGTGCACGTTTCCATGAACCCCCGGAGGGAATTCCATGCCCGGTAGCGAGATCGAAGCCTTCATAGCGGAACTTGAAGACCTTATCAACAACGCCAAGTCGCCTCTTTCCGGCGGTGGCGCGAAGAAAATCATCGACGCCGACGCGGCGTACGAGATACTCGACGACATCAAGCGCTCGCTTCCGGAGGAGTTCCAGAAGGCCCGCCGCATCCTGCGCGAGCGCGACGAGATCCTCGACTCCGCGGAGGAGGAGGCCAACCACATCGTCAAGGACGCCGAGGACAAGGCGAACACCCTCGCGAGCCAGCAGGAGGTCGTCCGTCTCGCCAACAACATGGCCGAGGACGTCCGCCGTCACGCCGAGGAGGAGGCGCGCGAGATCCGCTACTGGGCTGAGAACGCCGCCGAGCAGACCTTCGCCAAGCTCGAGGAAGAGATGTGCTCCGTCATCGAGAAGACCCAGGGCCTTCTCAGCCAGATGTCCTACTGCCGCGCGCTCCTGAGCGGCAACGGCGAGGGCGACGAGGAGCCCGAGCAGACGGACCAGCGCTATGCCCAGTAGCCCCCGCGACCACGCCGAGGGGCTGGGTCCCGTTCTCGTCTCCGTCGAGTCAGGCCTCGTGAGCCCGGGTGACACCATTTCCCGCAAGGCCGAGGTGGAGGTCTCGTCCTTCGAGATCGGCGGGCGCGAGCTCGAACTGCCCGACGGCCTCACCTACGACGTCGCGCTCACGAACACGGGCGAGGGCATACTGGCAACCGGCATCGTGCGCGGGCGCGCCGTCGTCCCGTGCGACCGCTGCCTCGAGCCCACGACGCTCGACATCGCCGCCGAGCTCTCGTGCTACTACCTGCGCGAGCTCACCGACGAGGAGGAGGACTCCGACGAGGACTTCGGCCTCATCGACGAGTCGAACGGCACCGTCGACCTGTCCGCGGCCATCCAGGGCGCCGTCGCCATGGAGATCCCGTTCGTCATCCTGTGCCGGGACGACTGCCGCGGCCTCTGCCCGGTGTGCGGCGCGAACCTCAACGAGGGCGACTGCGGCTGCGACCTGACCCCCGATCCCGACTTCGAGCGGCAGAACCCCTTCGCCAAGCTGGCCGGGTTCACGTTCGCCGACGGCACGGTGCTCGCCGATCACGCCGACGAGCTCGCGGCCGGCGACGAGGGATGCGACGCCTGCGACCCCGAGGATCTCGAGGACGAGGACGACGCGCTCTCCGACGAGGAGTTCGAGCTCGAGTGGGAGCGGCTCCACGGGCGGGGGAGCGAGGACCCCGCCGAGTAAGGTTCTTCCAGGCGATGCGGACGCGCGTCCTGCGGAGTCGCGAGGTATGAAGTCGCTTTGCGCATTCTGTTCGTCGCTTTCGCCTGCGAGACAATAGTGGTATCATACACGTTCGTGCAAAGAAGCAGTTCGGTCCGAAACCGGGACCGAGTTTTAAGAGAGGTTCACGATGGCAGTTCCTAAAGGTAAAACCGGCCGTATGAAGACTCGTTCTCGCCGCGCGCAGAACACCCATGTCAAGACCATGCAGACCTGCATCTGCCCGCAGTGCGGCGCGGCCAAGCTTCCTCACCGCGTTTGCCCCACTTGCGGCACCTACAAGGGCCGTCAGGTCATTCTCGTCGACTAGTCTTCGCTGACGAGGCGTTTCAGAGGCCGGTGCTCGCATGCGCGGGACCGGCCTCTTTGGTATGAATGGGCATTTTCTGTCCTGAGCGGGCACATGCGGCGCGAACGTCCGTCAGCCGCCCGCGTCCGAATCCCAGGGGGTAGCTGTGGCAGTTGATAACGAGATGGGGCGGGCCGCGCGCCCCGGGCGCTCCGAGGGCCCGGCGTGCGTGTGCGTTGACGCCGCCGGCGGCGACGAGCCGGTCTCGACCGTGCTCGAGGGCGTCGCCCGCGCGCTGGACGCTGAT
Organism: uncultured Coriobacteriaceae bacterium; assembly: GCA_964390275.1. GTDB lineage: Bacteria > Actinomycetota > Coriobacteriia > Coriobacteriales > UMGS124 > CAYMHQ01. The sequence continues at coordinate 22,030 of CAYMHQ010000011.1, forward strand.
TCTGCGCTCTCCGTCGTGCTCACCGGGCCGGCCGAGGAGATCGTCCCCTTCAGCGAGACGTACCCCGGCAGGTGCGAGGCGCATCCGACGACCCAGGTCATCGGGATGGGCGAGCACCCCGCCGAGGCGGTCCGCTCCAAGCGCGACTCGAGCATCGTGGTCGGCTGCAAGCTCGTCCGCTCGCAGCGCGCGGGCGGGTTCTTCTCCGCCGGGTCCACCGGGGCGGTCCTCGCTGCCGCTACGCTCGGCATCGGCCGCATAAAGGGCATCGACCGCCCGGCGCTCACGACCGCGATCCCCGGCCCTCGCCCGACCGTCTTCCTCGACCTCGGCGCCAACGCCGACTGCAGGCCCGAGCATCTTGTGCAGTTCGCCCAGATGGGGTGCGCCTACGCGCGCGTTGTCGTTGGTGTGGAGAACCCGCGCGTCGGCCTGCTCAACATCGGCTCCGAGGACACGAAGGGCTCGCTCGACGCGCAGGCGTGCTTCGCCGCGCTCCGCGAGTCCGTGCCCGAGTTCGCCGGCAACGCCGAGGGCAACGACCTGTTCAAGGGCTCGTTCGACGTGATCGTCTCCGACGGCTTCACGGGCAACGTCGCCCTCAAGGTGCTCGAGGGCACGGCGAAGTTCATCGTGGGCGAGCTCAAGGAGGGCGTCATGGCGTCGCTGCCGCGCAAGCTCGCGGGCGCTGTGCTCAAGCCGGTCTTCTCCGGCGTGCGCGACAAGCTGAGCGGCGACACGTACGGCGGCGCGGTCCTCCTCGGTGTGAACGGCGTCGTCGTGATCGGTCACGGCGCCACCTCCCCCGAGGCGGTCATGAACGGGACGCTCTGCGTCGCCGACGCGATTCGCGGGGACCTGGTGGGCCAGATCGCCGACGCGTGCCGCGCCGCGGAGAACGACTCCATCGGCGCCGGCGCGTAGAAAGGGGCGGCTGTGCCGACCATCTTGACAAAGATCGACAGGATCCAGAACATCCTCGGCTACCGGTTCCACGACCTCGAGCTGCTCAAGAGCGCGATCACCCACCCCTCGGCGGTGGAGGGCAAGCCGGTGAGCGCCGGCTACGAGCGGCTCGAGTTCCTCGGCGACTCGGTGGTGGGCTTCATCGTGTCCGAGGCGCTCTACGAGCGCTTCCCCGACCTCGACGAGGGCGGGCTCACGCGGCTCAAGGTCTCGCTCATCTCGGGCGAGTCGCTCTCCGCGGCGGCCGCAGAGCACGGGTTCGCCGACATCATCATCTTCGGGCAGAGCGAGCGCGGCACGGGCGCACGCGGCATGCACTCCGCCCTCGAGAACGTCTACGAGGCGGTCACGGGCGCCCTCTTCCTCGATGGCGGCATCGAGGTCGCCAAGCGCTGGGTCATCGACACGCTGCGCCCGCACCTCGCCCCGTGGCGGGCGGAGGTTCCCGAGAACCCCAAGTCGCTCCTGCAGGAGAAGACCCAGGCAGACCTGCGCGAGACTCCCTGGTACGAGCTCGTCTCGACCGGCGGCCCCGCCCACAAGCCTACGTTCGTGTGCGACTGCATCGTGGGCGAGCGGCGCGTCGGCCGCGGCGAGGGCTCGTCGAAGAAGGAGGCAGAGGCCTTCGCCGCCGCCATGGCGCTCAGGACGCTCGGCTACGTGGGGGGCGGTACGCCGTGCGACCTTGAGGCGCCGGCCGATGCCGACCCCGAGGCGCCGTGCGAGTCTGAGGCGCCTGTCGCACTCGACGACCCCGCGACTGCCCAGACTGTTCCCTGCGACGCCGATCGGGACGTCCCGTGTATCTGAAATCGCTGACGCTCAAAGGCTTCAAGTCGTTCGCCGACAGGGCCCACATGGTGTTCGAGCCGGGGCTCACGGTCATCGTGGGCCCGAACGGCTCGGGCAAGTCGAACGTGAGCGACGCCATCCTGTGGGTCCTCGGCGAGCAGAGCGCAAAGCAGCTCCGCGGCCAGGCCATGGAGGACGTCGTCTTCGCGGGTTCGAGCGCGCGCAAGCCGGTGAGCGTGGCCGAGGTCGACCTCACGCTCGACAACTCCGACCACGTGCTTCCCGTCGACTTCGACGAGGTCGTGATCACGCGCCGCATGTACCGCTCCGGCGAGAGCGAGTACCTCATCAACGGCGCGCCGGCGCGCCTGCTCGACGTCACGGACATCCTCCACGACTCGGGCCTCGGCAAGGACACGCACTCCATCATCAGCCAGGGAAAGCTCGATGCCGTGCTCATGAGCAGGCCCGAGGACCGGCGCGCGCTCATCGAGGAGGCCGCCGGGATCTCGAAGCACAAGCGTCGCCGTGAGCGCGCCGAGCGCAAGCTCGAGTCGATGGACGAGCGCCTGCGGCACGTGGTCGCCGTCCAGAAGGAGATCGCGCGCCAGCTGCGCCCGCTCGAGCGGCAGGTGGAGCGCGCCCAGCGACACAAGGAGGTCTCGGAGCGGGTCGCTGAGCTGCGCCGCGTCCTCTCGGTCGACGACCTGCGGCGTCTTAAAGCGGAGTGGGCCCGTCTCGAGGCTGTCGAGGCTGAGGCCGCGGCAGAGCTTGAGGTCGCGGACTTCCAGCTCAAGGGCCGCCAGGAGAACCTCGAGAAGCTCCAGGTCCTCCTCGAGGAGAAGGGCCTCTACGTCGGCGACATCTCCGAGCAGCGCAGCAGGTGCCGAAGGGCGCTCGACCGGCTCGAGTCGGCGACGAGGCTGCTCGAGCAGAAGGGCCGCGCCCTCGAGGAGCGCGCCTCGTCCCTCGACGACGGGCTGGGTCGCTCCGAGCGTCGCGAGTCGCAGGTCAAGGAGGAGCTCGAGTCCGTGGGCGCGCAGCTCGACGAGAACCGCGGCTCGCTCAACTCCCTGCGTCAGCGCTCCGACGCGGCGAACGCACGCGTGCGCGCGGCGCGGGTCGCGCGTAAGGACACCGAGGCCGCGTACAACCGCGTGCAGGCGGACATCCGCTCGGTGCAGGCCGACCGCGACTCCCATGCGCTTGCGCTCGCGAAGGCCAAGGACGGCCTCGAGAACGCGCGCGTGCAGGACGGCATCTTCGCCGCGCGTGTCACGCAGCTCGAGGACGCGCTCGGGCAGGCCGAGCGCGAGGCGTCCTCGGCCCAGACGCGCCTCGAGGACGTCGACGCGCGGCTCGAGGCGGCCCGCACGGGGGAGCGCGAGGGACGCGCGCAGGTCGAGCGGTCGCGCCAGGGGCTTCTCCAGGCCCAGAAGGCCGACGGCGAGGCGAGGCGCGCGCTGTCCTCCGCAGAGGCGCGCGTGAGCGGCCTTAGGGCGTCGGTCAGGGAGGTCGAGGACGCCGCCCCCCTCGCGGGCGAGCTCTCCCGCGCTGCCGCGCACGACTCGGTGCGGCGTGTCGTCGAGGTGCTCGACGTCCCCGCCGACGTTTCCTCTCTCGTAGAGCGGATACTGTCCTCCGCCCTCGTCGGCTTCGTCGTTGACGGGCGCGAGGGGTTCGGGGCGCTCGCGTCTCGTGCCGCCTCGCTGGCGGAGTCGACGAACGGCTCCGTCGAGATCGTCGACGCGAGCTCGTGCTCCGCGGCCGACGCCCCCGAGGACGAGGCCGGGGCTCCGGGGTACGCCCTGCTTGACCGTGTGGGCGCGCATCCCGGGTACGAGCGGCTCGCCGCGGCGCTCCTCGGCGGCGTGCGCGTCGTGGGGACCGCCGCGGAGGCCGCCGCCGCGTGCGCCGGCTTCCCCCGCCTCACGTTCGCGACGCCGCAGGGCGACCTCTTCTTCGCGGGCGGCCGCGCGCGCGTCGGCAGGGAGGTCGACGCCGCGGCCGGCCTGCTCGAGCGGAGCCGCGAGCTGCGCGAGCTCGAGTCAGGTCTAGCCGGGCTCGAGGAGGCCGTCGCCGCGTCCCAGAGGGGCGTCGACGACGCCGAGGCGCTCCTCTCCCGCAGCAGGGACGAGCTCGAGTCGGCCGTCCAGCTCGCCGCGCGGCTCTCGGGCGAGCGCTCGTCCATCGCCTCCGAGCTCGCGCGTCTGCGGCAGACCGTCGAGAAATCGAAGGGCGAGCTCGGGCGCGTCAAGGACCAGCGCGCCGCCGCCGAGAAGCGCTCGGAGGAGACCCGCGAGTCGCTCGCGCGGCACGAGTCGGCCTTCAAGAGCGCCGAGGGGCGCATCTCGACTCTCAACGACGAGCTGGGCGACGCCCTGGGCGCCTTCGACCGCGCCCGCGCCGAGGACCGCGCCGCCCACGACGAGGCGAACTCGTGCCAGCTCGAGCTCGCGCGCGTCCAGGAGCGCGTCCGCAGCCTCGAGGACCGCAACCGCCGGCTCGTCCAGGAGGAGGCCGAGCTCGCCTCGAACATCGCGGGGCAGCTCTCCTCGCGCCGCTCCGTCGACGTCATGAGCGCCCGGGTCGCGCCCCTGCGGGAGCGCCTCTCCGCCCTCGTCGCCGTCGCGCGCGAGCGGCTCGACACGCTCTGCGACCGCGCCAGCCTTGCCGAGGCGGACTCGGCCACGCTGAGGAAGACCATCGAGGCCGCCAAGACCGAGGTGGCCGACGCCTCCGTGGCGCTCAGCCGCGCGCAGTCGGGCGTGAACGACGTCAAGGTTCGCAAGGGCCGGCTCGAGGTGCAGGTCGACGCGGCCGTCAAGGCGATCACGTCCCAGAAGGGCGTCGTGCTCGAGGAGGCCCTCGAGACCCCCGCGCCCGCCGACCGCGGCGCCATGGAGCGCGAGCTCTCGAAGCTCGAGGGCGAGCTCGCGCAGATCGGCCCCGTCAACCAGGTCGCGCTCGAGGAGTACGAGACGCTCAGGCGCCGTGCGGACTTCATCGCCGAGCAGGTCTCCGACCTCCAGCACGCCCGGGGCGACCTCAACAAGATCACGCAGGCCATCGACCGCAAGATGCGCTCGAGCTTCCTCACCACGTTCGAGGCCGTCGACCGCAACTTCCAGGAGGTCTTCTCCATGCTCTTCCCGGGCGGGAGCGGCCACCTCGAGATGACGGTGCCCGACGACCCGGCGACGACGGGCATCGAGGTCGTCGCGCAGCCCCGCGGCAAGCGCGTCAACAAGATGTCGCTGCTCTCGGGCGGCGAGCGGTCGCTCACGGCGCTCGGCCTGCTCTTTGCGGTCTACCGCACGAGGACGGTCCCGTTCTACGTGCTCGACGAGGTCGAGGCCGCGCTCGACGACTCGAACCTCGACCGCATGCTGAGCGCCATCGAGGAGCTGCGCAAGACGACCCAGCTCATCGTCATCAGCCACCAGCGCCGCACGATGGAGAGCGCCGACGTGCTGTACGGCGTCTCCATGCAGGCCGACGGAGTGAGCCGCGTCGTCTCCCAGCGCCTCGACCGCGCCGCGGCCAAGTAGCCACTAGAAGCCGCGCAGACGCCTTCGGGCTCGCCGCGTGGTGGGTTTGGTACGTTTTACGGGCAAAGACGCCGCGCGGCCGCGACCGCTCGGGTATCGTATGCGCCATACGTTGCGAGCAATGGGCGCGCCGCATCCGCAGGGGGATTGCGCGGGGCGCGCCGGGAGAAAGAGGGCGATGACCATGGGCTGGTTCCAACGGCTTTCCGAGGGGCTCAGCAAGACGAGGAAGAAGATCGCGGGCGAGCTCAACGTCCTGTTTGAGATCGGCCCCCAGGTGGGCGACGAGTTCTGGGACGACCTCGAGGCGACGCTCATCATGGCGGACATCGGCGCAGGCGCGACCGACCAGGTAGTGACTCGGCTGCGCGAGCAGTCGCAGCGCGAGTCGCTGACGGGCGTGCGCCAGGTCCAGGACGCGCTCGTCGAGCTCCTGGCCGACGCGTTCACGCCGTGCGAGGCCGACCCGTTCGAGCAGAACCCCTCCTGCGTGCTCTTCGTGGGGGTGAACGGCGCCGGCAAGACCACGACCGTGGGCAAGATCGCCTCCGAGGCGAAGGGCGAGGGGCGCCGGCCCATCATCGGCAGCGCCGACACGTTCCGCGCCGCCGCCATCGAGCAGCTCGAGGTGTGGGGCGAGCGTGCGGGCGTCGAGGTCGTGAAGCGCGAGCGCGGCTCTGACCCTGCGAGCGTGTGCTACGACACCATCGAGGCCGCCGAGCGCCTCGGCAGCGACCTCATCCTCATCGACACGGCCGGGCGTCTCCACACCTCGGTCGACCTGCTGCGTGAGCTCGCAAAGGTCGTCCAGGTGACGCGGAAGCGCGCGGGCATGCCGGTGTACGTCGTGCTCGTCATCGACTCGACCACGGGCCAGAACGGCCTCTCCCAGGCGCGCGAGTTCAACCAGGCGCTCGGCGTCGACGGCGTGGTCATGACCAAGCTCGACGGTACGGCGAAGGGCGGTATCGCGCTCGCCGTGAGCCACGACCTCGGCCTCCCGATCCTGCGCATCGGCGTGGGGGAGGCAATCGAGGACCTGAGACCGTTCGACGCGCGCGAGTTCTCTCGTGCGCTCATCACCGGCGAGGAGGCATAAGACATGGCGGTCTTCGAAAGCCTGTCCAACCGACTGCAGGATTCGCTCGGCAAGCTGCGGAGCAAGGGGCGCCTCACCGAGGCGGACATCGACTCGGCGATGCGCGAGGTGCGCATGGCGCTGCTCGAGGCCGACGTCAACTTCAAGGTCGTCAAGGAGTTCGTCGCGCGCTGCAAGGAGCGCTGTCTCACCTCCGAGGTGCTCGACTCGCTCACGCCGGCTCAGAACGTCGTGAAGATCGTCCTCGACGAGCTCACCACGCTGCTCGGGTCCACCGAGAGCCGTCTCGTGCTCTCGAGCCGCATCCCCAACGTCATCATGCTCGTGGGCCTGCAGGGCTCGGGCAAGACGACCGCGGCCGCGAAGCTCGCGAACCTGCTCAAGACGCAGGGGCACGCGCCCCTGCTCGCCGCCTGCGACGTCTACCGCCCCGCGGCGGCCGACCAGCTCGCGACCCTCGGCGCCGAGCTCGGCGTGAAGGTGTACCGCGGCGACGGCCAGCACCCCGTCCAGATTGCGAAGGAGGCGGTGCGCGCGGCGATCGATGACCTCAAGGATGTCGTGATCGTGGACACCGCCGGCCGCCTGCAGATCGACGAGGCCATGATGCAGGAGGCGGCCGACATCAAGGCGGCCGTCAAGCCCGACCAGATCCTCATGGTCGTCGACTCGATGACCGGCCAGGACATCGTCAACGTGGTGCAGGTGTTCGCCGAGCGCGTCGACTTCGACGGTGTCATCATGACGAAGCTCGACGGCGACTCCCGCGGCGGCGGCGCGCTGAGCGTCCGCTCGGTCACGGGCAAGCCGATCAAGTTCATCTCGACCGGCGAGAAGCCCAACCAGTTTCAGCCGTTCTACCCCGACCGCATGGCCCGGCGCATCCTGGGCCTCGGCGACATGGTCTCCATCATCGAGAAGGCGCAGGCCGAGGTCGACGAGGAGCAGACCGCCGCGGCGGAGCGCATGCTCAACCAGGGCATGACGTTCGACGACTTCCTCCTCCAGATGAAGTCGATCAAGAAACTCGGCGGTTTCTCGAGCATCCTCTCGTCCCTTCCCGGCGGCGACCGCCTCATGCAGAAGGCCGGCGGGCAGATCGACGAGTCCATCATGGACCGCACCGAGGCGATCATCATGTCGATGACGAAGGAGGAGCGCGCCAAGCCCCGCGTCATCAACGGCAGCCGGCGCGCCCGCATCGCGCGCGGCTCGGGCGTGGAGGTCTCCGACGTCAACAACCTCATCAAGCAGTTCGATCAGATGAACAAGATGATGGGGCGCCTGCGCGCGACCGCCCAGCAGCCCAAGGGCAAGAAGGGCAGGGGCAAGGGCGGCAAGGCCGCGAACGGCGAGATGTCCGAGAAGGCTATGAAGCGCGCCATGATGGGCGGCCTCGGCGGGATGGGCGGCGGCATGCCCAACATGGCCGAGATGCAGAAGATGATGCGCGACCTCATGAAGTAGCCGCGTCCCGTCCAAACCGCCTCGCGCAGGCCAACCACAAGCGCCCGGCCGGTCCCGCTCTCGCGCGGGGCCAGCCGGGCGCTTTTCTTTGCGTCAGTAGTGCGTGATGACCACGTCGCCGATCTCGAGGTAGGAGTACGCCCACTCGGCGACCGCCACGGGCAGGTTGATGCATCCGTGCGACCCCGCGTCCGTCTGGTAGAGCGTGCCGCCGAACTCGTCCTGCCACCACGCGTCATGCAGGCCGATGATGTTGCGGATGAAGGGCATCCAGTAGGTGACGGGCGTCTCGTAGAGAGGTTCGCCGGTCTCGGGGTCGTCGAGTCCCACGAGGGTCTGGTCCATCAGCTTGTTCGTGATGTAGTACACGCCCTCGGGTGTCGCGCGGCCCTCGTAGGCGGTCGAGCCGCTGATGATGTCGCACTCCATGACGACCGCGCCCGTCTCGTCGTAGAAGCGCGCGTGCTGCTCGGTGAGGTCGACGTCGACGTAGCGGTTGCCCCAGTCGGCGCCGCCGGGGTTGTAGCGCTCGGCGGTCTGGGAGAACGGCACCTCCTGCTGGCCCACGTACCCGGTGGCGATCGCGTCGAGGACGAGCTGCTCGATGGCATCGCCGTCGCTCAGCCACCCGTAGGTGCCGCCGGTGACGGTGACCACCTTGTCCTCGGGGGTCGTCGCGTCGCCCTTGCGCGTGTAGGTCCTCGTGGTGCCCACGGTGTCGAGGGCCTCCTCGAGCACGTCGACCCACGCGGCAACCTGGCTCTCGTCGACCGCGGCGGTCCCGTCGCCGGGGAAGTACACCCAGTCCTTAACGACGATCCCGTTCACGGTCGCCACCGCGGTCCCGTTCACCGCGAGCTGGAGGCTGCACTCGAGGAACGAGTTCGCCTGGGCGCACGCGGACGCGAGCAGCGGGTCGTCGGCCGTCGCGCCCTGGGGCACGAGCTCAGCCTCGCCGATCTGCGCGGTGTCCTCCTCGGCGTTCACTGCGGCGACGACCGTGGCGACCACCCGGTCCACGTCGTATTTCGTCCCCTGCGCGCCCGGGTCGATTGTGAAGTTCGCACTCGCCTCGTCGTACACCACGGCTGCGTCGACGGGGTCGGTCGCGGTCGCGTTGTACGACGCGAGGCCCTCATCGACGGCGGCGCGGAGCCTCTCGTTGTCGTACGAGGTCGAGAG
>CAYMHQ010000012.1:0-29433 GCA_964390275.1 uncultured Coriobacteriaceae bacterium
GGAGAGGGGGAACATGTGGCGGCGGATGGCATCGGCCTCGCGCTCGGTGAGGTCGGGGAAGTCGCGGAGGGCGTTTCTCGCGGCGACCCCCGGGTGCCTCAGGCCGTGGAGGCGGTGGGAGCGGTCGGGGATGTGCCAGTCGTAGAGGTAGTAGTCGTGGAGCAGGGCCGCGCGCCGCAGCTCGTCCACGTGGTCGGCACGGTCGAGGAGCCGCGCGAGCATGTCGGCGGTGAAGGCGACGGCGATCGAGTGGAGGAGCGTCGTGGTGCGCCCGTGCTGGATGTAGCAGGCCTCCTCGGCGAGACGCCCGTGTGACAGGACCTCCCGCGCGCCGGCGAAGAACGCCTCGTCGTGGACGGCCTCCTGGTTCGCAATCCAGCGGTCCTCGGACAGCGGCACGAGGCGCCCGCGCGGCATGGCGGACGATGGGGGCATGACCGCCATCATGCGGCGGAGGCTTTCTGCGCGTCGGTCCGTTCCATGCGGTGCCTCCTGCACTCCATACGGTCTCCTCATAAACACAGACGCATGAAATTGTACCAGCCGCCCCCGGGCCTTGGGCGTACAATCGTGCGGTTACAGATAAGCGCATGCCGTCGGCACAACACCCGGGGACGAACGACGAGGTTGTCGGGCGGGGCGGGGCGGTGGGCGAGGAGACGAAAGGACCGTCGATTTGACCGAGACGAACCCGAACGCGCAGGTGGGGGCGCAGGCGCAGGGGCCGCTAAGCCCGCCGAGGCGCCCGCCGCGAAGCCTGCGGCGAAGCAGACGATCGACCTGGGGAGCTTCGACATGGACGCGCTGCTGCACGTCATGCGGCCGAGCGCGCTGCCCGACGGCGCCCACCAGCTCATGCTGCCCGTCTACAACACGCAGGTCTCCGTGAAGGCGTACCCCGGCTCCCGGGGACTCTCGCCCGAGGAGCTCGACGCCGCGCTCGTCGACGTGCGCGAGGTCGCCATCGAGTTCGAGATGGCGCTCAGCCGCACGAGGGCGAACAGCGAGGTCACCGCGCTCAACGACGCGCACGGCGAGCCGGTGAGGGTGGGGGAGCGCACGCTTGACCTCATCGAGAAGTCGCTAAGCTACTGCAGGGACTCGGGCGGGGTCTTCGACGTGACGATGGGCTCGGTCACGCCGCTGTGGGACTTCCACAAGGGGGTCGTCCCCGAGCGGGCGGCGCTCGACGAGGCGCTGCGGCACGTGGGCTGGGACAAGATCGAGGTCGACCGCGAGGCGGGGACCGTGCGGCTCCTCGACCCGCGCGCCCGCATCGACCTGGGCGGCATCGCGAAGGGCTACATCGCCGACGCGCTCGCCGACGTCCTCGTCTCCCACGGCTGCGACTGCGCTTTCGTGAACCTCGGCGGCAACGTGCTCACGGTGGGCGCACGGCCCGACGGCAACCCGTGGCGCATCGGCGTCCGCGACCCCAAGTCGCCCGAGACCCTGCGCGCCGTTCTGAGCGTCGTGGGCAAGTCGGTGGTCACGAGCGGCCTCTACGAGCGCAACTTCACCAAGGACGGCGTCTTCTACCACCACATCCTCAGCCCCGAGGACGGCATGCCCGTCAAGACCGACGTGGGCGGCTCCACGATCGTGAGCGACCGCTCGCTCGACGGCGACGGCTACTCCACCACGCTGTTCGCGCTCGGCGTCCAGGGGGCGCTCGAGTTCGTCGAGGCGCGCCCGGGTCTCGAGGCCGTCGTCATCGACACCGACGACAACGTCCACGTGACCGCCGGCCTCGCCGACGTCATCCAGATCCTCGACCGCTAGAGGCCGCGTCTCGCACCACCGCTGAGCCAGACATAGCCAGCCATGAGAAAGGCCGGCGCCCCCTTCTCGAAGCGGGGCGCCGGCCTTATGCGTTCGTGCTGGTGGATCGGGCTGGCGAATCGGGCCGTCCCGGGAGGGACGCCGTCCACCGGGTCACCGCGGGGTTACCCCAGCAGCGCCTCGGCCTCCGCGAGGGCGGCTTCGGCCTTGTCGAGGCAGGCCTCGGCGAGTGCGGAGTTGTGCGCGCCCTCGGCGTTCTCGACGAACACGAAGTCCCAGTAGAACACGGCTTCGCGGTCAAGCTCGGCGATCTTGGCGAAGTCCTCGTCGGAGACCTTGCCGGCGTCCTTGGCCTCGGCGAGCTTGTTGGTGAAGTCGGCGAGCGCGTTGCCGATCTCGTGGGTGCGGGCCTCGGTCTCCTCCTGGATGGCCTCGACCTCGGCGACGATGTCGGCGTGGCAGTTGCTGCAGTCGTTCTCGATGAGCTCCTCGTTGTCGAGCGGGCTCGTGATGTTGTGGTTCGCGTACTCGTTACCGTCGGCGTCGGTCGCGGTGCCCATGTGGCAGTCGGCGCAGGTGTAGCCGAGCTGGGCCATCGGCGAATCCTCGCCCATGTAGGTCTCGAACTCGGTGTGCTGGACCTTGATGAACTGGACGCCGGTCTGCGGATCGGTGTAGTCCGAGAAGCCCATCTCGTTGTAGTAGTCGAGGATGGCGTCGGGCGTCATGGTCTCGAGGCTCGTGTACGGCAGCGTGGTCGCCTTGGTCTCGGGGTCGAAGTAGTACTCGTTGTGGCACTGGCCGCAGACCTGGTTCTCGAGCGCGACCTCGTCGGCGTCCTCGCCGAGCGCGTCGGTGAGGAACGTGTTGGTCACGACGAGCTGGTCGCCGGTGTTGGCGTGGCAGTTGTAGCAGCTGATGGGCTCCTCGCACATGGCGAGGACCTCGTCGAACGCGAGCGTGTAGACGCCCGTCTCACCGGAGGAGATGAGGGCGCTCATCGTGGGGGTCTTGCAGGAGAGGCAGTTCGCCTTCGCAGGGGCCCTCTTGGTCGTGGAGACGTCGTCGAGGGTGTAGCTGTGGCCGCGCGCCTCGAGATAGTCCTTCGAGAACGCGTTGCCGGCGTAGAGCACGTTGAGGTACGGGACCTCCTCGAGGTAGTCGGCCGTGGCCTCGTTCTCGGAGTTCATCTGGTAGCTCGCGTACTCGTTGGGGTACGCCTCCGCCCAGTCCTCGGCGGTCTTGATGTCGGCGGCCTCGATGATCGCGGCGGCGTCGACACCCTCCTCCTGGGTCTCGGTCGCGCTGAGCGGCGCCGCGGCGACGGCCCCGACCACCAGCGCGGATGCCAGGAAGGCTCCGCCCCACATGGCAAGCTTTCTGTTCATAATCGCTCCTCCTTCTCCTGTTGGCGCCCGTCGAGGCGCGGCGGGCATGGAACAGCTCGATGGTAGCTTATGAAAAATAGCTGAAAAAGCCGCGGCGGGCTGTTTGGGGGAGGGTCCGGGCGAAGTCAAGGGTTTTCCCCTTGCCCCCTCGCGGCCCCGCGCGCCGCCGTGCGCGCGACGCGGCGTCGCCTCCGTCTGCGGGGGCGCCGCGCGGGCCTACCGTCCCTCCACAGACGCGACGCGCGGTTATCCTACAATACCCCTTCACGGCATTTCCGCGCGCCGCGGCACGCCCGCGCGCCGCGGCGCCCGCCCGTCCGTTTCGACCCGCTCGGAAGAAGGTGCTTCGACGCGTGTGGCCCAGGCTTCGCATAGACGACGTCCGGTCGGTGGTGAACACCCTCGGCGCGCTCGTCACGGTGGTTGCCTTCACGATGCTGATCCCCCTGGTCGCCGCCGTCGCGTGCGGTGAGTGGTCCTGCGCGCTCGACTTCTTCATCTCGTTCGGCGCGGCGCTCGTCCTGGGCGGGGCGATGCGGCTCGTGCGCCCGAGGAACCGCGGGCTCTCGCGCATGCAGGCGCTCGTGGTGACGGGCCTCGCGTGGGTCGCCGTCGCCCTCGTCTCGGCCGTCCCGTTCGTCCTCTCGGGCCTCAGCGCCTCGGCGTTCGACGCGTTCTTCGACTGCATCGCCTGCTACACGGGCACGGGCGTCACGCTCACCCAGAACCTCGCCCACCTTCCCGTCTCGTTCGGTCTCTGGCGCGCCGTGATGGTCATCGTGGGCGCGCAGGGCATCGTCCTGGTCGCGCTCGGCCTGGGCACCATCAGCAAGTTCTCCGGCGCCGGGCTCCTCTTCGCAGCCGAGGCCCACCAGGACAAGATCATGCCCCGCATGGCCGCAACCTCGCGGTTCATCGCGCTCTTCATGGGGGCGCTCATCTGCGCGGGGACGCTCGCCTGCACCCTCGTCTGCCTGCTGGGATGCGGCATGCAGCCGCTCAGGGCCCTCTACCACGGGTTCTGCCTCGCGGCGGCCTCGGTCACCACGGGCGGCGTCACGCTCATGGACACGGGCGTCTCCTACTATCAGTCGCCCGCCCTGAACGCGGTCCTCATGTGCCTCATGTTCACCGGCGTGTTCAGCTTCGCCGTGTACCTGCTCATGGGGCGCAGGGGCCCGGGCGAGTTCTTCCGCGACATCGAGACGCGCACGATCATCGGCTGGGCCGCCGTCGTCCTCGTGCTGCTCGTCACCGCGTTCTCGCAGGACGAGCACTTTAACGACGTGGGCGTCTTCTTCGACAAGGGGCTCTTCAACCTCGTCTCGGCGGTCACGGGGACGGGCTTCTGCACGCTCTCGTCCCCCCAGCTCACCGTGGTCGCGTCGTCGGGGGTCCTCTTCGCGGTCATCCTCGCGATGGTGATGGGCGGCGCCACCTCGAGCGCCTCGGGCGGCATCAAGGCGATCCGCGCGGCGCTCGTGTTCAAGTCGATCGTGAGCGAGATCCGCCGCGTGCTGCTCCCCACGAGCGCCCGCGAGACGATCAGGTACTACCATCTGGGCGAGCAGGAGCTCACCCCCGAGCTCTCGCGCAACGCCATGCTCGTCTTCCTTCTGTTCCTGCTCACGTACATGACGGGGGCGATGCTCGGCGTGCTCTACGGGGCCGAGCCGCTCGACGCGGTGCTCGAGAGCGTGACGTGCACCAACAACTGCGGAATTTCGGCGGGCATCATCGGCGCGGGATTGCCCGGCGTTCTCAAAACGTGCTATCTGGTTCAGATGCTCGCCGGCCGTCTCGAGTTCGTCGCCCTGTTCGCCACCGTCGCGAGCATCGGCGTCTCGGCGGCGCGGGGCGTGGGCGACTCCCCCGTGGGGCGGGCGTGCCTGAACCTGGTGCCGGCGCGTCTGCGCCGCGAGTGGACGGGGAAGAGGAGGGGCCGGTGATCGCGTTCGAGGAGGGGCGCCAGCGGGGCGAGGGCCGTCGCGACGCCCGGCGCGACGCGGGCGGCGACCTGCCGTCGATGCTGCGCGTGCTGTGCTGCGTCGTCCTCTACGCCCTCTGCATCGTCGTCGCGCTCGGGGTCTTTGGCCTCGTCGTGTTCCTGGTGCTCTCATGAGGAGGGCGACCTTCTGGCTTCCCGCGCACGGCCTCGCGAGTGCGCGGACACGTGCGATGACACGCGTGCTGACGTGCGCGTTCGCGGTCGCGTGCGCGGCCGTGCTGGTGTGCGCGCTGGCGGCGTCCGCGCTCTTGAGCGCCTCCGCGCCGGTGCGCCAGGCGCTCGCCGACGAGTCGGGCGCGCTCGCCGCCTCGGGCGGCAAGGGCCCGGCCTCCCCGCTCGCCGGGTGGGACGACGAGCCCCTCCCCATGGGCGTCAGCGTGGAGAGCGCCGTCTCGGTCTCGATCACACGTCTCGCCGGCGCCGACGAGAGTCTCGACTCCTCGCTCGTCATCTTCCGCGGCGAGGCGGTGGGCGAGCCGGTGAACTCGTCGCTCCCGGGATACAAGTGGGTCCTGATGCAGTCGCACTCCTCCGAGACGACCGAGTCGATCGAGGTCCTCATGTCCGACTCCCACGTGGCGGCGATCGAGAACTTCGGGTCGTACGACCGCAAGGGGTCGACGCTCGCCGTCGTGGGCATCTACCGCGTTTCCGACCCCGCCCAGATGGGGGCCGTGGACGTGACGGCGTACGGGGTGCACGTCGTCGACCCGGGCGGGCCGGTCGAGCACCCCGTCGACATGAACCGCCTGTGGGTGGGCGTCGTGCTGGCGGTCGTCGGGTTCGGGCTGATGGGGCTGAACTTCTATCTCAAACGGAGGTCGCGCGCGTGAGCAGGGCGAACATGGGTCGGGGCAGCGGAGCGGGACGCAGCGGCGGCAGCCGGAACGCCGGCGGGCGCGAGGGCGGGTGCCGCAGGCGCCGCCGAGACGCCGAGGGTTCCGAGCGCGCCGAGAGCATGGCTGACGCCGATCCGGGGTGCGCGCCGGAGGGCTCGCCCTCGTCCTCCGACCGGCAGGACTCCCTGTTCGACCCCTCCTTCGAGGACTTCCGCGTCCCCGAGACGGTCGCCGCGGCCTTTGCCGCGTACCGCGCGTCGGACCTCGCGGGGGCCCCGACGGGCACTTCTGCGGGCGAGCCTGCGGGCGAACAGGCAGACGAGCTGGCGGGGAATCCGGCGAGTGGGCCGGCGTGCGAGCCGGCGGGGGAGGACCGCCCCCAGGCCCCCGTGCGCGGGGGTCTCGCCCTCGGGCGCGTCGTGAGGCTCGACCGCGGGTTCCCGCTCGTGACGACCGCCGACGGGGCGTTCCGCGCCGAGCACGCCGTCGCGATGGCGAAGGAGGACGACGTCCGCCCGACGGTCGGCGACTGGGTCGCCCTGCGCCTCCCCGACGGCCACGACAAGGCGGTCATCGAGCGCGTCATGCCCAGGACCAGCGACTTCTCCCGCTGGGACGGCGCCAACCGCGGCCTCAGGCAGACGCTCGCAGCCAACCTCGACCTCCTGATCGTGGTCCAGCCGCTCTCGAAGCGCGACGTGCCCGTCGACCGCATCATGCGCTCCCTGGTCCTCGCCGCGGAGGGCGGCGTGCGCGCGGCCGTCGTCCTCACCAAGGCCGACCGCTCCCCCTCCGATGAGCGTCGCGCGGCCGACGGGGAGGTCGTCCGCGGGATCGCGGGCGCGGGCGTGCCCGTCCTCACGACGAGCTGCGCCGACGGCTCGGGGGTCGAGGAGGTCCGCGCCCTCATCGCGCCCGGCGAGACGGCGATGCTCCTCGGCGAGAGCGGCGCGGGCAAGTCGACGCTCGTGAACGCCCTGCTCGGGGCCGATGTGCTCGGGACGGGCGAGGTCCGCAGCCGCGACGACCGGGGCAGGCACACCACCGTCGCCCGCCGCATGCTCAAGGTCCCCGGCGCCGGCGTGCTCGTCGACGCCCCCGGCCTGCGGTCCCTGCCCCTGCTCGACGAGGAGCTCGGCCTCGCGCGGACGTTCCCCGAGATAGCGGCCCTCGAGCCGAGCTGCCGCTTCCGCGACTGCACCCATGGCGCGGAGACCGGCTGCGCGGTGACCGCCGGCGTCCGCAGCGGCGCCGTCGCCCCCGGCAGGCTCGAGGAGTACCGCCTGTTCGCCGCCGAGATGAAGGCGAACCGCAGAGCGCTCGCCCCGTCCGCGAAGTCGTCGCTCACGCAGTGACGCCGCGCCCGGGCGCGCCCGAGACGCACGCGCGGCTGATAATCCAGCGTGTCCAACTTTACATAAGATGGCATATTTCAACAATTGATATTAACGGAAAGCTGGGGTTTTGCAACTTGCGACCCCATCTGCCTGCTGTGTCATTCCCGTTTAAGGCAAGCGAAACCCCCACACCAATCCCATAACGTCGCCGATCCCGCGATTCCATAATCCGGTTACTCCGATACACGCGGGGCGCCCGAGCGCGCCGCCGCCCGATGCGAGGTGACCGTTATGTCGACAAGAAAGCGCCTGATCGTCTCGATCATCTGCGGCGTCTTCGCCGTCCTGCTCATGGCGGGGTACGCGGCGGGGGTCCGCGGGGAGGCGGAGGAGCAGCGCAAGGACGCCCTGAAGCAGTTCGGCGGGTCGACCGCGGTGGTGTGCGTCGCGACGAGGGACATCGCCCAGGGCGAGACGTTCAGCGACCGCAACGTGGCCACGGCCGAGTGGCTCGTCGACCTGCTGCCGAACGGCGTGGTGTCCGACACGGGCGCGCTCGAGGGCAGGACGGCCTCGTCGGCGATTGCGAAGAACACCCCCATATCGTCGGTCTGCGTGGGCTCCCAGGACGTCGCCGTCGAGGTTCCCGAGGGTCTCGTCGCGGTGTCGGTCCCCTGCTCGAACGAGAGCGCGGTGGGCGGGACCATATCCGCCGGCTCCGTGGTCGACGTGTACGTCGTCGACTCCGGCGCGGCGCGGATGCTCAGCCGCGAGATCCAGGTGCTCAAGACGAGCGCCGGCCCCGCGTCGGCGAGCCTCTCCTGGGCCGTCCTCGCCGTCGACCCTTCGGAGGTGGAGGCGATGATCGCGGCCTCGAGCGTCCAGAGGCTCTACTTCGTCCTCCCGTCCTCGGAGGAGATCGAGCGCCGCGCCGTCGAGGGGGTCGCCGCCGCTGCGACTTCGGGGTACTCGGCCGGGTCGGTGGACGCGGTCGCGGAGGGAGACGCCGCGGCGGGCGAGCCTGCGACGGACCCCGCGGCGGAGGTCAGCCCGGAGGCGCTCGCTGCGGAGGAGGCCTGGGACCAGGGCGCGGAGGCAGTCCCGGAGGACGGGTCGTGGGAGGAATGGGCTTAGCCGGGCGCGGCGCGGCCGGGCGGGGGAGTTCGGGCGCGCCGCGCGCGGGATGGAAGGGATGTTACCGGTCGTCGATGAGAAAGGGCTGCCATGGCGATGGACGATACCACCAGGTGGCTGGTCTGCGCAGGGCCGTGTGAGTTTATGAGCATCGTCGCCGCGCTGGTCTGCGCCGGATGCGCGGGAAAGATCGAGTGGGAGCGCGTGGCGTCGAGCGCCTACACGCGCGCCGCCCAGCTGCGCGGTCTGGGCAGGACGAGCGCCGTGGTGGGGGAGGGCGCGGGCCGCGAGACGCCCGGGGAGGTCGCGAGCATCCTCGCCGGCCTGGTCGACGGCGAGACGATACTCTGCACGAAGGACCCCTCGGTCCCCAGGGAGCGCCTGCTTGAGAGGGGCGTGTCCGCCGTCGTCGGTCCGGACGACCTGTTCCGGGCCCTCATCGGGCCGGGCGCCGGCGATGGCGTCCGGGCGACCCCCGCACCAGCGGGGGATCCCGCGGGCGAGTTCCCCTGCGGCCTCTGGGACGACGTCCCGGGTCTCGTCGCCGACCCCGCCTCCGCCTCCCTGCCGGGCCCGGCCCCGGTCCCCGAGTTCCCCACGGGCGCGCCCGAGGGAGCCGCGGTGCAGGCGGCCCCGGCAGCTCCCTCGGCGCGGGCTCAGAACCCCGCTCCTTCGCCCGTCGTGCCCTCCGCACCTGCCGCCGCGCCGCCCGTCGCCGCGCCGGCTGCCGCAGCGACTGCACCCGCCGCGCGCCTGCGCCCGGAGGACCCGCGCCTCGACTTCGGCGCCCCTGCGGCAGCCGTATGCGCCCCCGCGGCCGCCGCGCGCGTCCCCGATCCGTTCGACTTCCTCGAGGAGCCGGAGGACGTCGCCCCGCCCGCCTGCGCGGGGGACTCCTCGCGCCCTGCGGTGCGCCCCATGAGGAGCGCGTCGGGGCTTCCCCACACGGGTGCGGTCGTCCCGGCCGAGACCGCGGCGGTCAGTCGCCCAGGGCGTGTGATCCAGGGGATCAAGACGGAGCCGGTCGTGTACATGCCGGTCGTCGATCTTCCCCAGATGGAGTGCGACGTCGCGGGGCTCGAGGACCCCGTCCCCACCATCTGCTTCACCTCGTCGCGCGGCGGCGTGGGGAAGACCGCGCTCGCCGTCCTGACCGCGCTGACCCTGGCGCGCGACGGGCTCTCGGTCGCCCTGGTCGACTTCGACCTCCAGTTCGGGACCTGCCTGGGATACCTGGGCGCGGACGAGACCGACGGCCTCGTCGACCCCGGCGCGGCGCCGGGGAAGGTGGAGGTGAACGCGCGGACGCTCGCCCGCTGCAGGACCACGCCCGAGAGCCGTCTGGCCGCCTACGAGTTCTGCCGCGTCCCCGAGCAGTCGGAGATGCTCACGGACGTCGCGACGAAGCTCCTGAAGAGCGCGCGCGCCGGGGCCGACGTCGCCGTGGTCGACCTCCCCACGGGCATGGGGGAGGTCTCCGCCCAGGTGCTCGACCTGGCAGACCGATGCCTGTTCGTCGCGGACCAGCGGGCGTTCTCGCTCGAGTCGCTCGCGGTCCAGCAGGCGCTCTGCGCGCGCATGGGACTGGCGCGGACGAAGCTGGTCACCGTGATGAACAGGTGCGACCCGCGCCACCGCGACGAGAGCTTCCTCTCGAGGGTCCGCTTCGAGGTCCAGACGCCGCAGGTGATGCGCGTGGCGGACGGTGGCCCCGAGGTCGCGCAGATGCTGTCGATCGGGAGCGCGGGGGAGCTTCTGTCCATGAGGAACAGGTTCGCCCTGTCGGTGGCCGACCTCGCGCACGCCATATGCGCGGACCTCGGGTGCCGTGCCGGCGGACGCGACGCCGCCGCGCAGACGTGGGCCCCTCCCTCCCAGGCGGCGCGACCTCAGCAGAGGGAGGGGCTGTTCCAGCGGTACCGCAAGGAGAGGCGAGGTGAGAGAGCGGCATGTCTCTACTAGAACGGGTACGTGAGAAGGAGCCGGCCGACGCGGCGTTCTCGAGGCGGTGGTCGAGGCTCCGGGCGAACCTAAGGCAGTCCATGGTCGACCGTCTCGGCTTTCGCGAGATCGCCCGCATCGCCGACGAGGAGGACGTCGAGCGCGCCCGCATGGAGCTCGGGGTCGCCCTTGACGCGGTGATCAACGAGGGCGGCTACGAGTCGCTGAGCGACGGCGAGCGCAGGAAGATCGTCGGGGAGGTCGTGGACGACGTCGTCGGCCTCGGTCCCCTCGAGGTGTTCATGTCCGACGACTCGGTGACGGAGGTGATGGTCAACGGGACCGCCTCGCTGTACTACGAGCGGGGAGGGCGTCTCCTGCGGGCCGAGCGCGTGTTCGAGTCCGACGAGCAGATCCGCTCGGCCATCGACCGCATCATCGCGCCGCTGGGGAGGCGCCTCGACGCGCAGAGCCCCATCGTCAACGCCCGTCTCAAGAACGGCTACCGCGTGAACGCCGTCATCCCTCCCGTAGCGGTCGACGGCCCGCTCGTGACGATCCGCAAGTTCTCGAGCCGGATCGTCTCCCTGGCGGAGATGGTGCGCCTCGGCTCGATTCCCGGATGGTACGCCTGGATGCTGGGCGTCGCGGTCCGGATGCGGGAGGACATGGCGGTCGCCGGCGGCACCGGCTCGGGGAAGACGACGCTCCTGAACGCGCTCTCGCGGGAGATCGACCCGTCCGAGCGCATCGTGACCATCGAGGACTCCGCCGAGCTCAAGTTCGCACGGGACGCGCACGTCGTGCGCCTCGAGGCCCGCGACGCCTCCGTCGAGGGGACGGGCGCGGTCACGATCCGCGACCTGGTGATCAACGCGCTGCGCATGAGGCCCGACCGCATCGTCGTCGGCGAGGTCCGCGGCGGCGAGGCGATCGACATGCTGCAGGCGATGAACACGGGCCACGACGGGTCCCTCACGACCCTCCACGCCGGCAGTGCGCAGGAGGCGGTGCTGCGCCTGGTGCTGATGGCCAGGTTCGGCATCGACCTGCCCGCGCAGATCATCGAGGCCCAGATAGCGACGGCTCTCGACTGCATCGTGCTGACGCAGCGTCTCCCCGGGGGAGCGAGGCGCGTGGGCTCGTTCACGGAATGCTCGCGCTCCCCCTCGGGCACGGTCGCCCTCGAGGAGTGCGTCCGCTACGACGACCTGGCCGACGAGTGGGAGCTGCTGTACGAGCCGCGCTTCGTGAGGGAGGCGCTGCGGATGGGAGTGGTCGCCGAAGGGGAGGTCCAGCGTTGGAGGTCTTCGTTGCCGTGTCGAGCTGCCTGATGCTCGGAGGGGCGGTGTTCGCCCTCGCGTCCTCGCTCCTGGGGTCCGCGAAGGCGAGGCCGTCCCGGAGAAGGGGGCCAAGGGAGGCCCTCAGGTCCTTCGTCTCGTGGCTCGAGCTGGTGGGGCACGTCCCCCTCGTCGTGCGCCTCTGCAACCTCGCGCCCGTCGTGCCGTTCTCCAAGCGCCTCAGGAAGGTCCTGGCGGCGCGGGGGATCGACCTCTCGCGGCACGCCTGCGTCGCGCTCCTCGGGGTCGCCGCGGTCGCGTCCGTGCTGCTCTGCCTCCTCGTGAGCCGCTCCCTTCTCGGCGTCCCCGTGGGGTTCGCCCTCGTGTCCGTCGCCACGGCGGTCCTCGTGGGTCATCACGACCGAGCGCTCGCCGAGGCCGCCTGCGAGCAGATGCCCGAGGTCCTGCGCTCGCTCTCGTCGGCGCTCGGCGCCGGGAGGTCGCTCCCCCAGGCGATCGAGTACGTGGGGACGACGGTGGGCGAGCCCGTCGGGGCGGAGTTCCAGCGGGCGTCGCTCGAGATAAAGGGCGGGAAGCCGGTCGACCGGGCGATCGACGACCTCTGCGGCAGGATCGACGCGCCGGGGGTCTCCGTCATGGGGACGGCGCTCCAGATCTCGCAGAGGACGGGGTCGTCCCTCACCGACCTGTTCTCGCGGACCGCCTCGATGGTCGCCGAGAGCTCCGGCCTGCGCCGCGAGCTCCAGGTCAAGACCTCCCAGGTCCGCCTCTCGGCGAAGGTCGTCGCCGGCATCCCGGTCCTTCTCGTCTGCGCGCTCACGCTCCTGTCTCCCGACTACCGCGCCGGCCTGGGCACCGCCGTGGGGCGGGCGTGTCTGTGCCTCTCCGCCCTCCTCGACGCGACCGCGCTGTGGCTGATCTCGCGCCTCATGAAGCGGAGCCTGTCATGACGGCGGCGGCCCTCCTCCTCGCGGCCGGCGGGGGCGCCCTGACCGCGGCGGCCGTGTGGGCCGTGAGCGACCGGGCGTCCCTGGCGCTTCTGCGCGCCTTCTCGCGCAGGGTCCTGGTCCGATGGGCGTCCGGGGCGGCAGCCCGGAAAAAGGGGGCGCTCGACGGCCTGCGCGGGGGCTTGCGCGACGGTCTCGCCGGCGCGGCGGGAGGCGCGTCCAGGGGACTGCGCGCCGTGCGCGAGCGCAGGGAGCGGGCGGACCGCAAGGCCCGGTGCCTGAGCGAGCTGCCTGAGCTGATCGACGTCGTGGTGCTCGGCCTGTCGGTCGGCGTGTCGTTCGACGCCTCGCTCCGGATGTACTGCTCGCGGAACAGGACGATGCTCTCCGAGCTCCTCGGCGACGCCATGAGGTCGTGGCGGCTGGGGATCGCAACGAGGAGGGAGGCCCTGGCGAAGGTGTCCGCCGAGCTGGGGGTGGGGGCGTTCGACGCCTTCGTGGAGACCGTGACCGAGTCGCTCGACTTCGGGAGCCCCCTCGTGGAGAGCCTCGTCAACCAGGCTGAGTCGGTCCGGCGCCAGAGGAGGATGTCTCTCGAGGAGCAGGTCGAGAAGGCGCCGGTCAAGATGCTCATCCCCACGGGGACGCTCGTCCTGCCGGCGATGCTCCTCGCGATCCTCGGACCGCTCCTCGCGTCGCTCGCGAGCGTGACCGGGGGATAGGCGCCCGGCGCCGTCGGGCGCCGCGTTACGGAGAAACCCGCGGTTTGGGGCCGCGGTCTTGGCGAAGAGCCCGGGCCCGCAGTCCCTGCCGGGTGAACGATGTTTGTCGAAGAGAGAGTCGAAGAGAGAGGGGTATCGCAATGAACGCCATCGAAACGAAGACCCGCCGGAGCGTCAGGCACGTCCCCCACGCCCGCCGGGGCGGCCTGTCCGGACGCCTCGGGGCCGCGCGCTCGCGCGCCCTGGCGGCGGTCTCGGCGAGGTGCGCCGTCGCGGTGCGCGCGCTGAGGGGCGCGGCGGCGGAGGAGGAGGGCCAGGGGACGACGGAGTACGCCATCCTCGTCGGCGTCCTGGTGGTGATCGCGATCGCCGCCATCATCGCGTTCAGGGGCAATGTCCAGACCCTCTGGACCGCGATCTCGGACTCGATCAACGGGCTATGAGTCGCTGCGGGAAGGCCGGGGTGCCCCGCCCGGCGGCGCTCCTCGCCGTCGTCGCCTCCGGCCTGCTCGCCGCCCTGGTCGCGCTCCTCGTCCTCGGGCCGATCGCCTCGCCGAGCCAGACGGGCGGCGAGGCGGCCGAGGGCGGCGGCGGGGTCGAGGCTCCCGTCGAGGAGACCGGTGCCTCGGGGGACGCCTCCGACGCCGCCGTCCCGTCGCCTGCGCCCGTCGAGCGCGACGAGGGCCTGCTCGGCAGGCACGTCACCTCGTTCGAGGTGTGCGAGGAGGCCGGGGAGCTCGTCTCGACGGCGCACGGTTCTCTGGGCTACCGGGCGACGTGGGAACTCGGCGTCGGTCTCCCCGCGGGCGCCCGGTCCATCCTCGAGGAGTACCGGGACGCGGGTACGCTCTCCCTCGCCTACGACGGGTTCCTGGACCTGTACGGGTGCGTATGGGGGTGCGTGGTCTCCTCCGAGGAGGGGTGGGCCGAGCTGGTGGTGGTCGAGGACGGGGACGCCGCTGGTCGGGCGGAGGACGGGGACGTCTCGGAGGGGGAGGCGGCCGGGTGCACGGTCACGCTCGTGAGGGTCGAGCGTGAGTCCGCGCCCGCCCTGGTCCCCTGACGCGGCGCCGGGTCGGCATGGGCCGGAGAGGGGGTTGCGATGGGGGACGATGCGCGCCGACGGGGGAGTGGCGAGCCTTTCCGGCCCGTCGCCGAGGAGGAGGGCCAGTCGACCCTCGAGTACCTGCTCGTGTTCCTGGGGGTCGTGGCGATCGTGGTCGCTCTCTACGCGCTGGTCGAGGTCGGGGCGAAGGGCACCCTCTCGGACCTCGCGACCAGGAGCGCGTCCCACAGCATCGGCGCGGGCGACGGCATAGGGGGCATCTATGACATCTACATGTACTGACGCATGCACTGACGGCGCTCCCCGACGCCGTGCGCTCCGCCGACTCGTCGCGGAGGAGCGTGGCCAGGCGACCGTCGAGGCCGCGCTCCTGCTCCCCGTCCTGCTTCTCTGCATGACGCTGCTTGTGCAGCCCGCGTGCCTGCTCTACACGCGCTGCGTCATGCAGCAGGCCGCCGCCGAGGGGTGCCGGGTCCTCACGACCGCGCCCGACACCGCGGGGGTCGCCGACCAGACCTACCGCGCCTTCGTGCTGCGGCGTCTGGGCGCGGTGCCGGACATCGACATCTTTCACGTCGGGGGCGACGCGGGTTGGAGGATCTCCTTCTCCGGCCCGTCCGACGGCTACGAGGTCGGCGTCTCGATCGAGACGTCGGTCAAGCCGCTCCCGCTCTTCGGCACGGTCGCCTCCCTGTTCCTCGAGGGCGACGGCGAGGGCGGGGTTCTTCTTAAGGTCGACGTGTCCGCCACGCTGCGGCCGTCATGGTTGGAGGGGAGCTACGGTGTCTGGTCTTCGATCTGGGGCTGAGCGGCGGCGGACGGGTCTCGCGGACGGGGTCGGGCTCTTCGCCGACGAGGAGGGCGCGACGACCCTCGCGGCGGCGGTCGCAATCCTCGTGAGCCTCGCGCTCGTGTTCGGGATGGCTACCGTCGAGTGGGTCTCCTCCCGTTCGGCCGACATCCAGGCGGTGGCGGACGCCGGGGCCCTCGCCGGCATGAACGTCGTCGCGGGGTACGCGACCACCGCCCAGATGGTCGACGCCTTCGTCCTCAGCATGGGCCTGGTGGGCATGACGACGCTGGCGGCGGGGCTGGTCCTGTCGGCGATACCGCTGCTCGACTCGCTCGGCCCCCCGGTCGTCGAGACCGCGCTCACGGTGTTCGACGTGCGGTCGCAGGTCGCGACCTCCGCCGCAGAGGGGCTCAGGGAGCTCGAGGGGGTCGTGCCCTACCTCGTGATGGCGAACTCCCTCGCGACCGTCGGCGCCAACTCCGGCGACGGGGGGACGTATTTCGGGGTGGCCTCGCCGCTACCCTTCAACGGGTCGAGCGACTTCGGGACCCTCTCGGAGGACGACGTCGTCGACAAGGTCGAGGGCGCGCAGGAGAAGGGGGACGAGGTCGACGCCGTCATGCGCCGGGCCGCCCAAGCGAAGGCCGAGGCCGACGAGGCGCTCGAGCGCGGGTGGTACGCCGACTGCGGCGGCGACGTGAACCTGCGCGAGCGGGCGGGCACCCTGGCGGGGCTGCCGGGATGGTCGAACCCGAACTACCCCGCGAGCACGGGCTGGAACTTCGGGGTACCCATCCTTCGCGCCCGGGCCTACTACCAGCAGCGGCTCGCCCTCGAGGCGCCCCTCGACGGCTCTCCCGCGGAGACGACCCGCTCCGTCGCCCGTGCGAAGTTCTACAGCTACGCGCTCGAGCAGGTGAACCAGAGCTCGTTCCACGAGAACGAGGACGGGACGACGTCCTGCGACCTGAGGGACCTCCCGCAGAACACGTCGGACGTGCGCCTCACGACCCTGTACACCGAGGCGGTGTGGCCCTGCACGGAGGAGGGACAGGGGCGCACGCTCCACAGCTTCGCCGGCTGCCCGGGGGCCGCGGGCGCGTCGTCGGGCTCGGCGAGCCTGGCCGACCTCGAGGCGGGGGCGTGCCTGGAATGCCCGGTCTGCGCCTTCACGGTCGTCGACATCGGGCGCGCCCCCGCGGCGTCGACCTCGATCGACAACGGGTTCGAGCACTACTGGAGGGAGGTCGTCGAGGCCTCGGAGGACTACGAGGCCAAGCGGGCGGAGCAGGCGGCGCTGGAGGCCGAGGCGAAGGCCGCGTCCGAGGAGGCGGCGAACTCGTTCGAGGAGGCCCTCGAGCGCCTGTCGGTCGCCAGGGTCGAGCTGAGCCCGCCGGGCAGGTACGGCTGCGTCTGCATCGTTTCGGACGGGGCGACCCACGAGTCCCCGGACGGTCTGGTTACGCCCGTGAGCTCGTCCGCCGAGGTCCCGCCCCGGTTCGCGGTGTCCGGCGCGGTGCTCGCCCGCGACGGGGGGACCTACGGGGCGAACGTCTTCGCGTCCTTCTTCGACGGGCTGGCGTCCCGCGAGGGCTTCGTGGGGGACGCGTCGTCCGTGCTCGACGGTGCGATGACGGCCTGGGGCGACGCGCTCGTCGCGTACGGGGACGCCTACGCCGCCTTCTCGAACATGCTCGACGGCGCGCTCTCGAAGCTCTCCGACTTCGGCATGGGCAGCGTCTCGACGTGGCTCCGGCAGGCCCTCCAGAGCATCGTGTCGTTCACCGGCATGCAGCCCGCCGACCTCTCCCTCAAGAAGCCGGTGCTCGCGAACACGGTCGACATCGCCAACGGCGCGGGCGTGGAACGGTACGGCGAGCTGCGGGCGCTCGTGATGGCGCTGCAGAGTCTCGAGTCGACGTCGGGGGTCGGGGGCACGGTCTCCTCGTTGGCGACCTACGTGTACTCGCTCACGGGGTCGGACAAGGTCACGGTCGCGAAGTTCGCCCTTCCGCTGACCGGTGAGGTCGTCACCCTGGACGTCGACCTCCAGTGGCTCATGGGGCTGGGGTCGTCATGAGGGCCCGGGGCGTCGCGACGGCGGGGCGGATGCTGCGCGAGAGCGAGGGCCAGATGGTCGTCGAGATGGCGGTGGTCACGCCCGTGATGATCGTCGTCGCGATCATTGTGCTGAACCTCATGTGGTTCCTCGAGGCATCCGCGCGGTTCGACCGCGTGGCCTTCGACGCGGTGATCGCGACGGCGGTGTCGCCCGCCGACGGGGAGGGTCTCGCGGAGCACGCCGCGACGGAGGCGATCACGGAGGCCATGGGAGGGCTCCGGGGCGTGACGGTCGAGGTGAGCGCGTCGACGGTGTGGGACGACCTCGCGTCCGGCGACGGCTTCACCATGGCGCCCCAGCTCACGCGGTACGTCTGCACGATGGTCTACGAGCCGTGGCCGTCCGCGCTGACGGTCGCCGGCGTCGAGGCGGGGATCCCGCTGGAGCTGAGGCACGAGCGGGCGATCGTCGTGGACCGCTACAGGCCCGGCGTGCTGTTCTGAGGACTTTCGCATGATGGCTCGGAAATGACGGAAGACGAGAGGATGGGGAGGCTGACATGGGTCTTCTGGGTGGACTGCTGTCGTCACAGCGTCGCGGTCGCGGGGCGGACGGGGTGACGCTGGGGTTCTCGAACGGCGAGGAGGTCGAATGCCGCGTCGCGTCGCGGTTTCTCGAGCGGCTGCAAGGCCTCATCCGCTCCGACCCTGCGTCGCGGGAGGCCCGGGGGCTGCTGCTCGTCCCCTGCTCGTCCGTGCACACGTTCGGCATGTCGTTCCCCCTCGACCTCGTCTTCCTCGACCGCTGCGGCGGGGTGGTCCGGGTCTGCAGGGACGTCCCGCCGGGCAGGGTCGTGCCGTGCGTCGGGGCGCACGCGGTTCTCGAGATGCGCGCCCGCGAGGGTTCCGGGCCCCTGGGCGACCGGTTTCCGCCCGGCGGGCTCGCGTCCGACGGCGGGACGGTCCGCGTGACGAGGATCGACCTCCGCATGAGGAATGATGGGGAAAAAGAGAAGGCCGGGGAGGGTCCCGACGCGGCGTAATCCGCCGACGGGTTGTGTTATCCTAATCCCTGCTTTGTTTGGGCCCGAGTGGCGGAATGGCAGACGCAGAGGTCTCAAAAACCTCCGGGTAAAACCGTGTGAGTTCGAGTCTCACCTCGGGCACCATCCATCGCATGCTTCGACGCTGTTGCCAGTTGTGAAGTTTCTGAGATTGGTCAGATAATTTGACTCATCTCTTTACTATCGGCTTCATTCTGGTTATAGTTAATAAACGCGTTGCATGGCCAGTTAGCTCAGTTGGTAGAGCAGGGGACTGAAAATCCCCGTGCCTGGGGTTCAAATCCCTAACTGGCCACCATCGAATTCTCAAAGCCGGGGGTGTCTCGCCTCCGGCTTTTTTGTGTCTCGGCGGTAATTTGATGCGGCGAATCGACCCCGCCCCGCCGCCGGACCCTTCCCCTCGCACGCGGTTTTCATGTTGCCACCCTCTTGCCCGAGCTTTATCCTCTCTCCCGGCGGGCGCGTCGCCCCGCCGCAGGGAGCGCGTGCCATCGCGGGGTCGTCTCGCGAGGGAGAGGTCGCGCGCAACGAGCGTTTATGAAAGGCCGCATATGTTTGATTTCGTCACACGGGTGGACCGCACGGGGACCGGCTCGTCCAAATGGGAGCTCATGCGCAGCTGCAACCCGAGTGTCCCCGCAGGTACGGTGCCCCTTTCCGTCGCGGACATGGAGTTCGTCACCGCCCTGCCGATCGCCGAGGCCCTCTCCGAGTTCGCCCGCAAGGCGGTTCTCGGGTACACCGGCCCCACCGACGCCTACTACGACGCCGTGCTCTCCTGGCAGCGCACGCGTCATGGATGGGACGCCAAGAGGGAGTGGGTCGCGCTCTCCCCGGGGGTCGTCCCCGCGGTCGCGATCGCCGTCCGCGCCTTCACGCAGCCGGGCGAGGGTGTCGTCATCATGACGCCGGTGTACTATCCGTTCCGGCGCTGCATCGAGTCCGCCGGACGCGTCGTGGTCGAGAACCCCCTGCTCCACGACGAGGAGCGCCTGCGCTACGACATCGACTTCGAGGGGCTCGACCGCGCCTGCGCCGACCCCTCGGTCACGATGCTGATCCTCTGCAGCCCCCACAACCCGGTCGGACGCGTGTGGCGGCCCGACGAGCTGTCCCGCGTCGCGGACATCTGCCTGGCGCACGGGGTCTTCATCTGCTCCGACGAGATTCACAACGACCTCATCATGCCAGGGTTCGAGCACACGGTCCTCGCGAAGGCGATGCCCCCGTCCCGCATCGGGGAGTGTGCTGTGATGACCGCGCCGTCGAAGACGTTCAACCTTGCGGGCCTGCAGTGTTCTAACATCTTCCTGCCGGACCCCGGGCGCAAGGAGGCGTTCGAGAAAACGTTCAGGGACCACGCCTCGTTCGGCTCGTGCAACGCGTTCGCCTACGTCGCCTGCCGCGCGGCCTACGAGCGGTGCGCCCCGTGGCTCGACGAGTGCATCGACGTGATCGCCGCCAACCACCGCCTGGTGTCCGACTTCGTCGCGGAGCGCGTCCCCGGCGTCAGGGTCTACCCGCTCGAGGGGACCTACCTCCAGTGGCTCGACTTCCGCTGCCTCGGGATGGGCGCCGAGGAGCTCGAGTCGTTCATGGTGAAGGAGGCGCTCCTGTTCCCCGACGAGGGCACCCTGTTCGGCGCCGCGGGTGCCGGCTTCGAGCGGATCAACCTCGCGTGCCCACGCGCTGTGCTCGAGGAGGCGCTCGAGCGTCTCGCGCGGGCGGTCGAGCGGCTCGGGAGGTAGCGTCCGGGACCCCGGTTGGGACCTCGCCGGGTCTCGGCCGACGCCTGGTCGGGGACCCGTGTGGGAGTTTTGTGCAACGGCGGGGCGGGCGCGGGGATTCGGCCCGCTTTCGCCGTTCGCAACAATTCTGCGGTAGCATGGCGCCGTTCTCGGCACTCGACCCGCCCCAGAAAGGATGCCCCACGATGCAAAAGGTCCCCTTCTTGACGCTCGACCAGGCCAGGGAGATCGTCTCCGACGTCCCCACGCCGTTCCACGTGTACGACGAGGCGGGCATCCGGCGTCGCGCGCGCGAGCTGAGGGAGGCATTCGCCTGGAACCCCGGCTTCAGGGAGTACTTCGCCGTCAAGGCGACCCCCAACCCCTCGATCCTCCAGATCCTCAAGGAGGAGGGCTGCGGCGTCGACTGCTCGAGCTACACGGAGCTGCTCCTGTCGCAGGCGTGCGGCTTCACGGGGAGCGACGTCATGTTCTCCTCCAACGAGACCCCCGCGCTCGACATGTACGAGGCGCTGCGCCTCGGCGGGTTCGTCAACCTCGACGACGTCACGATGGTCGACTTTCTCGAGCAGGTTGCCGACGAGATCCCGGAGACGGTGTTCTGCCGCTACAACCCCGGCGGCGTGTTCGAGCTGGGCAACACGATCATGGACAACCCGGGCGACGCGAAGTACGGGATGGGCGAGCGCGACATGGTCGCCGCCTTCGGCCGTCTCAAGGCCATGGGCGTCAGGACGTTCGGCATCCACGCCTTCCTCGCGTCGAACACGGTGACCAACGACTACTACCCGAGCCTCGCCGCCCAGCTGTTCGAGCTGGCGGTGCGCGTGAGCGCCGAGGCGGGCGTCCACATCGCCTACATCAACCTCTCGGGAGGCGTGGGCGTCGACTACCGCCCCGAGCAGCCCGCCAACGACATCGCCGCGATCGGCGCGGGGGTCCGCGAGGCGTTCGAGCGCATCCTGGTCCCCGCCGGGATGGGCGACGTCTCGATCTTCACCGAGCTCGGCCGCTTCATGCTCGCCCCCTTCGGGGCTCTCGTCACCACGGCGATTCACGAGAAGCACATCTACAAGGAGTACATCGGCGTCGACGCATGCGCGGCGAATCTCATGCGCCCGGCGGTCTACGGCGCGTACCACCACGTGACCGTTCTCGGCAAGGAGGACGCGCCGCTCGACCATGTGTACGACGTGGTCGGCGGCCTGTGCGAGAACTGCGACAAGTTCGCGGTCGACCGTGCGCTGCCCCGCATCGACATGGGCGACGTGCTGTTCATCCACGACGCGGGCGCCCACGGTTTCAGCATGGGCTACAACTACAACGGCAAGCTCCGCTCGGCCGAGGTGCTCCTGTGCGAGGACGGCTCGCACCGGCTCATCCGCAGGGCCGAGACGCCGCACGACTATTTCGCGACGTTCGGGTTCGAGGGCGCGCCTGCGGTCCCGGCGGGCGAGGGCGGCGCCGCGACCCCCATCCTCGACGCGCTCGACGCCGCGGACGCAGACGCGCTCGCCGCGTTCGGGGCGAGCAAGGCCAGCCTCTGGACCCCGGGGAAGTAGCCGGCCCTGCGGCCCGTCCTCGCCCCTGCGTCGTCCGGTGGCCCGACGGCCCGGCAGTCCGGTTGTCCGCCGGCCCGGCGGCCGTAATTTGGGCCGTCTGTGTGTTTGGCGTCGGGTCCGCGCTCCGACTTGATTGGGGGCGCGCGGGCGAGTATCATGCTTCCGTCATCCGCGTGATGACACGTTTCAAGCGGGACCGGGAGGTCCCCACCTTGTGGCGCCGTCGGGTAGCTGCCTGGTCGAACATGCCATATCCCTCGCAAGCGAGTCTTGCGATTCGATGATGTTTGAACCCAGGTCGCCGAGAAGGTGCCTGGGTTTTTTGTTGACGGTCTTCGTGCCGCAAGTCGAGCTAGTGGAGGTGTTTCGCATAGGCAAGTCTGATGAGCCCCGCATCAACGAGGAGATTCGCGGTTCCCAGTGCCGCCTGATCGGCGTCGACGGGAGCCAGCTCGGTTTCTTCGCCATTCGGGATGCGCAGCGCGTGGCCGACGAACAGGGTCTCGACCTCGTAGAGATCGCCCCCGGCGCCGAGCCCCCCGTGTGCCGCGTCATGAACTATGGCAAGTACAAGTACGAGCAGGAACTCAAGGCGAAGGCCGCCCGCAAGAACCAGGTCAAGGTCGACGTCAAGGAAATGAAGTTCCGTCCGAAGATCGACACGGGCGACTACGAGACCAAGAAGAACCATGTCGTCCGCTTCCTCGAATCGGGTGCCAAGGTCAAGATCACGATCATGTTCCGCGGCCGCGAAATGGCCCACCCCGAGATCGGCCTGAACATGCTCGAGAAGCTTGCCGACGACCTCAAGGACATCTGCACCGTCGAGGTCCCGCCCAAGCTCGAAGGTCGGAACATGCACATGCTGCTCGGCCCGCTCCGCAACAAGCCCGCCAAGCCGGCCGGTGACACGGCCGCCGAGGTCGGATAAGCCTTTTCGGCGCGGTTGTTTCTATCGGTGTCTTGCCGGATCTGCCCTTCCGGCTCAGTTGGATAAAGGAGAAATGTCATGCCCAAGATGAAGACCGACAAGACGGTCGCCAAGCGTTTCCGTAAGACCGGCACCGGCAAGGTCATGCACGTCCAGCGCAACAAGCGCCACATCCTCACCAAGAAGACGGCGAAGCGCAAGCGTCAGCTGCGCGCCCAGGTCGCTCTGGACAACACGAACGCCCTGAAGTACGTCAAGTCCGTCCTCGACCACTAATCGCGGATCGGTCGGTCTTCGTTTTCCCTTTGTCTCGTCATATCTCGTGAGGAGTGACCAGTTATGTCTCGTATCAAGCGTTCCGTTGCGTCCAGGAAAAAGCGTCGCCGCATCCTCAAGCTTGCCAAGGGCTACTACGGCCAGCGGTCGCGCTGCTACCGTAAGGCCAAGGAGCAGGTCCGTCACTCGCTGATGTACCAGTACCGCGATCGTCGCACCAAGAAGCGCGAGATTCGCAAGCTCTGGATCACCCGCATCAACGCCGCGGCCCGCATCAACAACATGAGCTACTCGCAGTTCATGCACGGCCTCAAGCTCGCCGGCATCGACCTCGACCGCAAGGTCCTCTCCCAGATGGGCATCGAGGATCCCAAGTCGTTCGCCGAGCTCTGCACCATCTCGAAGGCCGCCATCGCCAAGGCGAACGCGTAACAGCGTCGTTTTCGCGGGTCTGCCCTCCAGAGCAACCGTTCGAACCGCCGTCTCCCTTCCGGGGGCGGCGGTTTTTGTTTGCCCTGCCGCCGGGCCCGGCAGTCGGGAGCCTAACCGCCGGGTCGGGGAGGGTCGTAACCGCCCGTCTGCATAAACAGCCGGCTTTATCCAGAAAGCCCGCCGTCTCCCATCCGGGGGCGGCGGGCTTTCGCTGTCGCTGGGGTCTCTGTCGCGGAGTCTGGCTGTTCGGCTCTGACTGCCGGGCGCGGCGCCTACTCGTCCCCGCCGTCGTGTTCCTTCCCCTCAGCGCCCTTCTCCTGCTCGAACACAGGGTCGTCGGAGGGGAGGATTTCGTCGGTGTGCGTCTTGGGGTTGTAGTAGTGGCGCAGCACGGGCTCGAACAGGTGGAGCTTGGCGACGAACACGGCGGAGATGAGGATGAGCGCGACGAAGATGGCGATGCGCGGGCCTACCTGGACCTGCGTGATCGCGAAGGCGCCCACGGAGAGCAGGATGCTCCAGCCGTAGATGAGAAGTACCGCCTGGCGCTGGTTGAACCCCTGGTTGATGAGCCGGTGCTGGATGTGGCCCTTGTCGGCCTGCGAGATGCTCGTGTGGCCGCGCTTGCGGCGGACGATGGCCGCGAACGTGTCGATGATGGGCACGCCGGCGATGACGAGCGGCACGATGAGCGTGGTGAGCGCCGCGGTCCTCGTCACGCCGAGCAGCGCGATCACGCCGAGCAGGAACCCGAGCATGTTCGACCCCGAGTCTCCCATGAAGATCGACGCCGGGTTGAAGTTGTACCGCAGAAAGCCCAGGCAGCAGCCCGTGAGCGCGATGGCGAGCGAGCACGCGTCGATGCGCCCCGAGAGCAGCGTGAGGACGAAGAGCGAGAACGACGCGATGCCCGTCACGCCGGCGGCGAGCCCGTCAAGCCCGTCGATGAGGTTGATGACGTTCGTGAAGGAGACCAGGTAGATGACCGTGATGGGGTACGCGATCCACCCCAGCGACATCTCGCCCGCACCGAACGGGTTGACGATGTTGCCGATGACGAGGCCGCTCGCGGCGGCGATGCACGCGGCGATCGTCTGGCCTATGAACTTGTGGAGCGGCTTGAGCGACTTCGCGTCGTCGGCGAACCCGGTGAGGAACACGACGAGGACCGAGACGGCGAGCATGGGGTAGTTGATGTCGAGCGTGTGGTGGGGGATGAAGACGGTGGGCCATCCGAGGTACAGCGTCCCGCAGTACTGCACGGCGAGCGCCGCCGAGAGGCCGAGGAACATCGCGATACCGCCCATGCGGGGGGTCGGCCTCGTGTTGACGCGGCGGGCGCTGGGGTAGTCGATGGAGCCGAGCCGCGTCGCGATGCGCTTTGCGAGCGGCGTGGTGAGCACGGTCGTGACGAGCCCGACCAGAAAGACCATGAGATAGGGAAACCACCAGGTAGGCATAGGGTCCTTAACAACGCGCGGGCGCCGGCGCCGGGTCGCGTCCGCCGCGGTGGCGCGCACCGCCGCACCGTGGGCGCGGCTCCAGAATACAACAGGCTACCAATATACTCGAGTGCGTATCCGTTGGCCCCGTTTGCAATAGAAAACCTCATATTTGAACGGCGCGACGGCCCCGAACGGCCGCGGCGCCGGGGATGGCGGAAGGACGTTGTCGGGATTGCCGTCGGGGCGCCCCGCCATGCGTCGCCGCGACACGAAGAGGGGGCGGACGGCCTCTCGGTCGCCCGCCCCCTCTCAAGATCGCGTCTCGCTCGCGGACCGGTCAGTCACCCGCCTGCCGGCCCTCCGCCGGTCGCGCCTAGCCTAGTCTTCCTGCCTCCTGGCGCGCACGCGGTGCACGGCGATCGCCGCGCCGCCCGCG
This sequence comes from uncultured Coriobacteriaceae bacterium, assembly GCA_964390275.1. Taxonomy (GTDB): domain Bacteria; phylum Actinomycetota; class Coriobacteriia; order Coriobacteriales; family UMGS124; genus CAYMHQ01. Next base: position 25,214 of record CAYMHQ010000012.1, read on the forward strand.
AGGGCGATGACGCCTGCGGCGCCCGCGAGGCCCATCGCCGCGTAGTTCGTGGAGTCGCCGGTCTGGGGAATCGTCTCGGTCTGGCCCGGGTCGGTCTGCCCGCCGTTCTCGCTCTGGATGATGTACCAGTTCGCCGTGACGCTTCCGGTGTAGTTGCCGATGCCCTGCAGCGTCGCCGTCGCGGCGCCCACCGCCGAGTTGTTCGCGTAGCTCGACATCGTGAAGTCGGTCCCCGCGACGAGGTTGCGGCCGTCGATGGTGACGGAGACGGGCGTGGGCGTGAGCGCCTGGCCGGTGTAGTACTGGTTCGGCATGACCACGGTCGCGCGCGCGATGTTCGCCGGGGCGATCACGAACGTGGTGTCGGTGGAGTACTGGTAGTTGCCGATGCCCTGGATCACCACGAGCGCCGCCCCCGCGTCGACGTTGCGCTCGTAGGAGAGCGTGTAGTCGACGCCTTCGACGAGGGTGGTCGCGCCGTCCTTGACCGTCACCGGCGGCGTGTTCGCGTTGCCGCTGTAGGTGACCGAGGCGATCGCGGAGACCTGGGCGTCCTTGATGCTCTTGGGCTCGATGACGAACTCGACGGTCTGGGTGCCCGTGTACGAGCCCGTCCCCGTGAGGACGACCTTCGCGAGGGCGGCGTCGGTGCTCGCGGAGACGTTGTTCTCGTAGCTGAGCGTGTAGTCGACTCCCGCGGTCAGCGCCGTCGACCCAAAGGCGACGACGGGGCTCGGCTCGATCGCCGCGCCCGTGTAGGTCTGGTTCGGGATGGCGGTCACCACGGCGTCCGCGATGTCGCCGAAGATCCTGAAGGTCGCGGTGAGCGTGCCGCTGTAGTCGCCCTGGCCGGTCACCGTGACGGTCGCGGTCCCTATGGCGACGTTGTCCTGGTAGGAGACCATGTAGTCGTCCGAGGTGAGCTGCGAGGGGCCCTCGAGGGCGACCTCGGGGGTGAGCGCCGCGCCGGTGTAGGCCTGGTCGGCGACGGGGGAGATCGAGAAGCCCGCCTCCGCGAGGTCGGTCGTCGTCGCGGGCGCCTCGGAGATGACGAAGCTTGCCGTGAGCGTGCCCGTGTACGCGCCGATGCCGGTCACGGTCACAAGGGCGGGCGCGCCCTCCGTCGAGACATCGACGTTGTTCTCGTAGGCGACGGTGTAGTCGGTGCCGAGCGCGAGGGTCGTGTAGCCCGTCTCGGAGGTCTCGTCCGCGATGGTGACCGTGACGGCGGGCTCGATCGCCGCGCCGGTGTAGGTCGCCGAGGCGGGGGAGAGCTCGACCGTGCCGCCGCTGATGTCGACGAGCTCGGGCGACGCGACGGCGCCGTAGTAGGCGACGGTCACCTCCGAGCCCTCCTCGAGCTCGGTCCCCGCGACGGGGAACACCTCGTACACGGTGCCGACGGAGGTCTCGTCGGGGGCGGCGACGCCCTCCTGCAGGGTGGCGGTGAGGCCCGCCGCGGTGATTGCCGCCTCGGCGTCGGCGGCGGCGTACCCCGTGACCTCGGGGACGGCCACCGTGGCGACCGGCTCGGGCAGCGCGGTGATCTCGAAGGTCTTGACGATGCTGCCGGTGACGTTGCCAGCGCCCGTCGCCTCGATCACGATCGACGCCTCGCCGGGCTCGACGTTGTTCTCGTAAGTGTAGGTGTACTGGGTCGGCAGGACCTCGGCGCCCGAGGCGTCGATGACGCTGAAGGGAGGCTCGATCGCCGAGCCGGTCTCCTCGTAGGTCGCCAGCACGCCCGCGACGGTGCAGTCCGCGAGGTCGATCGTCTGGACGGGCTCCCCGCCTGTGACGGACGCGTCGAACAGGAACTGTCCGGCGGCGCCCGTGGCGCTCACCGTGCAGGTGCCCGAGGCGACGCCCGTGACGGTGCCGGTCGCGTCGACGGTGGCGATGCCGGTGTTGCTCGTGTTCCAGGTGAGCGTCGCGTTGTTGAGCTCGACCGCGGTCTCGGTGAAGCTCGCGGCGGCGGCGCCGTACGCGATCGTGCCCGTGACGGTCGCGGGGATGACGAGGGTCTCGGGCAGGCCCGCCTCGAGGTCGACGGAGCCGACCGCGCCGTTCGCGACGACGTCGGCCGCGGTGACGTTGACCGTGTAGACCGCGTCCCCGTCGGCGACGAACTCGCCGTCGCCCTCGAGGCCGTCGGACGAGGTGAGGACGGCCCAGACGATGCGGCCGTCGTCGGTCTCGACCTGGGCGACGCCCACGTTGGTCGCGGTGGCGGAGGTCAGGACGGCGAGCTGCTGGTCGGTGAGGCCGGCGATGAGGTCGTCGGCGCCCGCCTCGACCCCCTCCTCGGGCTTGGCCTGGGCGAGAAGCTCGGCCTGGATGCGGCCCGTGGCCTCGACGGTGGTGTAGAGCGACCCGTCGGGGCGCATGTCGAGGAGGAGCAGCGTCCCCTCGGCCGCGCGCTGGTACGCGCACAGCTCGAGCGCCGCGTCGCGCTCGAGGGGCTGGAGCCCCTGGGCGGCGCGCAGCGCGTCGATGGCGTCGTAGAGCTCCCCGGCGCCGGTCGTGTCGTTGGTCACCGCGAGCTTGACGTTCACGAGGCTTGCGGCCGCGGTGAAGGTCGCGAAGGTGGGCTCGGCGGCGATCTGCTCGGCGGTGAGGGAGGTCGCGGCGACGGCCGCGGTCGACGCGGGGTCGGCGGGCGTCGGGTCGGCGACGCCGGTCTCCCCGCTCGTCTCCCCCTCGGTCGCCTCGACGGCGCCGGGGTCCGTGACGCCCCCGTCCTGCGCGTCCGCGAACGCCCAGGTGAGTCCCGTGCCGGCGGTCGCCACGGCGGCGCAGAGCGCTGCAGCAGCGAGACGCATCCCGAATGCGGTGGTACGTTTGTTTTCCATGTGCACTCCTATCTAACGGTTCCGCACCGGTCGTCGCCGAGGGGCGGCTCCGGCGTGGCAGTGCGTCGGCAACAGACAGTGTACCCTCCGGCAGGGGCAGGGCGCCCGCCGGTCCCCGTTTGCACACGGGCACCAAAGAACCAGCCCGTTTTCGTCACGTAACTTAACGAAAGAAACCACGACTCGGGCCTTTCGCCCGCCTCCCGGCGGCCTTTCGCCCGCCCTCACGGCTCTCCGACGGCCCCGCTCGTATGATTTGTCCGAATGCCCGAATGACGCCCGAACCCCGCGCGCCAACGGTTATACTTGCCTCAGCCCAGCCTCCGTTTTCGTTGCGGTGGGCCGACATACTAACGCAGGGAGTCCAAACACTCGCGCTTGTATGGGTATCTCCCGCCCGCCCCCGGGCGGCCGCGGAGAAGCCAGAGCGCGCGATGCGGACACCCACCTTGAAGAGGTGGGCCATTCTTGCACTTTATGGGGGCTGGGCTTCCCTCTTCGATAGTTCCTCTTCGAGATCTCTCTTTGAGATTCCGTGAAGATTCGCTTTTCTGGATTTGACCGTTGACAGGCGCCGCCACTGGTGCAAGAATGACCAACGCGTTGAAACAAGGGGATGTAGCTCAGCTGGGAGAGCGCTGCCTTCGCAAGGCAGAGGCCGGGGGTTCGAATCCCCTCATCTCCACCATTTGTCGAGATAAAGGCCGGTGTCGAAAGACCCGGCCTTTTTGGTTATGCGGCCCTGCCGTGCGCCGGGTTCCGCGACAAGGAGGGTCTTATGGTGAGGGTCGGCGTCGTCGGGGCAACGGGTTACGCGGGCGCGGAGACGGTCCGCCTGGTGGCGGGGCATCCCGGCATGGAGATCGCGCGCGTCACCTCGTCCAAGGAGGCGGGGCAGCGGCTCGACGCGATCTATCCCGGCCTCATCGGGACGTGCGACGCCGTGCTCACCCCTCCCGACGTCGACGACCTCGCCTCCGCATGCGACCTCGTGTTCCTCGCGGTCCCGCACACGGTCGCCCTCGAGAGCGCGCCGGCGCTCACCGCGGCGGGCGTCATGGTGGTCGACCTCTCGGCCGACTTCCGCCTGGCCGACGCCTCGGTGTACGAGGAGTGGTACGCCCCCCACACGGCCCGCGACCTGCTCGCCAAGGCCGTCTACTGCATCCCCGAGATCAACCGCGCCGACGCGGTGGCGCTCTCGCAGCTCCCGGCGGGGGAGCCGCGCCTCATCGCGAACCCGGGCTGCTACCCCACCGCCTCGACGCTCGCCGCCGCGCCGCTGCTGCGCGCCGGCCTGCTTGCCGAGGGCGCCCCGGTCGTCGTCGACGCCGTCTCGGGCGTCTCAGGCGCGGGCAAGGGCTGCAC
>CAYMHQ010000013.1:0-26029 GCA_964390275.1 uncultured Coriobacteriaceae bacterium
AGCTGCGTCGTCCTGAGCGCCGACGGCTACATCGTCACGAACTACCACGTCGTCGAGGGCGCCTCGGAGACCAAGGTCATCCTCAACGGCACCACCTACGACGCCGAGGTCGTGGGCTCCGACCCCTCGAGCGACATCGCCGTGCTCAAGGTCGACCCGGGCGACGCCGAGCTCACCCCCATCGAGTTCGGCGACTCCTCTGCGGTCAAGGTGGGCCAGTGGGTCATGACGCTCGGCACCCCCTACGGTGAGAGCGAGTCCGTGTCGACGGGCATCGTCTCCGGCGTCTCCCGCACCGCGAGCCTCTCGCTCGACAGCACCCAGGCCTACTACGTGGGCATGATCCAGTCCGACGCCATGATCAACTCCGGCTCGTCGGGCGGCGCGATGGTCAACGCCGACGGGCAGCTCATCGGCATCACCACGCTCTCGAGCTCCGAGTCGGGCGACTGGGCGGGCATGAGCTTCGCGATCCCGTCGAACTACGTCAAGAACATCTGCGACCAGATCATCGAGAAGGGCACCGTGAGTCACCCGCTGCTCGGCGTCTCGGTGGCAGACCTCATGAACGCGTACCATCAGTACTCCTACAGCGGCAACTCGAACTCGATCCTGGGCGCCTACGTCGCCAAGGTGACCGAGGGCTCCGGCGCCGACGAGGCGGGCATCCAGGCCGGCGACGTGATCACCGCGATCGACGGCGAGGAGGTCTACTACGCCGACGAGCTGATCATCCAGGTCCGCACGCACGAGATCGGTGACACGGTCACGCTCACGGTCAACCGTGACGGCGAGGAGCTCCAGATCGACGTCACCCTCGGCTCCGACGAGGTCGTCGCGACCACGACCGCCGAGGACGAGGTCGTGAACGACTCCAGCTCGACCGAGGACGGCAGCGGCTACGGCAGCCAGACGCCCGGCTGGGGCGGCTACGGCCCCGGCCAGGACTGGAGCTGGGGACGCGGCGGCAGCGGCTACGGTAGCGGGTACGGCAGCGGCTACGGCTATGGCAGCGGGTACGGCTACGGCTACGGCGACGGGTTCGGCAGCCTGTTCGGCGGCAACGGCAACTCCATCATCGCCGAGGACACCGGCACCGCGGCCTAAGGCTGATTGTCTCGCCTGTGTTCTCCCTGCTCAACCAGGGTGTTCCAAGTGAGGGGCCCGTCCTTTGGGAGCATCGCTTCCCAAGGGGCGGCCCCTTTCTCGTGCGCGTCCTGCCTTGCTCACACCCTAGTTTGTGCGCTCCGTGGCGCGAACGTTACGCGCCTCGAACGCCTCTGTTTCCGCTTGTTTGCCGAAATAATCCCGCAACTTGCCGAAATTACTCTCTCGCACTGACATAAGGGAAAGCCCGGTGAGGGCCTATGTTGGGAAGTGGGGTGGCAAGAATGTTGGATACCGGCAATACCGCGTTCATGCTCGTGTGCGCGTTCCTGGTGTTCATCATGACGCTGGGAATCGGGTTCTTCTACGGAGGCATGGTGCGCCGCAAGAACGTCGGCAACACGATGCTCATGTGCGTCGGCGTCGCGGGCCTGATCAGCGTCCTGTGGGTCGTGGCCGGGTACTCGCTGTCGTTCGGCAGCGGCTTCGCGAGCGCCGACGGCGAGGCGAACCCGATCCTGGGCGGCTTCGACCGTCTGTTCCTGTCCGGCATCACCCTGGACACGCTGTGGGGCGACATCCCCGAGTTCGTCTGGGCGCTCTTCCAGGGCATGTTCGCCCTCATCACGATCGCCATCATCTCCGGCGGCATCGTGGAGCGGATGCGCTACAGCAGGTTCCTGATCTTCATCGCCTGCTGGGTCATGCTCGTGTACGTCCCGCTTGCGCACATGGTGTGGGGCGGCGGCTGGATCGGCTCGACGCTCGGCGCGTACGACTTCGCCGGCGGTGACGTGGTGCACATCAGCTCCGGTGTCGCGGCGCTCGTGCTCGCGCTCGTCCTGGGGCCGCGCCACGGGAACGGCAAGCTGACCTATCAGCCTCACAACATCCCGTTCGTCCTGCTCGGCACGCTCTTCCTCTGGCTCGGCTGGTTCGGCTTCAACGCCGGCTCGGCGGGTGCCGCCAACGGTCAGGCCGGCCTCGCCCTCGCGACCACCAACACGGCCGCTGCCGCCGGTATGCTCTCCTGGATGCTGACTGAGCGCATCAAGACCGGCAAGTGCACGCTGCTCGGCGCCTGCTCCGGCGCGGTCGCCGGCCTGGTCGCCATCACCCCCGGCGCCGGCTACGTCGAGATCTGGGCCTCCATCGTCATGGGCGCCCTGGTGGCCGTGGTCTGCTACTTCGCGGTCTCGCGCCTCAAGAAGCACTTCGGGTATGACGACGCCCTCGACGCGTTCGGCGTGCACGGCATCGGCGGCATGTGCGGCACCATCCTGACCGGCCTCTTCGCGGTCCCCGAGCTCGGCGGCTTCGCCGGCCTGTTCTACGGCGACCCCATGCAGGTCGTCCGCCAGCTCCTCTCGGTGCTCTTCGTCATCTGCTTCTCCGCGGTCATGACCTTCCTCATCGCCAAGGTCATCGAGCTTGTGGGCGGCCCGCTGCGCGTCAGCGCCCACGAGGAGGCCCGCGGCCTCGACGCCTCCGAGCACGGCGAGCCTGCGTACCCGGCATTCAGCGGCATGGATTTGAACTAACGGTTAACGATTCCCGCTCGAAGCGCCGCCGCGGGACGGCGACGGGTATCCTTACCCAAACAGTCGAGGAGAGGTGTGAAAGATGAAAAAGATCGAAGCAATCGTTCGACCGGAGGTCCTCGAGGACCTGAAGGGGGCCCTGTTCTCCGCGAACGTCGAGGGCATGACGATCTCCCAGGTCCAGGGCATGGGCAACCAGCACGGCTGGACCGAGTACTACAGGGGCACCGAGGTGCTGGTCCAGATGCGCGCCAAGGTCAAGATCGAGATCGTCCTGCCCGACGACCGCATCCAGGAGGTGTGCGACGTCATCATCAAGAACGCCCGCACCGGTGAGAAGGGCATGGTTGGCGACGGGAAGATCTTCATCCTCCCGGTCGAGGAGGCCATCCGCATCCACACGGGCGAGACGGGCGTCGACGCGATCGTGACGAGCAAGAAGGAGTAGCGCCCTCGAGCTCGCGCCCGACGGCTCGCGCCGGGTTCGGACCGCCTCTTGGGGAAGCTGGGTCCCTGGGGGAGCGGACGAGGCGCAAAGGTGCTTCCCACGGGGCGCCGGTCTCTCGGAGACGAGGGCCGGCGCCCCGTTTCGTGGTGAAGAGATGGATAAGCGCGATTCTAACGATTTTGCCGCCGGCGCCCCTTGCCTTTTGCCAACGGATGAGGCATTATTATCAAGCTGTGTTTGATACGGTGGGAGTAGCTCAGTTGGCAGAGCGACGGACTGTGGCTCCGTAGGTCGAGGGTTCGAGCCCCTTTTCCCACCCCATTTGCGCCGTTAGCTCAGCTGGCCAGAGCAGGGGACTCTTAATCCCAAGGTCCAGGGTTCGAATCCCTGACGGCGCACCATTCGTTAACCAGAAGGCCGGGTGGCTAGGTCCATCCGGCCTTTTTTATCCCCTTGACCCTTCGACGACAGGAGAAAGCAGCGATGCGGAGCGCGCTCGAGCGCGGCCTCGACGACTATCTCGACTACCTGCGCGTCGAGAAGGGCTCTCCGGAGAACACCCTGGCCTCCTACGGCCACGACCTCGAGGTCTGGCTCGCCTGGCTCGCCGAGCAGGGCGTCAACGACCCCGACGAGGTCACCCCCGCCGACGTCGAGCACTACGAGGCCGACCTCCACGACGCGGGCCGTGCGCCCTCGAGCGTCGAGCGCGCCGTCTCCGCGATCAAGGGCTTCCACAAGTTCCTCTACACCGACGGGCTCAGCAAGACCCATCCCACCTCAGACATACGGCTGCCCAAGAAGCCGAGCCGCCTCCCGGGCACCATCGCCATCTCCCAGGCGTTCGAGCTGCTCGACCAGCCCTTCCCCCAGACGCCGCAGGGCCAGCGCGACCGCTGCATCCTCGAGGTGCTCTACGGCTGCGGCCTGCGGGTGAGCGAGCTGTGCAATCTCGATATGGAACGCTGCTATCTCGACGACGGGTTCCTGAGAATCGTGGGCAAGGGGGATAAGGAACGTCTGGTGCCGCTCGTGGGCAGCGCCCGGCGGACGCTCTACGACTACCTTGCGCGCTGGCGGGGCGGCCTGCACGGGAAGAACCCGCTCGCGATGGACCCCGCGGCGGTCTTCCTCAACCTGCGCGGCGGGCGCATCACCCGGCAGGCGGTGTTCACCATCGTCGAGCGCGCGGGCGCCGCCGTGGGGATTGCCGGGCTCCACCCCCACACGCTGCGCCACGCGTTCGCCTCCCACATGCTCGCCGGCGGGGCCGACCTGCGCGTGCTCCAGGAGATCCTCGGTCACGCCGACATCTCGACGACGCAGATCTACACCCACGTCGACCGCGAGCACATCAGGGAGGAGTACGTCATGTCGCACCCCCGCGCCCGCCTGCGCCCCGGGAAGCGCACCTCCGCTCCTGCCAAGGGTGTCTCCGCCTCCGGCACGGGCGAGGATGGCGCCGCGGTGTAGCGTTTGTGTGCCCCGTGTGCGGCGTCCTGGGCGCGCGATGGGCCGGCAGGTCCCGCGTCACGCGCCCGCTCCGGCCCCGGGGCGCCGTCCCCGCGCCGCCGTTTGGGCCCCGCCGCGCGCCGCGTGCCCACATATGGGCCGTGCCCCGGGGGAGGAACCCACATCTGGTGGGGGAGCGGGGCGACAGGAGGGCGAAAGCGCCCGTAGATGCCGGTGCCGACCCCGGCGGAAAAATAAATCGGTGTCATGATGAAGCAATAAAATCGCATGAGGTGGGATGAAATGGGATGAAATTGGTGTATCCTGTCCCATACGTTGCGGCGGTAGCTGCCGATTGACCGACGCTTTCGAACGACCGAGGGGAGGGGACATGGACCAGGGCGAGAACGAAGTCTGCTTCACCGGCACCTTCGAGCACACGCTCGACCCCAAGGGCCGCGTCTCCCTTCCGGCGAAGATCCGCAGGGACCTTCCCCAGACGGTCAAGACGGTCCTCTCGCTCGACAAGAAGTCCGTCTACGTCTTCGACCCCAAGGCCTACAAGGCGTGGTTCGACAGCTTCTTCCCCAACGGCGTCAACCCCCGTTCCACCCAGGACGTCAAGCTTCAGCAGCGGCTCATGGCCTTCTCCGAGGACTCCGACATCGACTCGGCCGGACGAATCGGGATCAGCCAGAAGCTCCGCGCGCTCGTCGGTCTCGACAAGGACGTGACCATCCTCGGTTGCGGCGACCATCTCGAGATCGTCGACCGCGAGCGCTTCGCCGCGGTGGAGCAGGACCTGCTGGCCATGGACTTCATGGTCGACTAGCCCATGACGGACCAGGCGAACGAGGGAGGGCGCGAAGGCGCTTTGACATCCGAATACCGGCACATCCCTGTCATGCTGGACGAGGTTCTGGAGGTGCTTTCTCCAAGCGACGGCGACGTTGTGTGCGATTGCACGCTCGGCGGCGCGGGGCACTCCCTTGAGCTGGGTAGACGTTGCAGCCCGTCCGGGTTGCTCATCGGCATCGACCAAGACGACTTCGCCTTGGCTGCCGCCGGCGAGCGCATCCGGGCAAACATACCCGAAGTCAGGTCTATCCAGCTCAAGGGGAACTTCTCGGAACTCGACCGCCTGCTCCAGGAGGTCCAGGTCCCCGGGGTCGACTGCTTCCTGTTCGACCTCGGCGTCAGTTCCCCCCAGCTTGACGTTCCTTCAAGGGGCTTCTCGTACAACGAGGACGCCCCGCTCGATATGCGTATGGACCCGGGCAAAGACACCCTAACCGCAGCTGAGGTCATAAACAACTACAACGAAGCCGACCTCGCTCGGGTTCTGCGCGTATTCGGCGAGGAGAAGTGGGCCCCTCGCATCGCGTCCGAGATCGTCCGCAGGCGCGCGAAGGCGCCCATCGAGACGACGCTCCAGCTCGTGGACGTCGTGAAGGACGCGATCCCGGCGGCCGAGCGCCGCCGCGGCGGGCATCATCCCGCGCGCAAGACGTTCCAGGCCCTGCGCATCGAGGTCAACCACGAGATGGACGCGCTCAAGAAGGGCCTCGACGCCGCGGTGCGGTGGCTCAACCCCGGCGGGCGCATCTGCGTGATCAGCTACCACTCGCTCGAGGACCGCATCGTGAAGGACCTGTTCAGGGAGCTGTCCCAGACGTGCACCTGCCCCCCGGGGCTCCCGGTGTGCGTCTGCGGCTGCGTGCCGGTGTTGGAGCTCCAGGAGCGCAAGCCGCGCGTGCCCTCTGAGGAAGAGGTCGAGCGCAACCCGCGCTCCCGCAGCGCGAAGATCAGGTCGGCCCGCAAGCTGGGGCCCGACGGCAAGGCGAAATACGCCCGCAAGCTGGGCGCGAAGACGAAGAAGAAGTAGCGAGACGCGCAAGGAGGTGACGTTGGGATGGCACGGTATATAAACGGGAGCGCGGCGGAGGACCTCGCGCAGGAGGAGTTCGCGTACGAGGAGGCCGCGTACGAGGCGGCGCAGCCGCAACGCGCCCCGGAGTCCCCGCGTCGCCTGACGGTCATCCCGGGGTCGAAGCCCCAGCACGCCGCGCAGACCCAGACGCAGCTGTCGCCCCTCGCGGTGACGCTCTGCAAGTGCGCCGTGGCGTTCCTCGCGGTCCTCGTGGTCGCGGCGCTCGGCCGCATCCTCCTCATCTCCGCCGCCTTCGGCTACGCGGCGCAGAACACCACGATCCAGAACGAGCTCGAGGAGGCCCGCTCCCTCGGGTCCGAGCTCGAGGTCCAGCAGTCCGTGTACGGCAGCGCGAGCAGGGTCGTCTCCCTCGCCACCGAGGTCTACGGCATGGTCACCGTCGAGGACGTGGCGGTGCTCGACATCTCGACGGTCTCCGCCGACGCCGCCGCCACCGTCGCGGCCCCCGCGACCGTCGCCGCCGACTCAGCCGTCGACGAGGCAGCCCTCGCCGAGACCGACGTCGACGCCCAGGAGGCCGACTTCTCGGAAGCCGATGGCGGCGCGACCTTTACCGAGTAGCGTATGCGTGAAAAAGACGAGGTCTCCCGCGAGGAATCAACCTCTACCTCAGGTGAAGAGAGCACGGCCTCAACCAAACCCTCACCCTCAAGCTCACGCTCAACTAAAGCGTTAGCCGCTGCTGCCAAAGAGACGTCGAAATCCCTGCTAGACCTTATCGTCTGGACCTATCGCTCGTCGCCCACCAGGCGCGAGGCGGTCGTGGCGACGATTATCCTGCTCGCGTTCTTCGTCGTGGTGCTGAGGCTTCTCTACCTCCAGTGCTTCAAGACCGGCGAGATCTCGATTGAGGCCAAGACGGAGCGCACGGTGCGCAAGACGCTGCCCCACCGCCGCGGCGGCATCTACGACCGCAACGGCAACGTCCTCGCGCGCTCGGTCGACGCCGTCGACATCGCGGTGCACCCCTACGCGGTGACCGACGTCAACGCGACGGCGAACGTCCTCGTGAGCGTGCTCGGCGGCGACGCGCAGACGTACGCCGAGAAGCTCACGCGCGACTCCACCTACGTCTACGTGGCGCGCAAGGTCGACGCCGACGTCGCGGACATCCTCAAGAACGCCCTCGTCGAGGCGAACCTGAAGCGCAAGGAGCTCGACCTCGACGAGCTGGGCGGCTTCGAGTACGAGGACACGTCCAAGCGCGTCTACCCCATGGGATCCATCGCGGGCAACGTCGTGGGCTGCACGGGCGACGACGGGCACGGCCTCACCGGCCTCGAGCTCTACTACGACGACGTGCTCTCCGGGACCGACGGCTACCTGATCCAGGAGCGCGGCGTCAACGGCGACCCCGTCGTGGGCGGCCAGTACGAGCGCGAGGAGCCCGTCGACGGCAAGAACATCGTCATCTCCATCGACAGCGACATCCAGCGCGTCGCCCAGGAGCAGCTCACGGCGGTCATCGCGACGTGGAACGCCGGCGACGGCTGCGTGGTGGTCATGCAGCCCGAGACGGGCGAGCTGCTCGCGTGCTGCTCGACGCCCTATCTCGACCCCGCGAACCGCTCGAGCGCCGCGACCGAGGCCTTCAACCTGCGCTGCGTGAGCGACTCCTACGAGCCCGGCTCCACGATCAAGCCGGTCACGGCCTCCATGGCGATCGACCTGGGCATCGCGACCCCCGACACGACCTACTGGGCGCCCTCGCAGATCGAGGTCGGCACCGACCTCGTGGGCGACGCGGACAAGCGCAACTACGACATGTACATGAGCCTCACCAACATGCTCGAGCGCTCGAGCAACGTCGGCGCGGTCCTGTGCGCGCAGAGCGTGGGGGCGCAGAGCTTCTCCGAGTACCTCGACAAGTACCAGATCGGCCACTACACCGACATCGACTACCCCGGCGAGGTCCCCGGCCTGGTCACCCGCCTCGAGAACTACACGGGCGCGTGGGAGGCCATGGCGTTCGGCCAGGCGCTCGCCGTCCCCCCGATCCAGATGACCCGCGCGATCGGCGTCATCGCGAACGAGGGGATTCTCGTGAAGCCCCACTTCCTCATCAACCTCGACGGCGAGGACGTGGACTACGGCGAGGGCGAGCGCGTCATCTCGACCTCCGCCGCCGAGGACGTCGCCTGGATGATGTGGAGCGTCACCGAGAACGGCTACGGCGCCCCGGGCAAGGTCGCGGGCTACAACGTCTCGACCAAGACGGGCACGGCCGAGCGCGCCGCCGACACGGGCGGCTACCTCGACGACCAGTTCACGGTCTCGTTCATCGGCTTCGCGCCCACCGAGGACCCCAAGGCGGTCGTGTACGTCCTCGTCGATTACGTCCCGGAGGGCTCGGGATCCGAGACCGCGGGCGGCCCATGGGCTAACATCATGGCCCAGGCGCTGAGCCGGCTCCAGGTCTCGCCGTCCTCCTGACGCCCCGCGATACGTGGCGGACTGACGGTTTCGGCCGGCCGTTTCGCCCCGTGGCGCCCCTGCGGTCTTGCGTTATCCGCGCGGTTGCCGTACCTTGCCGTATTTGCGACGTCGTTTTGCCGCGTTTCGTACGTCTGTAGTCTGCTTCATCCCCGCGACGGGGAGCGCCGCCCGCGACGCAGCCCGCTCGCTGTTCGAGTCAGTTTTCGCATCTCTGAGCCCGCCGTCAGCCGTCGAGACCGGGACGGGGCCGACGAGGGGGATGCGACCGGAGGGAACGGAGAAGGGCATGCTGCGTGCCACGCCCTGTGAGATAGCCCGGGCGACGGGGGCGCGCCTCGTGTGCGGCCCCGAGGGGCGCGAGGTCGCCGGCGTGACGACCGACTCGCGCGCGATTACCCCGGGCTGCCTGTTCGTCGCCATCAAGGGCGAGCGCGTCGATGGCAACGACTTCGCCGCGAGGGCGATCGAGGCGGGCGCCGGCGCTGTCGCGCTCACGCGGGACGCCGACGAGGCGCTCTGCGAGGCGGCGGAGTCAGCCGGCGCGGCGCTCCTGCGGGCCGAGGACGCGGTCGACTTCCTGCTCGCGCTTGCCTCATGGTGGCGCGGCCGGCTCGACTGCGTGGTGGTGGGCATCACCGGGTCCTCGGGCAAGAGCACCACCAAGGAGATGACGGCGGCGGTCCTCGCGACCTCCTTCCGCACCCACGCGACCGCCGGCAACCTCAACAGCCTCATCGGCGCGCCCCTCACCGTGCTCTCGTGCCCGCTCGACGCCGAGGCGCTCGTCGTGGAGATGGGCATGAACGCCGCGGGCGAGATCGAGCGCATCGCGCGCTGCGCCCGGCCCCACATCGGCGTCGTGACCAACGTCGGCGTCGCGCACATCGGCCTCCTCGGGTCGCGCCGCGCGATCGCCGCCGCGAAGTCCGAGCTCGTGGCCGAGCTGCCCGCCGCGGGCGGGCGCTACCCGTCCTGCGCGATCCTGTGGGGCGAGGACGACTTCACCGGCTGGATCGAGTCCGAGGTCGCCGCGCCGCGCGGCGTGCGCGTCCTGCGCTTCGGCACCGAGCCCGCGGACGACGCGAGCTGCGTCGGGTTCGCCCTCGACGGGCAGGGCTGCGCCTCGGGGCGCGTCTCGCTGCCCTCGGGCGCCTCGTTCGACCTCGAGCTCCATCTGCCGGGCGCCCACAACGTGAACGACGCGCTCGCCGCCGCGACCGTGGGCGACCTGCTGGGCGTCGCGCCCGAGAGGATCGCCGCGGCGCTCGCGGGGGTGCGCCCCATGAGGATGCGCCTGCAGGTCGCCGCCGCCCCCGGCGGGTTCACCGTCGTCGACGACTCCTACAACGCGAACGCCGACTCCATGCGCCGCTCCATTGACGTCCTGTGCTCCCTTCCCGCCGGCCGCCGCGTCGCCTGCCTGGGCGACATGGGCGAGCTCGGCGACAGCGCCGCGGTCATGCACGCGGCGATCGGCGCGTACGTGGCCGCGAAGCCGGTCGACGTGCTCGTCGCGGTGGGCCCCCTCTCGCGCACCATGGCCGAGGCCGCGCGCCTCATGGGCATGGGGGAGAACGCGGTCGTCGAGGTCGACGACGCCGACGCCGCCTCCCGCGCGCTGCGCGACATCCTGCGTCCCGGCGACGCCCTGCTCGTGAAGGCGTCCCGCTCCGTCGAGCTCGACCGGACCGTGAAGGCGGTGATGGGCCCGTGGGAATAAGCTCTGACTTCCCCTATCCCTCCTATGTGGTGTTCGTCGCGGTGTTCCTCGCCGCGGCCGTCGTGCTCGCCGTGATGCCGTTCTGGATCAGGCTGCTGAGGTACCGCAAGATCGGCCAGCAGATCCGCGCCGACGGGCCCCAGCGCCACCTGCAGAAGCAGGGCACCCCCACGATGGGCGGCGTGGTGATGCTGCTCTCCGTGGTCGTAACCTGCCTCGTGCTCGCCCCTGTGAACCTGCCGCTGGGGCTCGCTCTGCTCGCGACGCTGCTCACGGGCCTGCTCGGCTTCCTCGACGACTTCGAGTCGGTCGCCCACCGGCGCTCGCTCGGCCTCACGCCCCACGCCAAGCTCATCGGCCAGGGGATCATCGTCGTCGTGTTCACGATGCTCGCGGTGAACATGCTCGACATCTCGCCGGTCGTCCACCTCTTTGGCGGCATCGCGATCGACCTGGGCGTCCTCGCGCCGACGTTCACCGTGGGCGACGCGACGGTCACGGTGCCGTGGCTCTACATCATCTTCGTGTTCCTGCTCATGGCGGGCTTCTCGAACGCGGTGAACCTGAACGACGGCCTCGACGGGCTGTGCGGCGGGTGCTCCGCGGTGACGATCGCCGTGATGGGCATGATCGCGTTCAGGTGCGGCGACCTGTCGCTGTCGGTCTTCGCGTTCGCCTGCACGGGCGCGTGCGTGGGCTTCCTCTGGTTCAACTGCTACCCGGCGTCGATCTTCATGGGCGACACCGGCTCGCTCGCGCTGGGGACGGCACTCGCCGCGCTCGCGGTGCTTACGAAGACCGAGGTCGTGTCGCTCGTGGTGGGCGGCATCTTCATCATCGAGGTGCTCTCGGTGATGATCCAGGTCGCGAGCTTCAAGCTCACGGGCAAGCGCGTGTTCCTCATGGCGCCCATCCACCATCACTTCGAGAAGCTCGGGTGGGCCGAGACGAAGGTCGTGACGAGGTTCTGGCTGGTTGCCGCGGCGTTTGCCGCGCTCGGGTTCGCCCTGTTCTTCCAGCTGGGGTGACGCGAGGGTCCGGACGAGGGGCCCGGGCGAGGGTTGTGCCCGCGCGGGGTGGTGCCTGCGCGCGGGTTGAGACAGACGTGATCGGCGGGCGGACGCCGCCGCGGCAGGGTGACTGCGCGGCGCGTCTGCCGTTTCGGTATAAGGAGCGTGCCTCATGGCGCAT
Organism: uncultured Coriobacteriaceae bacterium; assembly: GCA_964390275.1. GTDB lineage: Bacteria > Actinomycetota > Coriobacteriia > Coriobacteriales > UMGS124 > CAYMHQ01. The sequence goes on from CAYMHQ010000013.1 coordinate 11,847, forward strand.
CGTTTGGGCGACACGGCGTTGTTCGGCCTGGGTGTGAGCACCCGGGCGGCCGCCGAGTATCTCGCGGGGCCGGCGAAGGGCGAGGCCGCCTCGGTCGTCGCGTACGCGGGCGGCGACACGGAGGCCCTGCGCGAACGGGGCAGGGCGTTCGAGGAGCTGGGGATCCCCGTGGTGTACGGCACGACGGAGGTCGAGGGTCGCTACGACCTCGGCATCGTGAGCCCCGGCATCCCGTGCCTCGGCGAGTTCTACCAGAGCGCCGAGCGCGCGTGCGGCGAGCTGGTGAGCGAGCCCGAGCTCGCGTGGCGCGAGAGCCCCCGCGACTGGGTGGCCGTGACCGGCACGAACGGCAAGACGACCACCACGACCCTCGTGCGCGACCTGCTCGAGGGCGCCGGCATCGCGGCGCGCGCTGTGGGCAACATCGGCGTGCCCCCCATCAGCGCGGTCGCCGACAGGCGCCCCGGCGAGGTGTTCGCGGCCGAGCTCTCGAGCTTCCAGCTCCACTCCGCGAGGCGCCTCGCGCCCCGCGTCGCGATCCTGCTCAACGTCACCCCCGACCACGTCGAGTGGCACGGGAGCTTCGAGGCGTACGCCCGCGACAAGGAGCGCGTCTTTGACAACATGGGCGCCTCGTCGCTCGCCGTGCTCGGCGGGGACGAGGTCTGCCGCGCGATCGCGGGACGCCTCGTCGCCCGCGGGGTGCGCTGCGTCGTCCTCGGCGACGAGCCGTGCGCCTGCGCGCTCGACGGCGCCTGGGTCGACGGCGAGGGCTGCCTGCGCGTGCGCCTGGGCGGGTGCGAGCACGTCCTGTGCGCCTGCGACGAGATGGCGATCAAGGGTCCCCACAACGTCCAGAACGCGCTCGCGGCGTCCTGCGCCGCGCTCGAGATGGGCGCCGGAGAGGAGTCGGTCGCGGCCTCGCTCAGGGCGTTCCGCCCGCTCGCGCACCGCATCGAGGCGTGCGGCGAGGCCGGCGGCGTCGCGTTCTACGACGACTCGAAGGGCACGAACGTCGACGCGACCGTCAAGGCGGTCGAGTCGTTCCCCGCGGGGCAGGCGTTCGTGCTGCTCGGCGGCCACGACAAGGGCACGCCGCTCGAGGGCCTCGCGCGCACCGTGGTGGCGCGCTGCCGCGGCGCGGTCGCCTACGGCGAGGCCGGGGAGCGCATCCATCGCGCGCTCGAGGACGCGCTCGCCGAAGCCGCCTCCGCCGGCGTGGCATCCACCGAGGGGTTCCGCCTCGAGCGGGCCGCCGGCATGCGCGAGGCGTTCGCCGCAGCGGTCGCCCTCGCGCGCCCGGGCGACGCGGTCCTCCTTTCTCCCGCATGCTCGTCGTTTGACGAGTTCAACGGTTACGAGCAGCGCGGCGACGTGTTCAAGGGCCTGGTGGCCGCGCTCGAAAGGCCCGGTGCCTGATGAAGGCGGGTCGCGGCAGGGGAGCGGCGGGCGAGGGCGCGGCGGGGACCGGGGCGGTCGCTAAGGCCCCCAGGGTCGAGCGCGGCAGGCAGTTCTGGACGGTCGAGAACCTCACCTCGGCCCCGTTCCTGCTGATCCTCTCGACGGCGCTGCTCTGCGTCATCGGTCTCGTCATGATCTTCTCCGCGTCGTCGATCGAGGCGGTCGAGGATGGCAACTCGGCGATCGCGAGCGTGCGCTCGCAGGCGATCTACCTGGTGGTCGCCGTCATACTGTGCGCCATGGTCCGCAAGATGGGCAGCGGCACCTTCTGGCTCGAGACGATGTTCCTGATCCTGTGGATCGCCGTGGTGCTGCTGCTGCTCGCCGTGCTTGTGGTGGGCGACGACAGTCACGGCGCTACGCGCTGGCTGCGTCTGGGTCCGCTGTCGCTCCAGCCCTCGGAGTTTGCGAAGATCGCGCTCATCATGGCGGCGGCGCGCCTGCTCGCCGCGTGGGAGCGCGACGCGATCTCGACCAAGCTGCTGCTGTGGTACATGCTGATCTTCATCGGGGCACCGTTCGTCCTCATCCTGCTCCAGAAGGACCTGGGGACCCTCCTCATCGTGGCCGGCACCATCTTCCTCATGGCGGTGCTCTCGGGGGTGAAGGCCCGGTATCTCGTGGGCATCATCGTCCTGGGCGTCGCGGCGGTCGCGGCCCTCATCTGGGTCGCCCCCTACCGCATGGGGCGGTTCACCACGTGGCTCGACCCCGAGGCCGACTACTACGGCGACGGGTGGCAGATTATCCACGGACTCTACGCGTTCGCGTCGGGCGGCCTCTTCGGGCTCGGCATCGGCAACTCGCGGCAGAAGTACTCGTATCTCCCTGAGGCTGAGAACGACTACATCTTCGCCATCATCGGCGAGGAGCTCGGCTTCGTGGGCGCCTTCGTCGTCATCGCCCTGTTCGTGGTCTGGGGCGTCTCCGGCTGGCGCATCGCCGCCGCGGCGCGCGAGCGGAGCCGCGCGTCCTTCCTCATGGCCTCGGGCATGACCATCATCATCCTGGTCCAGGCGCTGCTGAACATGTGCGGCGTCCTGCAGATCCTCCCGCTCTCGGGGCGGCCCCTGCCGTTCATCTCGTCGGGCGGGTCGTCCCTCGTGGCGAGCCTCATCACCGTGGGCCTGCTGCTGTGCGTGTCCGACGACAACGACCTCGCCCTCAGCACGGCGCGGTCGTCCTCGCGCTCGAACCTCGTGCTCCTGGAGGGAGGGAGCGGCCCCGGTGCCGGTCAGGGCCCCGGGTCACCCGGGGGCAGGAGGTCGCATGACGCCGCGTCCGCTTCCCGGAGTCCCCGCGAACCCCGCGGGACGCGCGAGACGCGCGGGACGGGGCGCGCCGGGGTAGCGACCCGCGAGGCGGGAGAGGACGCCCGGGGCGAGGCCGGCTCGCCGCGGACCCGGGCCCGGCGCGGGGAGAAGCAGCGCAACGAGCTCCTCGACGAGGCCCCTGCGTTCCTGACCCGCCGCTCCCCCGACCGGCAGGAGCGCGCCGCCCGCACCGGTCGCACGGGAAGCACGGGGAGCACGGGGCGGACCGAGCGGACTGATGGGACCGAGCGAGCTGACCGCGAGGAGCGGACTGGCCGCGCCGCGCGCTCCGACCGGTCCGATCGTGTCGAGCGTTCGGGTCGCACCGACCGCACTGAGCGTGCCGAGCGTTCCGACCGCACGAGTCGCCGGACCGAAAGCTCCGGCTCGGAACGCTCCCGGTCCGACCGCACCGACCGTTCAGACCGTTCCGACCGCACCGACCGTCGTTACTGATTCCGAGAGGGGGCGCCGATGAGCGTCTTCGCCATTGCTGCGGGAGGTACCGCAGGCCACATCAACCCCGCGCTCGCGCTCGCGCAGGAGCTGCGCGACCGGGGGCACGAGGTGAAGTTCTACGGGACCGTCAAGGGCATGGAGGCCAGCCTGGTCCCCGAGCACGGTTTCGCGTTCGAGGGGCTCGACCTCTCGGGCTTTGACCGCTCGCGCCCCTGGACGATGGTCTCCGCGCTGGTCAAGACGGCGCGCGCCCGCAAGCGCGTGAAGTCGGAGTTCGAGCGCGACGGGGTGCCCGCCGCGGCGATCGGGTTCGGCGCGTACGTGTCGCTGCCGCTCGCCGACGCGGCGCGGAGCTGCGGGGTCCCGCTTGTCATCCACGAGCAGAACTCGGTCCCCGGCATGGCGAACAAGGTCCTCGCGAAGCACGCCGCGGTCCTCGCGCTCACCTACCCCTCGTCGCGCGAGCGCTTCGGCTCGCACGTGGGCCCGCAGACCGAGGTCGTGGTGTGCGGCAACCCGGTGAGGCGCAGCGTCCTGGCGCCCACGCGCGAGGAGGGCCGCGCCAAGCTCGGCCTCCCGGGCGACGCCGTGGTCCTGCTCGTCTTCGGCGGGAGCCTCGGCGCGCTCCACCTCAACAAGACGCTCGTCCGCCTCAAGGGGGAGCTGCTCGGCAGGCCGGGCCTCCACGTGGTCCACGCGACGGGCAAGCGCGACTTCGAGGAGATCTCCGCCGACCTCGGCCTCACCGCCGAGGAGGCCGAGCGCTGGCGCCTCGTGCCCTACATCGAGGACATGGGGTCGTGCCTCGCCGCCGCCGACGCGGTCCTGTCGCGCTCCGGCGCGAGCTCCGCGGCCGAGATCGCGGCCCGGTGCGTCCCGAGCATCCTCGTCCCCTACCCCTACGCGACCGAGAACCACCAGGCGATCAACGCCGCGTACCTGGGGGACGCGGGCGCCGCGGTCGTGGTGCCCGACTCCGACATCGACGGCCCCGCGTTCGACGCCGAGCTGCTCTCGCTCGTCGACGACGCCGACCGCCGCGCCGCCATGCGCCGCGCGCTCGAGGGGCTCGGTGTCGCCGACGCCGCCCGGCGACTGGCAGATGCTGTGGAAGCGGCGGCGCGTCGCGCGCGGTAGCGCCGCACCCTCCGCGCGAGCGGTTAGAATGTCTTAGGCATCGACGCCCCCGCGGCGTCCGATTCGACACTCCGCGATACCTTCGGTCACGGGAAAGGGGCCTTCTCCGCATGGAACCCGAACTTGAACCTGAACTTGAGCTTGAAACTTCTGCCCGCGACAGCGTCGCCTGCGACGCCGTCCCCTGCTGCGCGACGGCCTGCGACGGCACTGCCGCCGAGGGGGAGGGGTCGTTCCGCCGCGTGCACTTCATCGGCATCGGCGGCGCGGGGATGAGCGGCATCGCGCTCGTGCTCCATCAGCGCGGCTACACGGTCACGGGGTCCGACCTCAAGGCCTCGCGCTACACGCGCCCCCTGGTGCGCGAGGGCATCGACATCTCGATCGGCCACAGCGCGGCGACCATCGACCGCGTCGCGCCCGAGATAGTGGTCATCTCCTCGGCGATTCCCGAGACCAACCCCGAGCTCGTCCGTGCCCGCGAGCTGGGCATCGAGGTCTGGCACCGCGCCCGCATGCTCTCGTACCTCTCCCGCGGCAGCGTGACCATCCTGTGCGCCGGCACCCACGGCAAGACGACCACCTCCTCGCTCGTCGCCACGATGCTCGAGCGGCTCGGCCAGAGCCCCACGTTCCTCATCGGCGGCGTCATCGACGGGTACGAGACCAACGGCAACTCGGGCGAGGGCCCTTACTTCGTGGCCGAGGCCGACGAGAGCGACGCCTCGTTCCTCTATCTCGACCCCAACTACGTCATCGTCACCAACATCGAGGCCGACCACCTCGACCACTACGGCACGCTCGAGAACATCGAGAAGACGTTCTGCCAGCTCATGGCCTCCATCCCCGACGACGGCTGCCTCGTGGTGTGCGGCGAGTCGCCCCACGTGGTGGAGCTCGCCCGCTCGTGCGGCAAGCGCGTGGTCACCTACGGCTTCGGGCCCGAGAACGACGTGCGCTGCGAGGTCGAGCGCGGGACGGGGGTCAACTCCTTCTACGTCACCCTGCCCGATGGGACGCGCCACCACCTGCATCTCGACCACAACCCGGGCGACCACAACTGCCTGAACGCCTCCGCCGCGCTCGCTCTGGCCGACGTCCTCGGCCTGCCCGCGGCCGAGGCCGCCGAGGCGCTCTCCGGCTTCATGGGCGTGCATCGCAGGTTCGAGTTCGTGGGCGAGGCCGCGGGCGTGCGCGTCGTGGACGACTACGGCCACCACCCCACCGAGATCGCCGCGACCCTCAAGGCGGCCGCCGGCCAGGGCTTCGGCCACATCCGCGTCGTCTTCCAGCCCCACCGCTACTCGCGCACCCAGGCGCTCGCCGAGGAGTTCGGCCCGGCGTTCGCGGCCGCCGACGAGGTCGTCGTGATGGACGTCTTCTCGGCCGGCGAGACCCCCATCCCCGGCGTCACGGGCAGGGCGCTCGCCAAGTCGATCGCGAAGAAGGTCCCCTCGGCCAAGGTCCGCTACATGTCGAACCGCCACGACATCGTCGACCAGCTGGTCGCCGACGCGCTCCCCGGCGACATCGTGATGACGATGGGCGCGGGCGACGTCACGATGCTCGGTCCGGCGATCGTCGAGGCGCTCAGGGCGAAGGAGGCCGCGGCGGGCGAGGCGCGCTAGGCCGGCGCCTGCGCGCGTCCCCACCAGCACCGGACCACCGGAGGGAGGAACCCGATGGGCGTTCAGGACGCCTACATGAGGCTTTCGGGCTGCATCGGCGGCGACGTGCTCGCCGACGAGCGGATGCAGCGCCACACGAGCTACCGCATCGGCGGCCCGGCGGCGCTCTTCCTCGCGTGCGACACCTTCTCCGAGCTTCGCCGGGCGAGCGAGATCCTCGCCGACGAGGGCGTTCCGTGGGTCATCATGGGCCGCGGCAGCAACGTGCTCGTCGCGGACGCGGGCTATGCGGGCGCCGTCATCACGCTCGGCAGGGAGTTCCGCCGGTTCGCGTTCGACGACGAGAACCGCCTCCACGTGGGGGCGGGCGCCATGCTGCAGCGCGTGGTGACCGAGGCGTTCGACCGGGGGCTCTCGGGCCTCGAGTTCGCCGTGGGCATCCCGGGCACGGTGGGCGGCGCGGTCTCGATGAACGCGGGCACGGCCGAGAAGTGGGTCGGCTCCATCGTCGACGAGGTCGTGACGTTCCGCCCGGGCAAGGGCCTCGTGCGCTACGCCGGCGACGAGATCTGCTGGTTCTACCGGGGCAACGACATCCCCCCGCGCGAGATGGTCCTCGAGGCGACCCTGTCGCTCAAGCCCGGCGACGAGGCCCTGGTGAAGGAGACGATGGAGGCGGTGCTCGGCCGGCGCAAGGAGACCCAGCCGCTCGACGCGCTGACCTGCGGGTGCGTCTTCCGCAACCCGCCCGAGGCCAAGGCGTCCGCCCTCATCGAGTCGTGCGGGCTCATGGGATTTGAGGTGGGCGGCGCGCAGGTGTCGCGGCGCAACGCGAACTTCATCGTCAACCGGGGCGGCGCGACTGCCGCCGACGTAACAAAGGTCATCGTCCACGTACTGAACCAAGTGAGGGAGCGCCATGGCATCGAGCTACGACCGGAGATCAAGTTCCTCGGCTTCTCGGCCTAGGGACCGCGCATCGGCCTCACGCGAGCAGTCCTTCCGCGAGCCGTCCCCGCGCGCGTCGGTCTCCCCGGCACGCTCCGCGGCCTCGTCCGTCTACGCCGCGCCCCCGGTTAGTCTCGGCTCCCGCGACCCGCGCAAGGGGTCGTACTACAAGCGCATGCGCCTTCTCGCCGCCTGCATGACGTTCTTCTTCGTCGCGATCGTCGTCTACGTCGTCCTTGTGTACTCGCCCCTGTTCGAGATCAAGTCCATCGCCGCCAACCCCACCGAGCACGTCACGAGCGAGCAGATCAGAGAGCTGGCCTCGGTGCCCTCGGGCTCGACCCTGTTCGGGCTCGACGAGGAGGGCGTCACGGAGCGCCTCTCGGCAAACCCCTGGATCGCCTCGGTCACCCTGTCGCGGGTGTACCCCGGCGAGCTGGTCATCAACGTCGTCGAGCGCGAGGCGGCCGCTATCGTGATGCTCGCCAACGGCTCCGAGGCCTGGTACATCGCCTCGGACGGCTACTGGCTCGAGGAGGTGCCGCTCGCCGACCCCACTGTCGACACCACGGCCGCCGCCCCCGCCGACCAGGCCCGCGCCCTCGCGACCTCGGAGAACCTCGTGTACGTGACCGACGTCTCGGCCCTCGTGAAGCCCGAGGCCGGCACGGCGTGCACTGAGGAGGGCCTCATGTCGATGATGGAGTACATCGAGGGGTTCAGCGACGCCTTCCTCGCCATGGTCGTGGTGGGAGAAGCCCCGAGCGCCGCCGCCATCTCGATCGTGCTCTCGAACGGCATCGAGGTCTCGCTCGGCGAGCCCGAGGACATCGAACTCAAGGAGAAGGTCATCCTAGGCCTGCTGCAGCAGTACCCTGGGCAGATCACCTACATCAACGTGCGCGTCCCGGCGCTCCCCACATGGCGCGCGCTTGACGCCTCGCTTGTGGGCGAGGCCCCGGAGGACGGCGGCGGGATCCCCGACGACGCGGTCGCCGCCGAGCCCGAGTCGTCCGCCGTCGAGGACACCACCACCGAGGTAGTCTACGACGAGGCGTCCTCGTACATGGGCACCGAGGAGGGCGGTCCGGGCGGCTGGCTCGACGAGGGCGGCTACTACGACGAGGACGGCACCTGGATCTACGCCTACACGAGCTCGGAGGGCATCTGGATCAACGGCTACTACGACGACGACGGGAACTGGGTCGCGATCTCGTGAGGCGGCTGGCGTGCCCTCCGCGGGCGGGCTTTCCGGAGCCTCCGCGGCACCGCGCCGCACCTGCCGCGATTGCGGCGAATCGATGGCCTGTGGGGAACCTTCATTGACAGGTTAAGGGTTGTATGCAACTATAGTACGATTTAGTTTTATGCTAACCGTTAAGTAGAACGTTAGGGTCTCACAGCCTCCGTCCTACCCTCCTCGACGACGATCCGGCAGGGGAGGACGACCGTTCTCCTTAGTGCTCAACGCAGTGCGAACATACCAGTTACGGAGGTCAAGATGTACGGACGCGACGACGCCGAGAACTACATTTGCGACATTAAGGTCGTTGGCGTGGGCGGCGGCGGGTCGAACGCGGTCAACCGGATGATCGAGTCGGGAGTCCAGGGCGTCGACTTCGTCATCGTCAACACCGACGCGCAGGCTCTGCTCGTCTCCGACGCGGAGACGAAGGTCCATATCGGCACCGACCTCACCAAGGGTCTCGGCGCCGGCGCGAACCCCGAGGTCGGCCAGCAGGCCGCCGAGGAGTCCCGCGACCAGATCAAGGCCGCCCTCGACGGGGCCGACATGGTCTTCATCACGGCGGGCGAGGGCGGCGGCACCGGCACCGGCGCGGCCCCCGTGGTCGCCGACATCGCGCGCAACGACGTGGGCGCGCTCACCGTGGGCGTCGTCACCAAGCCGTTCGTGTTCGAGGGGGCCAAGCGCCGCAACAACGCCGCCTCCGGCATCGAGCGCCTCTCGAGCAAGGTCGACACGCTCATCACCATCCCCAACGACCGTCTGCTCGACGTCGCCGACAAGAAGGTCTCATTCCTCGAGGCGTTCGCCATGGCGGACGAGGTGCTGCGCCAGGGCATCCAGGGCATCACCGACCTCATCACCGTCCCGGGCCTCATCAACCTCGACTTCGCCGACGTGCGCACCATCATGAGCAGCGCCGGCACCGCGATGATGGGCATCGGCACGGGCACGGGCGACAACCGCGCCGTGGACGCCGCGAACCAGGCCATCTCGAGCCCGCTGCTCGAGAGCGGCATCGACGGCGCCGACCGCGTGCTTCTCTCCATCGCCGCCGGCCCCGACCTCGGCCTGCACGAGGTGAGCGAGGCCGCGAGCATCGTCGCGAACGCCGTGAGCCCCGAGGTCAACCTCATCTTCGGCACGGTCATCGACGAGAACCTCGGCGACATGGTGCGCATCACCGTCATCGCCACCGGCTTCGGCTCGGACCGCGGTCAGCAGTCCAAGCTCGACCTCGGCGGCAGCGACGCGCGCCGTCCCGGCATGCCCCAGCAGAGCGCGCCCTCGCGCATGGCGCCCTCCGCGCCCTCGTTCCCCGCTGGCCAGTCGCCCGTTGGGAACGACTTCCAGATTCCGGATTTCCTGAGGCGCTCCAAGTACTAAGACGAGTTCGACGAATCTGGGCGGGCGGGCCTCTGCGGCCTGCCCGCTCGTTGGAAAGACAGAGGATGTGCCCGTGACGCTCTTCATTCCCAAGACGCCCGGGCGCGAGGTGATTGACGGCGTGGCTTTGGACACCGACCGCGAGGCGGAGGCGTCTGGGGTCACGTTTTGTTTCACTGAACGCACGGGCGGCGTCTCGACCGGCCAGTTCGCGAGCCTCAACCTGGGTGCCAAGGGCGGGGACGACCCCGCGCGCGTCCGGGAGAACCGCCGCCGCGTCCTGAGCGCGCTCGGCGCCCCGGAGCTGCTCGAGGGTCTCGTTGTCCCCAACCAGGTCCACGGGGACGAGGTCGCCGTGCTCGACAGCCCCTCGGCGCTGCCCGCCAGCCTTGAGACGGGCGCGGACGCCGTGGTGTGCACCGTGCCCGGGCGCGCGGTGATGCTCCTCTATGCCGACTGCTGCCCCGTGGTGCTCGTAGGCCCCTCGTGCTTCGCCGTGGTCCACTCGGGCTGGCGCGGGACGCTCGCCGGCATCGCCGGCAAGGCAGCGACGGTGCTCGCGCAGGCGGGCGGCTGCCCGGTGGGGTCACTCGCGGCTTACATCGGTCCTCATATCTCGGCGGCGGCCTACGAGGTTTCGGAGGAGCTGCTCGACCGGTTCGTCGCGCGCTTCGGCGCCGCGGCGCGCCCGGGGGAGGGCCGGCTCCTCGACCTCTCCGCCTGCATCGCGTCCTCGCTCGAGGCCGCGGGCGTCCCGGCGGGGCGCATCGTCGACGCGGGCCTCTGCACGGCCCTCGGCACGGACCGCTTCTTCTCTCATCGGGCGGAGCACGGCGTGACGGGTCGCCACGCGGCGGTCGCCTTCATGCGTTCCTAGGGTTTCTCAGGAGGTCGGGTCTTCATGGCTGAAAACGAGATTGCAACCGGGGTGGAGCCCGAGGGCGCGAATGCGGCCGGGGGCGAGGTCGCCGCGACCGGGTACGATGCGGACTACGCCGCCCGCCTCGCCGAGCGCCGCGCACGCCTGCTCGAGCTGGTGGGGGAGGCCGCGCGCGAATCGGGCCGCCGCCCCGAGGACGTCCTCGTCTGCGCGGTGAGCAAGACGGTCGACGTGCCCCAGGTCGCCGCGGCCCGTGCGGCGGGGTATGCCTCGTTCGCGGAGAACCGCCCGCAGGAGCTCGAGCGCAAGCTCGCCGCGCTTGGAGGTGACCCCGCGTTCGAGGGGGTCCGCTGGCACCTCATCGGCAACCTCCAGGAGAACAAGATCAACCACGTCCTTGCGTGCGCGCCGGCGCTCATCCACTCGATCGCGAGCCCCGAGCTCGCGCGCGCCGTCTCCAAGCGCGCGGAGGCGAGGGGCGTGCGCCAGGACGTGCTGCTCGAGGTCAACGTCTCGGGCGAGGAGAGCAAGTCGGGGATGACCCCTGCGGGCCTGCGCGCCTGCTTCGACGAGGTCGCGGTGCTGCCGGGTATCCGGGTGCGCGGCCTCATGACGATGGCGCCCCAGGGCGACCCCGGTCGCGCCCGCGAGACATTCGCGGGTCTGCGGGAGCTGCGCGACGGGATCCGCGCCGCGCGTCCCGACCTCGCCTCCTTCACGGAGCTTTCGATGGGGATGAGCGAGGACTTTGGGGAGGCCGTGCGCGAAGGTGCTACTATTATCAGACTCGGCCGCATCGCGTTCGACCCGGCGTTTCCGCTGGGTTAGGGGCGTCTCGCCCCAGGGCGATGGGCTTTGTCTGGCACGACATGAATCACGAAGTGTCTACCGGCGGGAGCGGTGATACAGGTGGGAATTCTAGACAGCGTTCGTTCGCGATTTAAGAAAGACGACGAAGAGGAGGAGTTCGAGCGCGCGTTCCGCGAGGGCAACTGGCCCCAGGGCGTCGAGCTCGAGCCGATGACGAACACGGGGTCGTTCCTGCCGGCCACGTACGACGTCGACCCCCTCGCCGATGCGAGCCTGCCCGCGAACCGCATGGGCGCCCCCATCGGCGCGCACATCCGCGGCGCGGCCCCCGAGGGCGGCGCGGCTGACGGGGCCGCCTCGGAGTCGGTGGTCCGCGCGGCGGGGACGTCGATGTACACCCCGCCGGAGGGGCAGCAGGTCCCGGCCCAGCAGCCGATGCAGACTCAGCAACCGATGCAGACGCAGCAGGCGCCCGCGCCGTCCCCGGCGTCCCAGGGCGCGACGCAGGTCCTGCCCGCGCAGCCCGCGTTCGCCGACCACCAGGGCGGCCAGGCGGTGCCGGTCTTCCTGCGACAGCCCGTCGCGCAGCAGCCCGCGCAGCCGTCGCAGCCCGTGCAGCCGTCCCAGCAGCGGCAGCCCCTGGCTCAGCCGAGCCAGTCCGTGCCGGCGGCCCAGCCTGCCCAGCAGGGCGGTCAGCGTCCCGGCTCGTTCGTCCCCGTGAACGCGGCCTTCGCAGGCGGCGCGTCCGCGCCCGCGCCTGCGCCCGCGCAGGGTGCCGCACGACCGGGGGCGTTCCCCGGCGCCGACGGAGGGCATGCCGACGACGACCGCCGCATCGACTCGGAGGAGGGCGTCCAGGTCTTCGCGCGCAAGGGCGGCGAGCGCGCCCCCAGGCCCACCCCTCCCAAGGTCGACCAGAAGCCGTTCGCCGACCGTCTCCGCGAGCGCGTCGCGGCGGCGAACGTGTCGGGTCAGGCGGACGAGACGCTCGGCCGTTCCCGCGCAGGGATGTCCGGGGCCCCCTCGTTCGGCTCCCCGTTCTCGACGCCCCCGGCGTCCCGTCCCGCCCGTCGCGACGACAACGCGACCGACGCCCAGCTCGACGCCGAGCTCGAGGAGCGCCGCCGTTCGCGCCGCCGCTCATCGTCCATGCGTCCGGCCCGCGGCGGGTACGACGACGCCCCGCGCGACCGCGATCTCGACCGAGACTCCGACCGTGGCGCCGACCGCGACTTCGGGCGTGACCGCGACCGCGACTTCGGCTCGCGCCCCGGCGACGCGGGCTCGCCCGATTCCCGCCGCAGCCCGTTCGACCGCCCCGAGGGCCGCCCGTCCTACCTCGACGCGCGCCCCGAGCCGGGCAGCCAGATCGAGGCCACCCCGCGCTCGGCCCAGGGAACGTTCGCAGGCTACCGCTCGACGCCGGTCCCGTGCGTCGTCCTGCGCCCTCGCACCTACGACGAGGTCGCCGAGGTCGCGCGCGTCGCGGTCTCGGAGCGCAAGCCCGCGGTGCTCGTCCTGCGCGGCTGCCCCAACGACCTCGCGCGCCGCTTCCTCGACTTCTCCTTTGGCATCTGCTGCGGCACGGGGGCGTCGATGAAGGAGATCGGCGACCAGGCGTTCGTCCTGTTCCCCCAGGGAGTTGCTCTGACCACCGAAGACATGGCGTCGCTGCGGCGCCAAGGCATCATGAGAGGCTAGCGAATGCACACTGTCGTCAACATCCTCTACTCGCTCATCCACCTGTACTCGATCCTCATCGTGGTGTACGTCCTCATGAGCTGGATCCCGCGCGGCGCGAGCGGCGTGGTCGAGGACATCCGCAGCGTTCTGGGGAGCGTCTGCGAGCCCTATCTGAGCCTGTTCCGACGGATCATCCCTCCCCTCGGTATGGTGGATTTCTCTCCGATCGTCGCAATTCTCGTGCTTGAGGTGTTCGGCAACCTCGTTGTGAGTATACTGTGACGTTAGTTTGTCTTTTCGTCGTTTGCGGTGCGCCTGCGGCACCTGCCGGAGGCTCTGATCAATAGAGGAAGGTTCCAACGATGCCCATTACCTCCGCAGATATCCAGCAGAAGACCTTCTCCGAGGCCAAGCGCGGCTATCAGCCCGCTGAGGTCGACGTTTTCCTCGAGGAGGTCGGCAAGGACGTCGACGCGATGCTCCGTAAGATCGCCGACCTCAAGACCCGCCTCACCGCGGCCGAGTCCAAGAACGCCGATCTCGCCGCCGAGGTCGAGAAGGCGCGCGCCGAGGCCGAGGCCGCCCGTGCCGCCAGGCCCGTCGCCGCTCCCGTCGCGGTCGACTCCGGCAAGTCGAGCATCTACTCGGCCACCGAGGAGCAGCTCTCCGCTGCCCTCATCGTCGCCCAGCAGACCGCCGACCGCATCGTCGCCGACGCGAAGGCCAACGCCGACCGCATCCGCGCCGACGCAGAGACCCAGGCCCGCAAGGTCATCCGCCAGGCCCTCGACGAGAAGCAGACCGAGCTTGACGAGATCGAGCGCCTCAAGGCCTCCCGCGAGCAGTTCCGCTCCGAGTACATGTCGCTCATCCAGAAGTTCCTCGACGCCGCGCAGGCGAACTTCCCGCTGCTCTCGACCACCGTGCCCTCCGGCTCCGACGCCCCGATGAGCGTCATCCCCCGTTCCTCGGGCTCGGTCATCCAGCCCGACGCGAACCCCTTCGGCGCGCAGATCAAGGCGAGCGCCATCGACGACCTCGACTAAGGTCCGTCGCTCAGGTTCGCGACTCAGGCTCGCGATTCAGGTCCACCAAAAAGGGCGGGCGTCCCGGTAATCCCCGGGGCGCCCGCCCTTCGTGTTTGCTGCCTGCGCCGGTTCGGCCGCCGACTGGGGCAGCTCGCGCTACGCCTCGAGCCAGCTCGAGGACGTGATGGTCTCCTTCATCCACGC
>CAYMHQ010000013.1:26129-28237 GCA_964390275.1 uncultured Coriobacteriaceae bacterium
GCTCGCGCTACGCCTCGAGCCAGCTCGAGGACGTGATGGTCTCCTTCATCCACGCGTAGCGGGTGGTCAGCCACGTCTTGACGTTCGAGACGTTCTCCTCGTAGGTGTCCTCGGGCTCGATGCTGAAGCCCGCCTGCCCAAAGCCCCAGATCTTCTCGTTCATCGCCTCCGAAGCGCTCAGGTCCTCCGCGATGGAGTCGACCGAGCCCAGCTCCTCGGTGCCGCCGTCGTCGCTCAGCAGGGTCGACTCCACGAGCGGCGCGAACACCTCGCTGAACACCTTCTGCACCGTCGTGCGGAACTGCTCGTTGTGGAAGAAGAACGAGATCTCCTCGGAGCCGAACCCCTCGGGGTCGGTGTAGTCGTATTCGTCGTCCGACTCGTGGTTGCCGTACGCGGTGTCGAAGTCCCACACGGGCCCGGAGTAGATGAGGCCGTCGCCGGCGTCCTTGTAGAAGAACGTCGAGGAGTACCGCATGTAGTCGGCGTTCTTGGCGAGCGTCTGCACGAGGAAGCTCTTGGCGAGCGAGCTGAGGTCGAAGTATCTGCCCAGGTTGCCGTCCGTCTTGCTGCCCTCGTTCACCGCCTCCTGGAAGTACTCGCTGATGTAGCGCACCTCATCCTGCGACGAGTTCTCGGGACTCTTGAGGACGACGGAGCCGATGCTCGACTGGAACCAGGAGCGCTCAGACTCGTAATAGCCGTTGTCGATCTCGAGCAGGTAGCCGCCGCTGATGTCGCTCGGCTCCTTCACGCCGGTCACGTACTGGTACTCGTTGCCGTAGCTGTTCACGCCCTGCTCGGTGGGGTGGTCGGCCACGTCCTCGCCGTCGAGCGAGCCGTTCTGCTCCTCGAGGTCGGTGATGTCGACGCGCCCGCTGCCGATCTGCACCTTCTCGGAGAGGAGGTAGGTCCCGCGGTACTCGCCGTCGTAGTAGAGGTCGACGGTCTCGCAGTCGGTCGAGTCGGAGAGGCCGAGCGCCTTCGCGAGCGTGTACGAGATGTAGTTGCGCATGAGCGAGGGGTCGTAGTAGTTTGCCAGGAGCACCCAGGTCTTTGACTTGTCCTCCTTGTCGCCGGTGACGAGGCTGGCCGAGCTGCCGAGCTTGACCTGGTAGGGCTTCTTGGCGCCCTGCCAGGTGGAGTTGCCGCGACCTTTGATCTGTTTGAGCTTGCCGTCGTAGACGACCGTGCCGTCGGCGTTGACGAGCGACATGGTGCCCGAGGCCTTCGCGCTGTGGTCCTCGCTGTCCTCGATGTACTCGCGGCCCTCCTCGTCGGGGTCGTCGCTCACGATGTAGAGCGACTTGAGGCCCGCGGACTGCATGACGTACACCCGCGTCGCGCTCGCGTAGCCGTTCGCCTTGACGTAGAGCACGTAGCTGCCGGACGCGTCTTGCGCGAACGTGCCGTCGGTGAGGTCGATCGCGTCGCCCGACTCGTGCGCGGTGAACCCGGAGACGAGGTCGCCCGAGACGTAGACCATCGACGAGCCGGAGGTTGCCGTCGAGCCACTCCCGGACGCCGAGCCGGTCCCGGCGACGAGGCTGAGGCTGAACGAGGAGGGGTCGGCGTTCGAGGGGAGGAAGACGTAGACGGTGCCGTCGAGCGCGGTGCCCACGATGGAGGCCGCGTTGCCCTCGGCGTCGGTGACGCTTGTCGAGAGCGCGTCGATGTCGGTTTCGGTCTCCTCGATGCTGAAGGGGACGGCCGAGAGGTAGTGGGTCTCGCCGTTCGCCGCGGCGACCGCCTGCACCCAGCCGCTGTCGGCCGAGAGGTCCTGCTCGCTGAGCGCGACCGCCCACGAGCCGTCGGGCTGCTCGACCGCCTGGTGCCAGCTGTTGGCGCCGTTGAGGCCGGCGGCGAAGAAGGCGACGTTGCTCGCCCCGTTGACGACCCCGCCGCTCACATGCACCACGACGTAACCCGCGACTGCGCCCGACTGGGTCCAGAGCGTCTCGCCGCCCGTGGAGAAGCTGAGGGTGCTCGACGTCCTGCCGCCCTCGACCGCGTGCCACATCTCGTCGCACACGTAGGTCTCGACCGTCCAGGCGCCCTCCTCCCAGCCGAGGTCCGCGGCCGCGACGGAGGCCGACCACACGTCGCCG
>CAYMHQ010000014.1:0-28128 GCA_964390275.1 uncultured Coriobacteriaceae bacterium
GTCGACGCGCTCGCCGGTCTCGACGACCATCTCGCGCATGGCGTGCTTCTCGAGGCTCTTGAGCTCGACGGGGAGGGCGCGGTCGAACTCGGCCTGCTCCTCCTCGGTGAACTCGGCCGTGATGGCGCGCTTGACCTCGTCGACCTTGGACATGCGCGCCTGCTTGTCGGCGTCCTTGAGGGCGGCGCTCATCTCGGCGTAGTGCGCGAAGACCTTGTCGTGGACGTACTGGTTCGGCTCGTCGAGCGGGTAGTCGCGCACGACGATGGGGCCGTTGACCTCGGCGACCTTGGCGAAGAACTTCTTCTGCTCCTCGCAGAACGCGCCGATGGCCTGCTGGCCGAACTCGATCGCGGCGAGCATGTCCTCCTCGGAGATCTCGTGCGCGCCGGCCTCGAGCATGCTCACGAAGTCGCCGGTGCCGCCGAGCTCGAGGTCGAGGTCGGAGTTGTCCTGCTCCTCGTAGGTGGGGTTGACGATGAACTCGCCGGTGTCGATGTCGCGGCCGATGCGCACGCAGGCGAGCGGGCCCTCGAACGGCACGCCGCCCACCGTGAGCGCCGCGCTCGCGCCCATCGTGCAGATGACGTCGAACGGGTTCACCTGGTCGCAGACGAGCGAGGTCGCGACGATCTGGACCTCGTTGCGGAAGCCGTCGGGGAAGCTCGGCCTGATGGGACGGTCGATCATGCGCGCGGTGAGCGTCGCCTTGTCGGTGGGACGGGTCTCGCGCTTGAGGTACCCGCCGGGCAGACGGCCGACGGAGTACATGCGTTCCACGAAGTCGACCGTAAGCGGGAAGAAATCGTAGTTCTTACGCTCCTTGGACACGACGACGGTCATGAGGATGGTGGTGTCGCCCTGCTTCACCAGGACGGCGCCGGTCGTCTGCTTCGCCAGCTCGCCGGTCTCGAGAACGTAGTGCTTACCGTAGAGGTCGAACTCGTGCGTTACTTTGCTCATTTCTCTCTCTTTCATCTCCGTCCGCCCCTTTGCGGACGGGCCAACGGTGCGCCGGGACCCTCCCGACACACAATGGCGCCCGGAGCCTGCTGGGAGGCTGTGCGGGCGCCATAAAGCAAAGGAGCGGTCGCCCGCCCCTTTGCCAGAATAACCTTAGCGGATGTTGTCGCGGATGCCGAGGGACTTGATCAGCTCACGGTACTCGACGATGTCGTTGTTGCGGATGTACACAAGGAGACGACGACGCTGGCCGACGAGCATGAGGAGGCCGCGACGGCTGTGGAAGTCCTTGGGGTGACGCTTCATGTGCTCGGTGAGGTCGCGGATGCGGGCGGTGAGCAGGGCGACCTGGACGCGGGAGGCGCCGGTGTCCTGGGCGTTCTTGCCGTACTCGGCGACGATCGCGGCCTTCTGTTCCTTGGTGATCATTGCTGGTTCCTTCCATCGATTCCTAAAGACACCCCGGTCTGCGTGGCGATCCGATGGCGGTCGCGACATAGGTCGGGGTCAGACTGGTGAATGATACATCCTGCGAGGCAGGGGACGGTGCGTCGGGGGCGGTCTCCATCCTATGCATATACCTGCGGGAGGCCCGTGCGAGACCTGAAGGAGGGAGACGCCCGTCTACACCGGGGCGACGACGAGGCGCGGCGTGTCGCCCCCACCGTCCACGCCCACGAACCGGGCGCGCAGGAGCCCCGGCCGGCGCAGGCCGAACCCGCCCGCGGCGCCGGCGGGGACGACGAAGTCGTGGAAGCTCGCCGTGGTGCCCGAGGCCGTCCCGTCGGCGAGGACGCGCTCGACGAGCACCGTCTCGACACTGCCGAGGCGCCCCTCCATGTCGCGCACGCGGAGCCTCGCCGCAAGGTTGCGGAGCTCGGCCGCGCGGGCGCGCGAGACCTCGGGCGGAACCTGGTCGGGCCAGGAGGCGGCCTCGGTCCCGGGGCGCGCGGAGTAGCGGAACACGTGCATCTTGGAGAAGCCGGCCTCCTCGCAGAGCGCGAACGACTCGGCGAAGTCCTCGTCGGTCTCGCCGGGGAAGCCCGCGATGACGTCGGTGGTGAGCGAGAGGGCCGGCAGCTTCTCCCTCAGGGAGCGGACGAGCTCGAGGAACCCGGAGGCCGTGTAGCGCCTTCCCATGCGCTCGAGCGTCCGCTGGCACCCGGACTGCAGCGGCAGGTGGAGATGGGGCGCGACGACGTCGGCGTTCTCGGCCATGGCGTCCGCCAGGTCACCTCCAGCCTCGGGGGGCTCGACGCTCGAGGCGCGCAGCGTCGCCCCGGCCTCGCGGACGACGGGCGCGAGGCGGCGGATAAGACTGGCGAGGTCGACGGGCTCCCCCTCCTCCGTCGCACCGGCGTAGCGGCCGAGGTTCACGCCCGTGAGGTCGACCTCGCGCGCGCCCTCGTCGAGCACGCGGCGAACCTGGGAGAGAATCTGCGGGTAGGGCAGGCAGCGAGACGCTCCGCGCGCCTTCCACACGATGCAGTAGGTGCAGCGGTTGTCGCACCCGTCCTGCACCTTGACGCCGCGCTTGACGCGGAAGACGCCGTGCCGGGGCCCCTCGTCGGTCGCAGGCACGTCGGTCGCAGGCAGGGATTCCGCATGCACGTCGGCCGCGAGCGCGCCCTCGTGTGACGCCCAGAGCGCGAGCGAGTGGCGAACGACATCGGACTTCTCGGCGCACACAGAGACCGAGCCGCCGAGGGCGCCGAGCTGATCGGGGAAGAGATTCGCCGAGCAGCCGGTCACAACCACGAGCGGGCGGCGCGGCAGGAGCGCCGCGTGCCGAACGGCCTTGCGGGTCTTGGCCTCGGCCTCGCCCGTGACGGCGCACGTGTTGACTACGACGACGTCCGCGTCCTCCTCCTCCACGAGCAGGCAGCCCGCGTCGACGAGACCGGACTCCATCCAGTCGCATTCGACGCGGTTGACGCGACAGCCGAGGTTCAGGACGCAGGCGCGGGGGGCGCTCACGAAAGGGCGTCCTTGAGACGCTGCCAGGGAGTGCGCTTGGCCCCGACCTCGACTTCCATCGAGGAGGCGAGCTCGGTGTAGAGCTCGCGCTGGCGGTCGGTGAGCTTGGTGGGGACGACGACGTCTATGTGCGCGATCAGGTCGCCGCGGCCGGTGCGTCGCATGCGCGGCATGCCCTTGTTGGGGACCTTGACCGTCTGGTCGAACTGGCAGCCCGCGGGGATCTCGACCTCGACCACCTCGTCGGGCATGATGCCCTCCACCTGGACCTTCGCGCCGAGGACCGCCTGCACAACGTCGACCTCGACGCGGACGTGCAGGTCGTCGCCCGCGCGCTGGAAGCGCTCGTCGGGGTCGATGATCACGCTCACGATGAGGTTGCCCGAGGCCGCGCCGCGCACGCCCGCCTCGCCGAGGCCGGTGATGCGCATCTGGCGGCCGTCGGGGAAGCCGGCGGGGACCTTGACGTTCACGCGCTCGCGGTCGGGGACGCGACCCTGGCCGCCGCACTCGGGGCAGGGGTTGTCAATCGTCGAGCCGCTGCCGCCGCAGTCGGGGCAGACGGTGCGCGTCTGCATGTTGCCGAGGAACGTGCGCTGGTAGCTGGTCACCTGGCCGGACCCGTGGCACTTGGGGCACGAGACCAGCTTGCCGCCCTCCGCGCACCCGGTACCGCCGCAGGACTTGCAGGGGGCGAGGCGGTTGAAGGCGATCTCCTTCTCGCAGCCCGTCGCCGCCTCCTGGAGCGTGATGCGAACGCTCGCGGACATGTCGCGCCCGTCGAGGCGCACGGGGCCGCCGGCGGCGCCGCCGAAGAACGAGCTGAACAGGTCGCCCATGTCGAACCCGCTGAACATGTCGCCCATGTCGGGGCCGCCCTGGCCGTAGCCGTCGACGGTGCCGTAGCGATCGTAGTACGCGCGCTTCTCGGAGTCGGAGAGGACGGCATACGCCTCGTTGATCTCCTTGAACTTCTCCTCGGCGTCGGGCTCCTTGCACACGTCGGGGTGCATGGCGCGGGCGCGCGTGTGGAACGCCTTGCGGATGTCGGCGTCGGAAGCGTCGCGGTCGACACCCAGAATCTCGTAGTAATCCTTGTTTGAAGCCATGGACGAGCCTACCTTCGCATCTCTAGAACAATCGACCCCCCGACGGCCTCGCTTGGCTGCGGGCGCCGGGGAGCCTTTAGACCTTTTTCAGCATTTTAGTAGCTTAACCCTCTAAAAACGGCCAACACAAGACATTAACGGACTCAGAAGGATAAAGACGAACACTCCCACCACAAGCCCGAGTCCGAACCTTCGAGCCGCCCTCTGGGCGAAGCTGCCGCCCTTGTTCATGAGCCGCAGAGAGGGCGACACGAAGAAGAAGACGAAGAAGAGCGGCAGTGCGAAGAACGCGAAGATCCTGATGACCGTCGAGGCGAAGACGGTGCACAGGAAGACCGACACGATCACGCCGAGCGAGGTGAAGAGCATCTCCTGGTTGTGCGTGAGGTGCTCGGAGGGGACGACGAACTCCACCTCGAGGTCGCCCGAGGCGCCGCCGCACCTGCCCGCGTCGCCCATGGCCGCGACGCGCATCGAGCCGCCGTCGTGAGAGGACGCCGGAATCTCGACCCGCGTCGTGACGTTGCGCTCGACGCGGCCCGAGCCGCCGCAGGTCGTGCAGGGGTTCTTGATGACCTTGCCTGAGCCGCCGCACGCCGCGCAGCGCGTCTCGGCCGCGTAGAACCCGCCGAGGACGGTCTCGAGCCTGCCCGTGCCGTGGCACAGGGGGCACGATTCGGCAGAGTGGCCCTGCGCGCTCCCCCGTCCGCGGCAGTCGGGGCAGGTCTCGTAATGGTTGTAGGACACGCTCTTGGCGCAGCCCTTCTTGGCCTCGTCGGCCTTGAGCGAGAGCTTGATCCTGCGGGTCGCGCCCTGCTCGGACACGTAGGGGACGCCGTGCGCCCCGCCCGCGCGCCCCGAGGTCTGGGTGGAGTACCCGCCGTACCCGCCGAAGGGGAAACCCCACGCGCTCCAGCCGAAGGGGTCGTTGGGCGAGCCGTAGGTGTACCCAGAGCCCTCGCCGGAACCCGAGGGGCGGAACGGGTTCTCGGTCGTGAAGCCGCCCGTACGCACCGCGTCGTACCGTGCGCGCTTGTCAGGGTCCGAGAGCGTGTCGTAGGCCTCGGAGAGCTCCTTGAACTTCGCCTCGGCGTCGGGCTCCTTGCTGACGTCGGGGTGCATCGTGCGGGCCTTGACGCGGAAGGCCTTCTTGATGTCGTCAACGCTCGCGTCTTTCGCGACGCCGAGGATGTCGTAGTAGTCCTTGTTGGTGGGGTTAGCCACGGGAACCGTACCTCGCGCTCATGGAAGGGGACAGGCCGTAAAGCCGTGCGTGCGACGCCGCTCTCGGACGTCACGATTTCAGGATGCTATTCTACCCCCTTACGCGTTGCACCATATAAAGCGCATGACCGTAAATCTCACCTGAAGGCCGGCGGAATCGCGCTCCTTCGCCCCTTGTACAGGCGCCGGAACGGCTAGAATAGCCGGGCGCGCCCGCACCGGGGCGCACCTGCACCCCCGCTCTGCGCACCGCGTACCAAATCGACCACGTCATATGGAGGTAACCATGCTCGAAACCGTGCACACCGCGGCCGCACCCGCGGCCATCGGACCCTACTCCCAGGCGATCAAGGCCGCAGGCCTCGTCTTTGTGAGCGGTCAGCTGCCCGTGGTCCCCGAGACCGGCGAGCTGCTCGAGGGCACCGTCGCCCAGAGGTGCGCCCAGGCGGCGAGGAACATCTCGGTCATCCTCGAGGCCGCCGGCACCTCGATGGAGAAGGTCGTGAAGTCGACCGTCTTCCTCACCGATCTGGGCGACTTCGCCGAGGTCAACGCCGAGTACGCGAAGCACTTCCCCTCGAACCCCGCGCGCGAGTGCGTGCAGGTGGCGGCCCTTCCCAAGGGCAGCACGATCGAGATCTCGGTCATCGCCGAGGCTTAAAGGGACGGCGCAGGAACCGAGCGTCTCGCCCGGGCCGAACGAGAACGTGTCGGCTCGGGCGAGACGTCAGAGTTCAGGCAAGGTCCCAGAGGGCGCCGTAGACGCGGTTGCCGAGGAGCCACCCCCGCTCGGTCGGGACGAACGACCCGTTCGCGAGCCGGCGGACGAGCCCCTCCGCGACGAGGGACGCGAGGGTACGGTCGAGATCGGCGGCGGGGACGCCGGAGGCGACGGCTCCCTCGAGCACGTCCGCGCCCAGCCCGTCTGACATGCGCATGCCGAGCATGAGGTCCTCGGCGGCGGCCTCGCGACGCGTGAGGCACTCGACCTCGCAGGTAACAGGCTCGCCGAGGCGCATGGCGCGCACGAACCCCCGCGCGTCACCGAGCATGCGGAACCTGAACCGCCACGCATCAGGATGGCGCAGGAGAACCTCCGCGGGGGTCATGGCCTCCGCACTCGAGGGGCCGTCATCATCCGAATCGACAAACAGAGCGACGCCGTCCAGGAGGCGCAGAGCCTCCCCCTCGAGCATGCCCGAGGCCCCCGGGCCGAGGCCGAGGTAGGGCGCCCCCGTCCAGTAGGCGACGTTGTGGGCGCAGCGCCTGCCTGGCAGGGCGTAGCTCGCGACCTCATAGCGCACGAGGCCTCGGGCGCCGAGGACGCGCTCGGCCTCGACCATGAGCTCCGCCTGGAAGTCCTCGTCGGGCGCCTGCTCGAGGCCGGCGTCGACCCGGCGCGCCATCTCGGTCCCCTCCTCGACGGTGAGGGGGTAGCAGCTCACGTGGCCCGCCCCGCAGGCGAGGGCCGCCTCGAGCGAGCGGCGCCACGACTCGGCGGTCTGCAGGGGAATGCCGCACATGAGGTCGACCGAAAGGTCGAGCCCGGCGTCGACGACGGCACGAGCTGCCTCGGCGGCGCGCCGGGAGTCGTGACTGCGGCCGAGACGCTCGAGCTCCTCGTCGCGGAAGCTCTGCACGCCGAGGCTCACGCGCGTGAGGCCGGCTTCGGCGAGGCGGGAGGCGAGCTCGGGCGAGAGCGACTCGGGGTTGGCCTCGGAGCTGAACTCCGCGAGACGCCCGACCGTCGCAGTGGACACCGACGAGACGAGGGTCGCGAGGGCCTCACCGGCCATCGTGGGCGTCCCTCCCCCGATGTAGGCGGTCGCGAGTTCATCGAGACAGCCTGCCGAGCCGAGGCGCGCGACGAGCGAGGAGAGTGCCACAACGTATTCGCCGACGAGCGGGTCCGCGTGCGAGACGGCACACGAGTAGAAGTCGCAGTACCGGCAGCGCCGGACGCAGAACGGGATGTGGAGATAGAGCGCCCGCGGCAGGCCGCCGTGACCGGGCGACGCGAGGGGAACGGGCGGGGTGACGGGACCGGACGGGGTCCCGGCGGGGTCAGAGCAGGCCGGCATCGCGGCAGACCGACTCGACGTCGTCGACGAGCACCAGGTAGTCGGCTTCGTCGCGGCAGGACATGGCGCGGCCCCTCCACGTCGCGGCCTCGGGCAGGCCCTTGAGGTACCAGCACGTGACGGGACGCAGGCGCGCCATATGGTGACCGCGGGCGGAGTACCTGCGGATATGCTCGCGCAGCGTCGCAAGGCGCTCGGCGACGGAGGGAGCCTCGGGCAGGACGCCGGTCTCCCAGAGCGCGTAGGCGCGCGAGAAAATCCAGGGGTTGCCGTAACTCCCGCGCGCGACGAACACGCCGGCGCACCCGGTCTCGCGGAGCATGCGCACGCAGTCCTCGGGCGTGAAGACGTCGCCCGACCCGATGACCGGGACGTCGACCGCCTCGGCCACGCGCCTCACGACGCCCCAGTCGGCCGTCCCCGTGTAGAGCTGCTTCGCCGAGCGGCCGTGGACCGCGACGCCCGAGACGCCGGCGCGCTCAAGACGGCGCGCGAACTCGGGGGCGAGCTCCTCGCTCTGGTAGACGCCGGCGCGGATCTTACACGTGACCGGCACCCGGCCGGCGGCGCCGCGCAGAGCCTCGGAGAGGCAGTCGACGGCGAGGTCGGGAGTCGTCATGAGGGCGCACCCCTCCCCCTTCTTGAACACCTTGGGGACGGGGCACGCCATGTTGATGTCGATGAGCGCGAGCCGGTCGCCGAGCCGGTCGATGACTGCCTCGACGCCCGAGCCGAACTGCTCCGGCCGCGACCCGAAGAGCTGCACGGCGATGCGCGGCTCCCCCTCGCCCGGCTCGACGAGCTCCCATGTCTTCTCGGAGGCATGGGCGAGCCCGGCGACCGAGACCATCTCGGAGTAGCACAGGGGGCAGCCGTGCTCGACCGCCATCTCGCGGTAGGTGCGGTCGGTCACGCCGGCCATGGGCGCGAGCATGAACGGCGCGCGGGCCAGCATGCCCGAGAGCGACCCCCGCATGGAGGCCACGTCGGACTCGAGGGCCGGCGTGCGATGCGTCGTCACCGGGGGCATCGGGGCTATTCCTCCACCTTGAGGAGGGCCATGAACGCCTCCTGGGGGACCTCGACGCTGCCGATGGCCTTCATGCGCTTCTTGCCCTCCTTCTGCTTCTCGAGAAGCTTACGCTTGCGCGAGATGTCGCCGCCGTAGCACTTCGCGAGGACGTCCTTGCGCAGGGACTTCACCGTGGAGCGCGCGATGATACGCCCGCCGAGCGCCGCCTGGATGGGCACCTCGAACTGCTGCCGCGGGATGATCTCCTTGAGCTTCTCGCAGAGCACGCGGCCGCGCCCGTACGCCTTGTCCTTGTGGACGATGAACGAGAGGGCGTCGATCTGCTCGCCCGCGAGCAGGATGTCGAGGCGCTTGAGGTCGCCCGGCTGGTAGCCGCAGAACTCGTAGTCGAGCGAGGCGTAGCCCTTCGTGCGGCTCTTGAGCTGGTCGAAGTAGTCCATGATGAGCTCGGACAGGGGCATCTCCCAGTGCATCTCGACCGTGGTGGGGCTGAGGTAGACCATGTTCTTGAACGTGCCGCGGTGGTCGATCGTGAGGTCCATGACGGCGCCCACGTAGTCCGGGGGGACGAGGACCTTCACCGTGAGGTAGGGTTCCTCGATGTGATCGATGCGCGACGGGTCGGGCATCTCCTGCGGCGAGTCGACCTCGAGAACCTCCTTGTTCGTGAGGTAAACGCGGTACTCGACCGAGGGGGCCGTCGCGATGAGGTCGAGCCCGAACTCGCGCTCGAGGCGCTCCTTCACGACCTCCATGTGCAGCAGACCGAGGAAGCCCGTGCGGAAGCCGAAGCCGAGCGCGACGCTCGTCTCGGGCTGGTAGACGATCGCGGGGTCGTTGAGCTTGAGCTTGTCGAGCGCGTCGCGGAGGTTCTCGAAGTCCTCGGTGTCGATGGGGAAGATACCCGTGTACACCATCGGCTTGACCTCGCGGTAGCCGGGGAGCGGCTCGGTGGCGGGGTTGGAGGCCGAGGTCACCGTGTCGCCCACGCGCACGTTGAGCGGGTCCTTGAGGCCGGTCACCATGTAGCCGACCTCGCCCACGCCGAGGGTGCCGAGCGGAGTCTCCGCCGGCCGGCGCACGCCGACCTCCTCGACCTCGATGACGAGGCCGGAGGACATGAGGCGGACCTTCTGCTTGGTGCTGAGCGAGCCGTCGACGATGCGCACGAGGGCAACCACGCCGCGGTAGGCATCGAAGTAGGAGTCGAAGATGAGCGCCTTGAGCGGGGCCTCCGGGTCGCCCTTGGGGGCGGGGACGTTGCGCACGATCGACTCGAGCAGCTCGTGGATGCCCGCGCCCGTCTTGCCCGAGACGGAAACCGCCTCGTCGCAGGGGATGGCGAGACCCTCCTCTATCTCGGTCACGGTGCGCTCGACGTCGGAGCTCGGCAGGTCGATCTTGTTGATCGCGGGCAGGATCTCGAGCCCTGCGTTCATCGCGAGCAGGGCGTTCGAGACCGTCTGCGCCTCGACGCCCTGGGTCGCGTCGACCACGAGGACGGCGCCCTCGCACGCGGCGAGGGAACGCGACACCTCGTAGGTGAAGTCGACGTGCCCGGGGGTGTCGATGAGGTTGAACTGGTACTCCACCCCGTCGTCCGCCTGGTACATGACGCGCACGGCCTGGCTCTTGATGGTGATGCCGCGCTCGCGCTCGATGTCCATCGAGTCGAGGACCTGCGCCTCCATGTCGCGCGCGGCGATCGTGTGCGTGGACTCGAGGATGCGGTCCGCGATGGTCGACTTGCCGTGGTCGATGTGGGCGATTATGGAGAAGTTCCGTATGTGTTCAATCGCAGTGTTGGCCATAGTGCTCCCGCGGCGACGCCACGAGACGCGCCCAGGTCGAGGGAGGTCAGATTCAGGGTAAAAAAAACGCCCAGGACGCGTCCCGGGCGTTGAAAGCTGAAACGCACGAAAAACTAGGCGGAAATCTTGTTCGCAAGCTTGGCGACGCCGGACTTGCGGTTAGCAGCCTGGTTCTTGTGGATGACGCCCTTGGCGACAGCCCTGTCGAGGAGCTTGTAGCAGTGCCTCACGGCGGTTTCCGCAGCCTGGGTGTCAGCGCCGGCGACGGCGGCCTGGACCTTCTTGACGGCCGTCTTGAGCTCGGAGCGGATGGCCTTGTTGCGCATACGGGCCTTCTCGGCCTGCTTGTTGCGCTTAATCTGAGACTTAATGTTCGCCACTGAAGTATTTCCCTTCAAAACTCACGTATCCAAGGAGATGCAGCCACTCGGCTGAATCTACGTTTCGCAACTTGTTCATTATATCCATGCGGTCCAAAAAAGCCATACGTTTCAACAAAGAGAGCATATGAATCACGAATCTCGGGATTGCGGCCGCGCAGAGACGCCCGACCCGCCCGACCCGCCGAGCGCCGCGACGTACGCGAGGAGGGCGTGGCGCTCGTTGGGGACCTCGCCGTCGATGACCGCGCGGAGGGCCGACCTGAGGACGCTCCCCACCACGGGACCCGCCGAGAAGCCGGCCGCCATGACGTCCCTCCCGTCGATGAGGAGGTCGTTCAGGCGGAACGCCTTGTTCTCGGCGACGATCTGGGAGAACGTGCGCTCCACGGCGGCGAGCTCGCGAAGGCGCTGGGGCACGCTCGAGGGGGCATGCGCGACGGCGTCGGCGTGCTTGAGGGCGAGCAGGTCGGAGAAGACGTCCTGCGCCACAGCCTCCGCGCCGGGAAACGACGACGCGATCTTGTGGAGCATGCGCAGGACGCCGCGCGGCGAAGGGTCGATGCGGTGATCATGAAAGCGCACGAGACAGCAGGCGTAGTCGACGTCGCTCTTGCGCCAGCGGAGGTTCTCGAGCGCAGAGCGCAGCATCTGGGCGCCCAGCTCCTCGTGCCGGTAGAAGTGGCCGTGGCCGTCCTTGCCGAGCGTGAAGGAGCCGGGCTTGCCGATGTCGTGCAGGAGCGTGACGTGGCGCAGGAGGCGTGAGGCCGAGCCGTCGAGCGCCTCGAGGGCGTGGAGGCAGTGCTCCCACACGTCGTGGCAGTGCCAGCGGCTCAGCTGGTCGAACCCCACCATGTCGGCGATGGGGGGCACGGCCTCGGCGACGACGTCGGGGTAAGAGCGCAGAGCCTGCACGGCGCCCCGCCCGCAGACGATGCCGTCGTACTCGGTCGCCACGCGCTCGCGCGCGACGTGGGCGAGGTTGCGGACGAGCCGGTGGACCGCCTCGGAGGTCTCCCCGTCGATCAGGAAGCCGAGCTTGGAGGAGAAGCGCACGGCGCGCATGATGCGCAGGGCGTCCTCGTCGAAGCGCCTCTCGGGGTCGCCAACCGCGCGCACCACGCCGGCCTCGAGGTCGCGTCTGCCGCCGAAGGGGTCGATGAGGCCCGTCTCGGGGCTCCATGCCATGGCGTTCACCGTGAAGTCGCGGCGCGCGAGGTCGTCCTCGATGTTGCTCACGAACCGGACCGAGTCGGGCCGGCGGTGGTCGGAGTAGGTCCCGTCGGTGCGGAACGTCGTGACCTCGATGTGCCTGCCGTCAACGAGCACCGTGATGGTGCCGTGGCGCACGCCGGTGTTGAGCACCTGGTAGCCGCGCTCGAGGAAGAGCTCGCGCGCCTGGTACCAGAGCGCGTCCGTCGCGACGTCGAGGTCGTGGGCGGGGGCGCCGAGCAGCGAGTCGCGCACGAACCCGCCGACGAGAAAGGACTGCCTGCCAGCGTCGCGGAGGATGCCGAGAGTCGTGAGGCCGGCGGCGGGGACCGCCGAGGCGTCGAGGGACTCGCGCACGACGCCGCCCTCGGCGGGCGCTCCGTGAGCCGCGGGGGCGCCGACGGCGGAGGGCGGGCATCCCTCCGGCTGCAGACCGACCTGTTCCGCTTCAGACCTCATCGACGCCCACCTCCCTCGCGCGTGTACTTTCTTCCCCGTTTCTCCGTCGCGCGGCCGGAAGGCGGACGCGCAATGCGATATGTTACACAAACGGCAAACTGACAGCGGCGACGTCGCGCGAAAAGACGACGACCGGGCGCGCGCCCGACCGGATTCGGGCCCCGCCCCTTTAGGACGCGCGAGTCGATGAGACCCTGGGGAGATGAGTGACGATGGCGGATATCGAGCCTGCATGGCGTCGGGACGTACCGCTGGCCCCGTTCACCACCATGCGCGTGGGCGGACCGGCGGCGCGCTACGTCGAGACGCGCGGCGCGGACGAGCTCGTCGAGGCCGTCCGAGCGAGCGCGAGGGCGTCCCGCAGGCTGCTCGTGCTCGGCGGCGGTTCGAACCTCCTCATCGGCGACGAGGGGTTCGAGGGCGATGCGGTGCGCACCATCGACGCGGGCGACATGGCGGTTATCGGAAGGTGCAACGGGCGGGTGCTCGTGCGCGCCGGGGTGGGGACGCCGTGGGACGCCCTCGTCGCGTTCACGGCAGGGTGCGGACTCGCGGGGCTCGAGGCGCTGAGCGGCATCCCCGGGCAGATCGGGTCGGCCGTCGTCCAGAACATCGGCGCGTACGGGCAGGAGATGTCCGCATGCCTCGACTCCGCGCTCCTCTACGACCGAGCGACCGGCGAGACGGCCCGCCTCGAGGCCGCGGCGCTCAGGCTCGGCTACCGGAGCTCCCTCCTGAGGGAGTCGCTCGGCACCAGCTCGCGCCCGAACATCGACTGGCACCCAACGCCGCGCTGGGTCGTGCTCGAGGCCGTTTTCGCGCTCGACGAGCGGGACGTCGCGACGGTCGCCCACGACCAGCTCGCGCGCGCCCTGGGATGCAGGACGGGAGACGAGCTGCCGGTCGCCGAGGTGAGGCGGGCGGTCCTCGAGGTGCGCCGGTCGAAGGACATGGTGCAGGACGACGACCCCTGCGGCCCCAACCCCTGCCATAACCGCTGGTCGAGCGGGTCGTTCTTCACGAACCCCGTGCTCGGACGCGAGGAGGCGGAAGACCTGCTCCCCGCGGACGCGCCCCGCTACTCGACGGGCGACCCCTCGACGGTGAAGACCTCGGCCGCCTGGCTCATCGAGCATGCCGGGTTCCCCAAGGGGTACGGCGTGCACGGCGCCGAGTCGCGCGCGACGCTCAGCACCAAGCACACGCTCGCGATGACGAACCGGGGGAACGCCCGCGCGCAGGACGTCGTCGAGCTCGCGCGGGCGGTGCGCGCCGGGGTGCGCGAGCGCTTCGGCGTGGAGCTCGAGCCGGAGAGTGTGCTCGTGGGAGTCTCGCTGTAGACGCAAAAAGGCCGCCCGGACGCTCGCCCGGACGGCCTTTTCAATCGCGTGAGATGCTCGGCAACTAGACGCGGGCGATGTACTTGCCCTCGCGGGTGTCGACCTTGATGCGGTCGCCCACGTTGAGGAACATGGGGACCTGGATGGAGGCGCCGGTCTCGATGACGGCGGGCTTGGTGCCGGCCTGGACGGTGTCGCCCTTGAAGCCGGGCTCGGTCTCGGTGATCTCGACCTCGATAAACATGGGCGGCTGGACCGCGTAGAGGACGCCGTTCGCGTACTGCATCAGGCAGACGTCGTTCTCCTTGAGCCACTTGGCCTGGTCGCCGATGGTAGCGGCCTCGACCGGGCTCTGCTCGTAGGTGGAGTTGTCCATGAACCAGTAGGAGTCGCCGTCGTTGTAGAGGTACTGCATCTCGCGGGTCTCCATGCGGACGCTCTCGAACTTGGCGGACTGCTGGAAGTTCTGCTCGTTCACGCGGCCGGTGCGGATGTCCTTGTACTTGGTGCGGACGTAGGTGTTGCCCTTGCCCGGCTTGACGTGCTGCGCCTCGAGGACGATGCAGTCCTTGCCATTGATGTTGACGCCGAGGCCGGCCTTAAGATCGGTAATACCCAGAGTAGTCACGTAAAACACCTTTCGTTCGTTCGCATGCCCGCCCTGCGGTCCGGGCAGATTTCAACCAATCGATGATACTCTCGCGCGGGTATGCGCACAAGGGACGCACGATATCCACGCAGGCTCTCCGAAAAGCGAGCGCAACGCGCCGCCGTCGGTCGCCGGCCAAGCCTTAGCGCACCGGGATCGAGACGAGCTCGTGCGTCGACTGCGTGAAGGGTTCGTAGCCGCGCTCGGTGACGACGCCGCAGTCCTCGAGACGCACGCCGCCAAATCCTGGCAGGTAGACGCCCGGCTCGATGGTCACGACACTGCCTGCCTCGATGGGACCGTAGTAGACGCGCGAGAACCGGGGCTGCTCGTGAATCTCGATGCCCACGCCGTGGCCGAGGCCGTGCTTGAAGTAGTCGCCGTACCCGGCGTCGGAGATGACCTTGACGGCGAGGTTGTGGACGTCGCAGCCGCGCACGCCCGGCTTCACGAACGCAGCGCACTCCTCGTGCGCCCTGCGGACCAGGTCGAAGAGCTCGCGCTGCCTGGCGGTGGGCTCGCCCACCACCACGGTGCGCGTCATGTCGCTGCGGTAGTCGTCGAGGCCCGCGCCGTAGTCCATGAGCACGAAGTCGCCCTCCTCGACGCGGCGCTGGCCAGGCTGCGCGTGAGGGTTCGCCGTGTTGGGGCCGGACGCCACGATGGAGTCGAACGCGAGCGCGTCGGCGCCGTTGGACAGCATGTAGTTGTCGAGCTCGGCGCGGATCTGCATCTCGGTGAGGCCGGGCCTGATGAAGCCGCACATGTGGTCGAACGCGGCGTCGGTCACAGCCTGCGCGGCGCGCATCGCGTCGAGCTCCTCCGCGTCCTTGATCGCGCGCATGTCGCAGAGGTCCCCGTGGAGCAGCGGCGTGAGGCAGGCGACCGAGGCGGCCTCGAACGCACGCGCGAGCTCACGGTCGAACGCGACGGTGTTCGTGTCCTCGAGGGCGACCGTGCGGGAGCGGGCGGCGCGAGCGTTGCGGGCGACCCACTCGGCGGCGTCGACGGCGTCCATGTCGATCTGCCAGGGGCCGTTCGCGCCGAGGCGCTCGACGAACGCGTTGTAGTAGCGCGAGTCGGTGTGGAGCCTGAGCTCGTCCGCCGTGATGAACGCGGTGTGCGCGACCTCGAAGTCGAAGACCCTCTTGGCGCCCGTGAGCCACCTCAGGTCGGGGTTGTTCCTGATGACGACGGCGTCGTACCCCCTCTGCGCCATCATCTCGCGCAGCCTCGCCACGCGCCTGGAAGCGATGTCGTTCTCAGCCATGCCGGTCCTCCTGTCGATAGGGATGAATACGTGCGGAGCTCGATTGGGAGCGGAAAACCTGAAAGATGCGGGTGACGCAAAGAAAAACGGAAGCGAGATGCAAAGGGGACGCGAGGGAGGCGGGCGCTTAGAGGAGGCCCTCCTCGTAGAGCAGGCCGCCGACGGAGTAGGCAACCTCGGAGAACGAGAGCCCGCGGATGTCGACGACGTAGTCGGCAGCGCGGCGGTAGAGGGGCAGACGGTGCTCGAGGAGCGCCGCGGCGTGCTCGCGGTCGCCCAGGTCGGGGCGGATCTCGGGGTGGCAGATGTGCGAGAGGGCCTCGTCGAGGTCGAGGTCGAGGAAGACGACCTTCCCCATGCCGCGCATGAGCTCGACGTTCGACCAGCGCTCCACGATGCCGCCGCCGCACGAGACGAGGCAGCTCTTCTCGCGGGAGAGCTGGAGAAGCGCCTCCCGCTCGTACTCGCGGAACCGCTCCTCCCCCACCGTCTCGAACAGCTGGGCGACCGAGGCGTGCTCGCGGTGCACGACCATGCGGTCGGTGTCGAGGTGGCGCCGGTTGAAGAGTCTGCCGAGGTTGCGCGCGACGGTGGACTTCCCCGCACCGAGAAAGCCGATGAAGAAGATATGGTCGCACCCTTCGTGGCGCGTATAGCCTTCGTTGTCCTGATCGATCGTCATAGGGTCACAGCGCGGTGTCGATTACCGTCCTCCATCCCGTCCATGCGGCAACCGTAGTTTTCAGGGAGGATTCTAGCATCTCAGAAGGCGAGGCGAACCAACAGAGCGGCGATTGCAGCAAAGGCCAGATAGGGACCAAAAGCGAACGTGCGCCGGCCGCGAGGGAGGTTGACGGCGAGGGCGACAACCGAGGCGAGCGCAAGCGCGAAGATCACGTCGGGGCCGAGCCAGAGGGCCGCCATCGCGCAGAACTTGACGTCGCCCATGCCCACGCCGTGGGCGCCGTTGCGGAGCCGGCGCCAGAGCGCCTCGAACCCGAAGCCGAGGCCGAGGACCGCGAGGGCGACGGCGACCCTGACGCCCGGGCCGTAGAGAGCGAGGTGAGACGCAGGGAAGGAGGCGGGGGCGAGGGTGGCGACGGCGATCCACGCGAGGCCGGCGAGGGAGCCGACCGCGACGGCGGCGTTCGGGATGCGGCGCTCGCGGGCGTCGGTCACCGCGGCGAAGACGCACACGGCGACGAACACGCCGAGGAGCGCCCACCAGGCGACCGCGGCAAGCGTGCCCGGAAGGTCGTCCGCGCCCACGTCAGCGGTCCCGCGTGCCGTCGGGCGGTACGGCGCCCTCGGGGACGCGATCGCCGAGCACACGCGCCTCGAAACGGCGGAGCACGAGCGTGTGGGCGAGGTCGACCGTGGTCTGGGGGACGACGAGCACGGTGTCGACGCGCGCGAGGTTGCCGGCGACGACGTCGGTGAACACCTGGTCGCCGAAGAGGACCGCCTCGCCGCGGGAGGCGCCCATCATGCGCAGGGCGCGCCAGAGGGCGACCGGGAGGGGCTTGGCCGCGTCGGCGACGCAGAGGGCGCCGAACGCCTCGGCGTCGGGCAGGACGGCGGCCCGGTGGTTGTTCGAGACGAAGCAGAGGCCGAACCCCATCTCGCCCGCCCGCCGGAGCCACGCCGCAGTGCGCTCGGGCACGACACGCGTGTCGCGCGGCACGACGGTGTTGTCGCGGTCGAGCAGGATGGCCCGCTTGCCCGCCCTATGGAGCTCGTCGAGGTCGACGGCGGCGACGTCGGTCACATAGCGCCAGGGGTCGAAAAGGCCCATGGGAGGCTCCTACGCGGTGCCCGAGGCTTCGTGATAGGCGGCCGCCGCCACCTCGAACTCCTCGGCCGTGGAGCAGAAGACATGGGTGCCGTCGAGCGCGGAGGACGCGACGTAGTAGATGTAGTCGGTGGTCTCGGCGTTCAGAACCGCCTGGATGGACGAGAGCGACGGCGAGCAGATGGGACCGGGGCAGAGGCCGTAGTACGTGTACAGGTTGTACGGCGAGTCGACCGCGAGGTCGTCGTAGGTGAGCACGTCGTACTTGCCGAGGGCGTATGCGATCGTCGCGTCGATCTGGAGCAGCATGCCGGAGTTCAGGCGGTTGTAGATGACCGAGGCGACGAGGGGCCGCTCAGACTCGACGGCGGTCTCGCGCTCGATGAGCGACGCCATGACGACCACCTGGTACTGTGAGAGGGTGACCTCGCCCTGGGTCGCCGCGGTCCAGTCGAGCGAGGAGGTCTCGGTCGAGAACTGGCGCAGCATCGCACGGATGACGGTGTCGGCCGTGGCGCCTTCCTCGAGCGAGTAGGTCTTGGGGAAGAGGAACCCTTCGAGGGAGTCGTTGTACGCGCCGTTCAGGAACGTGAACTCGCCCACGTACTTGGAGGCCTTCGCCTGCTCCATGAACTCGTCGTAGGTGATGCTGGGGAACGCCTCTGCCACGCGTTGGGCCGTCTGCTCGACCGTGAGGCCCTCAGGGATGGTGAGCGTGACGCCCGACTGGCTCGAGCCCTTGACAAGCGCGGTGACGATGTCCTCGTAGGACGTGCCGATCTCGAACTCGTAGACGCCGGCCTTGAGCGAGGAGGACGCCTGCTGCGCCTTGACCGCCTGCATGAAGTCCTTCGTGCTCGAGATGACGCCGTTCTCCTGGAGAAGCACGGCGATGTCGCCCGAGCCGTACCCGTTGGGGATGGTGACCGTGACGGTGCCGGTCTGCCCCTGGGTGGTGCCGGAGGTGTTTGCCAGGTTGAGGAAGACGAGCGTGCCTCCCACCCCGACCGCGAGGACGAGAACGACAACGACCACGATGAGCGCGACGTTGGGTTTCTTCTTGCCCTGGTCGCCGTGGGAGTGGGCCGCGTAGGTCCTCATGCCGCCGGTCGAGCCGGGGTCCTGGACGGCGTGCGAGGCGTGGGACGCGTGGGAGCCGTGCGCACGCGCGTCGACCGGGCGCGCGCCCGCCGCACCGTAGCGCCTCATCGACTGTGCGTCGTTGGGGATGACCTTGCCGACCCCGGGGTCGACGTCGTTTTGAGCGTAATTGCCCGGCTGGATCGGTTTAAGACTCATCGGTCTCCCCCATCGTCGGTTTGGAACGGTCGAGCCATGTCTGCAGGAAGAGCGACGCGGCGACGCAGTCGACCTTGCCGCGCATCTGTCTCTCGTTCATCCCCTGCTCGCGAAGGATGCGCTTCGCCTCGGCCGAGGAGAGGCGCTCGTCCACGAACTCGAGTCCGAGCCCGGTCGCGTCGGCGACGGCGCGCGCGACCTTCTCCACGCGGTCGGCCTGGGGGCCGCGCTCCCCGCGCAGGGTGAGCGGGCGCCCGCAGACCAGAAGCTCGGGCTCGTAGTCCTCGAGGACGCGTTTGAAAGGAGCGGTGCCGCCCTCGACGTCGGCGGCGTTCAGGACGCATATCGGCAGCGCCGTGGCGTGCGCGGTGTCCGCGTACGCGACTCCGACGCGCTTCTCACCGATGTCGAGGGCGAGCACGCGCATAAGGCTACTTCCCCTCGGTCAGAAGGACGCGGGCCCTGTCGAGCGCGGAGTCGACGCCCGAGGCGTCCTTGCCGCCGGCCTGGGCCATCTGGGGACGGCCGCCGCCGCCACCCTTGATCGCGGAGGAGATGCCCTTGATCACCTGGCCGGCGTTGAACCCGGCCTCGACCGCGGCGTCGGTGCCTGCGGCCATGAGGAGCGGCGAGCCGGCCTCGGTCACCGTGGCGAGGACGCACGCGCAGGGCGAGCCCACCTTGTCGCGGATGATGTCCCACATGGAGCGCAGGCCATCGACGTCGAGCCCGTCGACGCGGGCGACGGCGACCGGGTAGCCGGCGTCGAGGAGGTTGGCGAGGATGCCGTCGACCTGGGACGCGGCCGAGGCCGCCTTGGCCTTCTTCTCGGCGTCCTCGAAGCCCTTGATCGTGGCGACCTGGTCGGCGCAGCGCTTCGCGACGTCCTTGCAGGGGACCTTGAGGGTCTCGGCGGCCTCGCGCAGGACCTTCTCCTCGTCGTTGAGGTACGCGAGGGCGTCGAACGAGGTCAGCGCCTCGATGCGGCGGACGTTCGCGGCGACCGAGCCCTCGGAGACGATCTTGACGAGGCCGATCTCGGCGCTGTTCGCGACGTGGGTGCCGCCGCAGAGCTCGCGGGAGAAGCCCTCGACGTCGACGACGCGCACGACCGAGCCGTACTTCTCGCCGAAGAGCGCCATCGCGCCCGACGCGCGCGCCTCGTCGATGCCCATGACGCGGGTCGTGACGGGCAGGGCGGCCATGATCTTGGCGTTCGCGATGCGCTCGACCTCGTCGAGCTCGGCGCGGGTGACGGCCTGGAAGTGCGTGAAGTCGAAGCGGAGCCTGTCGGCCTCGACGAGCGACCCGGCCTGGTTCACGTGCGTGCCGAGCACCTGGCGCAGCGCGGCGTGCAGGATGTGGGTCGCGGTGTGGTTGCGCGCGATGCGGGCGCGCAGCATGCGGTCGATGGAGGCGGTGCAGCCGTCGCCCACGCGCACGGTGCCCGAGAGCACGGCGCAGTGGTGGACGGTCAGGACCTTCTCGGCGAGCGTGGTGCCGAGGACCTGCAGCTTGAAGCCGTCGCCCTCGATGACGCCGCGGTCGCCCACCTGGCCGCCCTTCTCGGCGTAGAACGGGGTGACGGGGAGCAGGACGTCGACCTTCTGGCCCGCGGTCGCCTCGTCGGCCGATGCCTCGTCGATGACGAGCGCGCGGACCGTGGTCTCGCAGGTGTCATCGGTGTAGCCCACGAACTCGTCGGACTTGAACTTGTCGGCGAGCGCGACCCAGACGGTGTCGAACTTGGCCCACGCGACGTCCTTCACCTGGGCGCGGGCGCGCTCGCGCTGGGCCTCCATCTCGACCGAGAAGCCCTCGCGGTCGACGGCATGACCGGCGGCCTCGGAGATCTCGACGGTGAGGTCGAACGGGAAGCCGAACGTGTCATGCAGCTTGAACGCGACGGGGCCGGCGACGACATCGCCCTCGCCGAGGGATGCGAGGTAGTCCTGGAGGTACTGCGAGCCGGTGCGCAGCGTGGCGGAGAAGCGCCTCTCCTCGGAGCCGACGATGCGCTTGACGAGGTCGACGTTCTCGACGACCTCGGGGTAGGCCGAGCCCATCTCGGCGACGACCGCGTCGACGTAGGAGCCCATGAACTCGCCGTCGACGCCGATCATGCGCGCGTGGTAGACGGCACGGCGGAGCAGACGGCGCAGCACGTAGCCGCGGCCCTCGTTGGAGGGCAGGATGCCGTCGGCGATCATGAAGGTGACCGCGCGCGAGTGGTCGGCGAGGATCCTCAGCGACTTGTCGACCTTGTGGTCGACGCCGTACGTCTTGCCGGAGAGCTTCTCGCCGAGCGTGATGAGGCCGCGCATGAGGTCGCCGTCGTAGTTGGTCGACTTGCCCTGCATGATGGCCGTGATGCGCTCGAGGCCCATGCCGGTGTCGATGTTGCGGTGGGGCAGCTCGGGAAGCGAGCCGTCCTCCTGCTTGTCGTACTGGGTGAAGACGAGGTTCCAGAACTCGAGGTAGCGGTCGCAGTCGCAGCCGGGCTTGCAGTCGGGGCTGCCGCAGCCGATCTCGGGACCCTGGTCGTAGTAGACCTCGGAGCAGGGGCCGCAGGGGCCGGTGGGGCCGGCGGCCCAGAAGTTGTCGTCGGCGCCGAGGCGGGAGATGTGGTCCTCGGGCACGCCGATCTCGCGCCAGATGTCGTGGGCGTCGTCGTCCTCGGTGAAGATGGTGAAGTAGAGCTTGTCGAGCGGGAGGTTGAGGTACTCGGGGCTCGTGATGAACTCGAAGGCCCACTCGCAGGCCTGGCGCTTGGTGTAGCCGCCGAAGCCGAAGTTGCCGAGCATCTCGAAGAACGAGAGATGGCGGCCGTCGAGGCCGATCTCGTCGATGTCGCCGGTGCGCACGCACTTCTGGCAGGAGCAGGCGCCGATCTCCTTCATGACCTTCTTGCCGAGGTAGTACTGCTTGAACTGGTTCATGCCGGCGTTGGCGAGCAGAAGGGAGGGGTCGTCGGGGACGAGGGAGGACGACGCGACGCGACGGCAGCCCTTCTCCTCGAAGAACTTGAGGAACAGCTCTCGGATCTCAGCGGATTTCACCATTTCTCCTTTGATGACAAAACGAACACGGCGAAGCCATGCGGATGTACGGGCGACAACTTGCTAGTGTAACGCCCGGACCGGTCCGCATGGCCACGGTATACGGCTAAAACGGCGGCTTGGCCGTAAGGTTTCACAGTTTTTCAACCGAAGCGGGGCGCGGGACGGGACCTCAGGCGCGGTCCTCGGGCCGTCCGTCCTGCGGCGCGTCATCGGAGGGACGGGCGCCGACGGGCTGCTCGGAGGGCTGCTCGGCGGGCTGCTCGGCGCCATCCCCCGCAGCCTCACCGCGCTCGCGCATCATCTCGGCCTTGATGCGGGGAGGCACCCCCTCGTCGCCCGCGATGTCGACGCCGAGCGCGTCGCAGGCCGCGCGGGGCATCCCCTCGGCGTCGTTGAACTGCGTCCCCCTGAAGATCGCGCCGTCGGGGCTCACGAGCTGACGGCCGGTGCGCTTCTCGAAGTAGTACACGAAGACGCCCTTGATGGCGGCGGTGAGGGGCACGACCGCGATCATGCCGATGATGCCGCCGAGGGAGCCGCCGGCGAGCATGGCCACGATGACGAGCGCGGGATGGAGCGCGACGGCAGCCTGCATGACCTTGGGCGACACGAACGTGTCGGTGAACTGCTGCGCGCAGACGGTGACGACGATCGAGAGGAACGCGGGGACCCAGCCCACCGTGATGGCGACGAGGAACGCCAGGATGCCGCCCATCCACGGGCCGATGAACGGGATGATGTTGAGGATCGCCGTGATGAGGCCAAGGAGGCCGGAGTACGGGATGCCCAGGATCCAGAAGCCGACGCCGGCGATGCAGCCAGTGCAGGTGGACGTGATGACGAGGCCGCGCAGGTAGCCGCCGAGCGAGCGCCCGAAGACGGAGGTCACGATGAGGTAGTCCTCGGCGACGCGGGGGCCAACGATGGTCGAGACCTCGCGCTCCATGCGGGGGAAGTCCTTGGCGAGCCAGAACGAGATGACGATTGCCATGAAGAGGGTGACAACGCCGCTCACGGTGCCGGTCACGCCCTTGAGCAGCCCGTTGCCAACGGTGGACGCGAGGTTGCCCACCGCGCTCTCGAGCGCCTTGCCGAGCTCGGAGATGGTGCCCTCCATGGCCGACTGCACGCTGGGGTCGAGACGGTCGAAGTACGAGACGACGCTGTCCCACGTGTTGGCGAGCGTCTCGACGTAGTGGGGGTACGCCTTGGCGAGCGAGACGCACTGCTCGGTGATGGGCGGCACGAGGATGACCACGAGGAGCGTCACGGCGGCGATGAGCACGACGAGGCCGATGAACGTGCCGAGCAGACGAGGCACGTGGAAGCGGCGGTCGAGGAAGTTGACGATCGGCGCGTAGATGAACGCGAGCACGGCGCTCAGGAGCAGGGTCGAGACCGCCGTCCCGAACTGGCCGAGCGCCCAGGCGACCGCCACGGCGATGATGCCGATGCCGATGTAGCCCCACACGCGGACGGCGCGCAGGCCGTACTTCTTGAGGCGGGGGCCTGCAGCCGCCACCCACTCAGGGGTCCCGGGCCGGGGATGGTCGGCCACCTGCGCTCGTTCGTCGAGGGCCATGAAGGCTGTCTCCTTTCTGGTTCCGTGCTGCTAGAGGGGACCGCGCGGGCGCCGGGCGGGCGCATGGCGAGCGCCGGGCGGGCGCGGCGTGGGTGCTACGCGAGGTCGAGAGTGTCGAGCGAGACCCGGTCCTGCATCTGCTTGAGCGTCTTGCGCAGCAGGCGCGAGACCTGGACCTGACTGATGCCGAGCTTCTCGGCGATCTCGGCCTGGGTGAGGCCGTAGAGGAACCGCAGGCGCACGATCTCGCGCTCGCGCTCGGTGAACCCCTTGAGGAGCTCCTCGAGGAGAATCTTGTCGTCCGCGGAGCGAAGCTGCTCGTCCATCTGGCCGTAGCGGTCGAGGACGCTCAGCGTGTCGTCGTCGTCCGACTGGGTCCCCTCGAGCGGCACGCTCGAGTACGCCTCGCTCGACTCCATGGCCTCGAGCACCTCGTCGACGCCCACGCCCAGGTAGTCCGCGATCTCGTCGACCGTGGGCGTGTGCTGGAGCGTCTGCGTGAGGACGTCGGTCGACTGGTTGATCTTGGCCGAGAGCTCCTGCAGGCGCCTGGGCACGCGGACCGACCAGCCTTTGTCGCGGAAGTGGCGCTTGATCTCGCCGAGGATCGTGGGCGTCGCGTACGTCGTGAACTCGAGGCCGCGGTCGGGCTCGAAACGGTCTATCGCCTTGATGAGGCCGATGGTGCCCACCTGAATGAGGTCGTCGAGCGGCTCGCCGCGGTTGGCGAACTTGGCCGCGAGGTAGCGCACGAGGTTGATGTGGCTGAGGACAAGGCTGTCGCGGGCCTCCTCGTCGCCGTTCTCCTTATAGCGGCGGAAGAGCTCCCTCGTGCGCGCCTTGTCCCAGGCCGGCTTTTGAGCGGGTCTGTCTTCAGCGGGCATCCGTACCACCGATTCTCTTGAACAGCCTCATGCGGCCGTTGGGACCGTCTCCGATGACGCATTCGTCGCACATGGCCTCGAGGATGAACGCCGAGTACACGAGCGCAGGCTCGCGCTCGTCCTCCGCGACCGGGAGGTCGCCGAGCTCGAACTCCATCGAGAGACCCTCCTCGGAGATGCCGAACTCGATGCGGATCGCGGGCCCCGCGCCGGTCGCGCACGCGTAGACGAAGGCCTCCTCCGCCGCCATGCGAACGTCGTCGACCTCCTCCACGTTCAGCTTCGCGATCGAGGCGAGGTTCGCAGCCGTCATGCGCACGACGCGCGCGTAGCGCGGAAGCGCGGGAACCACGAGTTCGACGGACTCAACAGGCTCTTCGGTGCTCTGCATCGATATCGACTCTCCTCCGAAAGATGCGTTTGCGGACATAGGTCAGTCGTTCTTCGCGCCGTCGGCGGCCTCGTCGGGGGCGCCGTCGCCATGCTCGCCATCGGGCTGCCCGGGGCGGTGCTCGCCGGGGTAGGTGAAGTAGCCCGAGGCTTCGTCGCGGGGCTGGGCCTCGGCGGCGAGGACGTCGCGGACCTCGGGGGTCGCGGACTCGGCGACGGGGGCGCAGACGGCTCCGGGCGCCGGGATTGCGTGCCGCTGCTGGGCGGACCTGCCGCGGCCGAGCAGGGAGCGCGCCTTGAGGGCGAGCGTCCCCGCGGCGTCGCCGACGGCCGAGGTGGCGTCGCCGGCTGTGCGCGAGATCTTCGACACGTCGCCGAGGATGACGTCGAGCTTCTCGAGGTCGGAGGTGAGCGCACCGATCGCCGAGGAGGTCCGCTCGAGGACCGGGGTGATCTGCACGGCGGCGGGCGCGGCGTCGTCGACGACCGACCCCAGGCGGGCGACGATCGGCTTCGCCTGCTCCACCAGCTCGTTCACGTTCTCGATGACGGGCGCGGCGTCGTCGACGGTCTTCTTGACCGAGGAGACGAGCGGGCGCACCCGGCGGACCGTCACGACGGCCTCGACGAGCAGCCAGACGCCCGCCGCCGCGAGCACAATGAGAACCAAGGTCAAGATGTCGCTCATTCCCATGACCCTTCCCTTCCGATTGGGGCGCATACACGCGTGACTATACCCCGAACCGCGCCATTGTAACGCACGGGGCGCATGGCCGGGACAGCGTCGGCGGGCTTCACGACCCCTCCCCCGGGGCCGCGGGCGCAT
Source organism: uncultured Coriobacteriaceae bacterium (assembly GCA_964390275.1). GTDB lineage: Bacteria > Actinomycetota > Coriobacteriia > Coriobacteriales > UMGS124 > CAYMHQ01. The sequence continues at coordinate 25,344 of CAYMHQ010000014.1, forward strand.
CGGGGGAAGAGGCATCAGGGCCGCCCCCGGCCGCGCGGTCCTCCTCGGAGACGGCGGCCTCGGCGGCGTGGCCAAGGAGGAGCTCGCCCTCGACCGTGCGCTTGGCGTACTCGCAGCGGTAGCGCTCCCAGCCCGCAGCGCCGGGCGCGTAGAAGCAGCCGCGGTCGAGACCCTCGGGCAGATAGCGCTGGTCGACCCAGTTGCCCGGGTAGTCGTGCGGGTAGAGGTAGGGGCCGTACCCCTCGGAGCCGGGGCGGTGCCGGTCGCGCAGGTAGCTCGGAATCGCGCGCGTGGGCGCCTGACGGACGTCGGCAATCGCGCGGGCGAGGGCCGCGTAGGACGAGTTCGACTTGGGCGCGAGCGCCATGTAGACGGCCGCCTGGGCGAGGTTGATCCGGCACTCGGGCATGCCGATCACCTCGACCGCCCTGAACGCCGCGTCGGCGACGAGGAGCGCCTGGGGGTCGGCGTTGCCCACGTCCTCGCTCGCGAGGATGAAGATGCGCCGCGCGATGAACTTGGGGTCCTCGCCGCCCTCGAGCATGCGCGCGAGGTAGTAGAGCGCCGCGTCAGGGTCGCTCCCCCGCATCGACTTGATGAAGGCGGACACGACGTCGTAGTGCTCGTCGCCCGCCTTGTCGTAGCGCTGGGCCTTGTCGGGCTGAGCCCAGGCGACGTCCTCGCGCGTGATCGCGACGCAGGCCTCTCCCTCGGCGTGACCGTCGGCCACCTGTGCCGCAAGCTCGAGCGTCGTGAGGGCGGCGCGCGCGTCGCCGCCGGCGAGAAGGCAGATGTCGGCCTCGGCCCCCTCGGCGAGACGGTACCTGCCGCCGAGGCCGCGCTCTGAGGTCAGGGCGTTCTCGAGGATGGCCGCGATGTCGGCGTCGGAGAGCAGGGACAGCTCCACGACGCGCGAGCGCGAGAGGAGCGCCTGGTTGACCTCGAAGTAGGGGTTCTCGGTCGTTGCGCCCACGAGGACGACCGTGCGGTTCTCCACGGCGTGGAGTAGCGCGTCCTGCTGGCCGCGGTTGAAGCGGTGAATCTCGTCCACGAAGAGGATAGTGCGCCGGTCGCGCACGAGAAGACGCTGCTCGGCAGCGTCGATCTCGCGGCGGAGGTCCTTCACGGTGCCGGTGACGGCCGAGACCTCGACGAACTCGGCGCGCGTCGCGTTGGCGATGATGCGCGCGAGCGTCGTCTTGCCGGTGCCGGCGGGCCCGAACAGGATGACCGAGCTCAGCGCGTCGCGCTCGATGGCGCCGCGGAGCCAGGTCCCCGGACCCACGGCCTTCGCCTGACCGCGGAACTCGTCGAGCGTGCGGGGCCGCATGCGCACGGCGAGCGGGGCGTTCGCCTTTTTCTTCGATTCGTCGAACTGCGAGAAGAGTGTGTCCATGGTTCCTTTGTCGAATCGCCTAGTCAAAGTACCCGACGAGCGGGGTGTCGGCCGCGTCGCCGGGGAAAAGATGCTCGTAGAGCGCGACGAAGTGGTCGTCGGTGAGGCTCGCGATGTAGTCGGCGACGGTGCGGTCGAGGTCGCCCGACCAGTCGTAGGACTTCCCGTAGAACCCCGCCTGGCGCTCCATGGGGGCGATGTGGTCGAAGAAGACCGGCGAGCTCTCGTCGCCAGCCGCAAGGTCGTCGAGGAGGCGCCCGTACATCCGCTCAAACCGGGGGCGGATCGCGTCGACGCAGGTCCCCTCGACCTCGGGGCAGCCGTAGATGAGCCTGAAGTTCTCGCGCTTGGCCTCGGCGAGCTCCCGGAACGCCCGCTCGCTCATCTCGATGTGGTCCTTGCGGTAGCTGTTCTCCACGACGTCGACCGTGATCGTCTGGATGACCCAGGAGTTGTAGGCGCCGCCCGCGCCCGTCTCGAACACGGCGTCGGGGGCGAGCAGGCCGGCGGCCTCGGCGTCCTGGCGGTCCTTGCCCACGTAGGCGATGATGTCGGAGAGCCGCACGACGCAGCCCTCGAGCGTCATGGGGGCGAGATGAGAGATGGCCTCGTCGCCGCGAACCAGGCAGTCCTCGACCACGCGGTCGAACGTCGCGAAGTCGCGCAGGCCCGAGGTCCGAAAGGCGCGCTGGACGTACTCGCCGTTGTGGCAGAGCACGCCGTCGAGCACCTGAAGCGAGAGGTTGCGCGCGTAGACGCGGTCGAGCACGCCGACGCTCTGGACGTTGTGGCGGAACCACCTGCCCGTCCTGGCGTGGTAGATCGCGTTGAGGCAGCGCTCCCCCGCATGGCCAAACGGCGTGTGGCCGATGTCGTGGCCGAGCGCGATGGCCTCGATGAGGTCGAGGTTGAGCGAGAGGGCGCGGCCGATGTCGCGCGCGATGCGGGCGACGAGCTGGACGTGGAGACCGCGCCGGCAGATGTCGTCGTTCTGGCGGAAGGAGAAGACCTGGGTCTTGCCCGCGTAGCGGTTGTAGGCGGGCACGTTCATGATCTTCTCGATGTCGCGGACGTAGGCGGGGCGCAGGAGCGTCGCTCGGTCGCGCGGGGAGTCCTCGCGCCTGATCGCCGCGGCGTCGTCGCACCGGTAGGGGTTGACCCAGCAGGCCGCCTTGTCCTCCGCGATCTGCCGCTGGAGCTCTGCGGAAAGTTCGTTCGGGGCGTCGAACATGATGGCCTCCGGTCTTGGGGCTTGAAGCTTGGAGCTAGGAAGTTAAAACTTGGGGCTTAGGCCTCGACGGTCCGAGCGGGGACCACCGAGGGGGCGCTGTGGTTCGAGGAGCCGCCGGAGCTCAGGCCGGCGTCCTTGAGGAAGTCGTCGACGTAACG
>CAYMHQ010000015.1:0-8263 GCA_964390275.1 uncultured Coriobacteriaceae bacterium
ACGTTGACGCCGCGGATGATGAGCATGTCGTCGGTGCGGCCGTGCAGGCGGTCGATGCGGCGGTGGGTCTGGCCGCAGGCGCACGTGCCGGGCAGGATGCGGGTGATGTCGCGGGTGCGGTAGCGGATGACCGGGGTCGCCTCGCGGTCGACGGTGGTGATGACGAGCTCGCCCCACTCGCCGTCGGGCACGTTCTCGCCGGTCTCGGGGTTGATGATCTCGCAGAAGAAGTGGTCCTCGGCGAGGTGCAGGCCGTTCTGCTCCCAGCACTCGACCGCCACGCCCGGGCCCATGGTCTCGGTGAGGCCGTAGACGTCGAGCACCTTGTAGTTGAGCTTGCGCTCGAGCTCGAGGCGGAAGTTGTCGCTCATCGGCTCGGCGCCGTGGATGCCGGCGCGAAGGTGGAACTCCTTGGCCGGGTCGACGCCCATCTCGATCGCGGTGTCGGCGATGTGCATCGCGTAGCTCGGGGTGCAGCACAGGATGGTCGAGCCCATGTCGCGCAGCACGCGGATCTGGCGCTCGGTGTTGCCGGCCGAGGTGGGGATGACGGTCGCGCCGTTCCACTGGCTGCCGTAATGGGCGCCCAGGCCGCCGGTGAACAGGCCGTAGCCGTACGCCACCTGGATGACGTCGTTCTCGTCGCCGTGGGCGTTGATGACGCCGCGGGCGAAGCACTCGCTCCAGATGTCGATGTCGTGGCGCGTGTAGCCGGCGACGGTCGCGACGCCGGTCGTGCCGCTCGACATGTGGATCTCCTCGACGTCCTTCATGGGGACGGCGAAGAACCCGTAGGGGTAGTTGTCGCGCAGGTCCTGCTTGGTGGTGAAGGGCGCCTTCTTGAGGTCCTCGAGCGAGGTCAGCGCGTAGGGGTCGAAGCCCGCCTCGTCGAAGGCCTTCTTGTAGAACGGGACGTTCTCGTAGCATTTGACGACGGTCTTCTTGATCCCCTCGAGCTGGATCGCTTCGATCTGCTCGTGGGGCGCCGTCAGGATTTCCTGGGTCTTGGTCATGTCTGCCGTGCCTTCCAAACTCGTCTGTCGCGTGAGTCCAACGTGCCGGCCGCCCCGGTCTCCCCGAGGTTGCATTCGGGAAATGATAACCCTTGTACCAGCGATAATGTGGAAGTTTTCCAGAGATGCTGTGTCCAAGGTGTATAAAGCCGCCGTCGGACCGCGGCCGGACTGCGGCCGAACCCGCCCCGCGCCGCCCCTCGCGCCGAGCCACGAGCCGACCCGTGCCGGCCCTCCACGCGTCGCGCCGACGCCCTGGGGCCGTGCGGGGTACCTCGCATATTCCTGAAACCCTCTGCTTGATTCGGGAACCCGTTGGGAGTAGTTTATACGGCTTGAGGCTTTGCGGGATGCGTCTTTTTGCTACTATGGCTTTCGACGATTCGCATCTCGCGACGCGTCACATGCACGTGTCTGATTCTCAATCTGCTCGACAGAGGAGGCTCACATGTTCGACACCACCGTTTCCCGTCGTTCGTTCCTGGCCGGCAGCGCCGCGGCAGCCGCAGGTCTCGCCCTCGCCAACCCCGAGGTCAACCTCACGAACACCGCGCTCGCCGAGGGTGGCCAGCTCACGGCGGTCTGCGCCTACAGCAGCACCAACTACTCGCCCATCGGCTGCAGCTCGGCCCTGATCCTCGGCGCCACCTGGCACGTCTTCGAGGGCCTGTACGAGCTCGACCTCCACACCTACGAGACGTACCCCGCGCTCGCGGCCGGCGCCCCCGTCGAGGTCTCCGAGACCGAGTACGAGGTCACCCTGCGCGACGGCGCCAAGTTCTCCGACGGCACCGACGTTGTCGCGGCCGACGTCGTGAACGCCTTCGAGCTCAACATGGCCAACGACACCTACAGCGCCTTCCTGTCGTTCATCGACACCGTCGCCGCCAAGGACGACAAGACCGTCACCATCACCCTCAAGTACCCGTTCGGCGCCCTGCTCGAGTGCCGTCTCGCCGTCGTGAAGATCTTCCCGGCCTCTATGGCCCCCGAGGACCTCAACGTCGCGCCCGTCGGCTCCGGCCCCTGGATGTACACCTCGCTCAACGGCGACGACGGCGGCGCCATCGACTTCGAGCCCAACCCCTACTACAACGGCTCGTATCCCGCTGAGGCCGACTCGATGCACTGGGACGTCATGAAGGACGGCACCTCGCGCACCGTCGCCCTGCAGGGCATGACCTCGATGGTCATGGAGGCCGTGCCGGACGCCAACGTCGAGGTGCTCCAGGCCGCCGGCGCCACCGTCGAGTACAAGCCCGGCTTCTCCCTGCCGTTCCTCATGTTCAACACCCGCAAGGCCCCGTTCGACGACAAGCGCGTCCGTCAGGCCTTCTTCTACGCCATCGACGTCGAGAAGCTCATCGCCAACATCATGAACGGGCACGCCAACCCGCTCAAGAGCTTCCTGCCCGAGCACTTCCCCAACTTCCACGAGGCCTCCGTCGTCTACACCTACGACCCCGAGAAGGCCAAGTCCCTGCTCGCCGAGGCCGGCTGCGAGTCCATCGACGTCACCCTGCTCTGCAACAACAACTGGGTGAGCGACCTCTCCGCGCAGATCAAGAACGACCTCGACGCCGTGGGCATCAACACCACGCTGCAGACCGAGTCGATCAACTGGTCGTCGCTCGCCCCGTCCGACGAGATCCTGCCCTACGATGTCATGCTGACCCCGGGCGACCCCACGTGCTTCGGCGCCGACCCCGACCTGCTCATGACCTGGTGGTACGGTGACAACGTGTGGACGAGCGGCCGCACCTGCTGGGCCGACACGGCCGAGTGGGCTCAGCTGCAGGATCTGCTCCAGGCCGCCCGCGAGGCGACCGGCGACGAGCAGCAGGAGTACTGGAACCAGTGCTTCGACCTGCTCTCCGAGGAGGTGCCGCTGTACCCGCTGTTCCACCGCGAGCTCGCGACCGGCTGGCAGGAGTCGATGATCGAGGGCTTCGAGCCCATCTCGACCACCGGCCTCATCTTCCTCGGCGCGAAGGCGAAGTAATCTCCGCGCGGCGGCGCTATCTAGCGTCGCCAGCTGCGGGTTCATCCCTCAGCGCACAGTTCCCCGGGCGTTCCGCGAGGGGCGCCCGGGGTGTTCAGACGGCCGGTTCGAGCGATCGGTGATTCGTTCGGGCCGGCCGGTCCATAGCCATACGCCTGCATGTCCGCATGAGAGGGAGCCGCCGCGAACCGGCGGCCCCCGTTTGCGTTTTTCGGCGCGCCGCCGTCGTCGAAGGGTCGCCCTCCGCGACCGCCTTCGCGCCCCGGCGGCCGCGCGGGCGTATGCGCGGTTCGTGCCGTATCCGCCGAGAAGCATCGGAGGGTGACTTCGTGAGCAACCTATTGCGTTTGATCGGGCGAAGGCTCATAGCGCTGCCCATCATGATTATCGGGGTGACGCTGCTGGTATTCTTCCTCATGTCGCTGTCCCCGATCGACCCCGCCTACTCAGCGCTCGGCGAGGGCGCGTCGCAGGCGCAGGTCGAGGCCTACCGTGAGTCGCACGGTCTCAACGACCCCATCTGGGTCCAGTACCTCAACTACATGGCCGGCCTCGTCCAGGGCGACCTCGGCACGTACGGCGCCGGCTCGATGTCGGTGTCCGAGCAGATCGGGCGCGCGCTGCCCGTCACCCTCCAGCTGACCTTCATGGGCCTGATCATCGCGGTGTTCTTCGCGGTCATCCTCGGCGTCGTGTCGGCGCTCTTCCGCGACCGGTGGCCCGACCAGGTCATCCGCGTCATCAGCATCGTGAGCATCGCGACGCCCTCGTTCTGGCTCGCGGTCCTGTTCATCCTCTTCATCTTCAACAACAAGCTGTTCCTCACGTTCCCCGTGTCGGGCAGCCTCACGCCGTTCTCCGAGGACGCGGGCAAGTGGTTCTGCCGCATGATCGTGCCCGCGATCGCGCTCGCCGTGCCGCTCACGGGGCAGCTCACGCGCGTCATCCGCACCTCGATGGTGGAGGAGCTCGACAAGGACTACGTGCGCACGGCCCTCGGCTTCGGCATCCCCAAAAGCGTCGTCGTGGCGCGCAACGTCCTGCGCAACGCCCTCATCACCCCGGTGACGGTCCTTGGCCTGCGCATCGGCTACCTCATCGGCGGCGCGGTGGTCATCGAGGTCATCTTCGCGCTCCCGGGCATGGGCATGACCATCGTGAACGGCATCAACAACCACTACACGCTGCTCGTGCAGGGCGTCGTGCTCGTGGTCGCGATCACGTTCATCATCATCAACATCGTGGTCGACATGCTCTACATTCTCATCGACCCCCGGATTAGGACGGTGTAGCGGCCATGGCGTTCAAACTTCACGAAGGCCTGACCGAGAAGATGGAGCAGAACGCGGGCAAGGTCCGCCTGCGCCGCTGGAAGAACATGACGGTGAGCGCCCGGATCTCGGTCATCGTGCTCGCGCTCGTGGTCCTCATGGCCGTGTTCGCCAACGTCCTCGCGCCGTACGACCCCATCTCGACCGGGTTCGTCCCGCGCCAGGCCCCCACGGCCGAGCACTGGTTCGGCACCGACAACCAGGCCCGCGACATCCTCTCGCGCGTCATGTACGGCGCCCGCTACTCGCTCGTCATCGGCCTCGGCGCCACCTCGTTCGCGCTCGTGCTGGGGTCGATCATCGGCTCGATCGCCGCGGTGTCCCGCAAGTGGGTCTCCGAGGTCATCATGCGCATCCTCGACGTCATCATGAGCTTCCCGGGCATCGCCCTGGCCGCGACGTTCGTGGTCGTGTTCGGCAACTCGCTGCCGTCGCTCATCTTCGCGATCGGCTTCCTCTACATCCCGCAGATCGCGCGCATCGTCCGCGCGAACGTGGTGAGCGAGTACGGGCAGGACTACGTGCGCGCCGTGGTGGTCTCGGGCGCCCGCGCCCCGTGGATCCTCATCCGGCACGTGATGCGCAACTGCATCGCGCCGGTGCTCGTGTTCACGATCGTGCTCGTGGCCGACGCCATCGTGTTCGAGGCGTCGCTCTCGTTCCTCTCCGCCGGCATCCCCGAGCCCACGCCCACCTGGGGCAACATCCTCGCGGCCGCGCGCCAGGGGGTCCTGCTCGGCCAGTGGTGGCAGGCGTTCTTCCCGGGCCTCTTCATCATCATCACGGTCCTGTGCCTCAACATCCTCTCCGAGGGCATCACCGACGCGATCGCGGCGCCCAAGTCGGCCACCAAGCCGAGCGACGCGAACCTCGGCGCCCAGCGCGAGGCCGACCGCTTCGTGACCGACCCGGCGCTCGCGTACAAGGCCCAGGCCGAGACGCTCGCCGCCCGCCTCGCGCAGCTCAAGGAGGTCGAGACCTCGCGCACCGACCGCTCGGCCGCCGAGAGGCCCGAGAAGCCGGTCCTCGAGGTGCGCGACCTGTGCATCCAGTTCCCCCGCCACGGCGACGTGAACGTGGTCGACCGGGTGAGCTTCTCGGTGGGCCCGCGCCAGACCATGGGCCTCGTGGGCGAGTCGGGCTGCGGCAAGTCCATCACGGCGCTCGCGGTCATGGGGCTGCTCGACAAGGCCGCAAAGGTCTCGGGCGAGGTCGTCTACGACGGGCGCAACCTGCTCGAGCTGCGCGAGCGCGACCTCGTGTCGCTGCGCGGCCGCGAGATCTCGATGGTCTACCAGGACGCGCTCTCCTCGCTCAACCCCTCGATGCTCATCCGCTCGCAGATGAAGCAGCTCACGCGCCGCGGCGGCACGCGCACCGCGGAGGAGCTGCTCGAGCTTGTGGGCCTCGACCCCAAGCGCACGCTCAACTCCTACCCGCACGAGCTCTCGGGCGGCCAGCGCCAGCGCGTCCTCATCGCCATGGCGCTCACGCGCGACCCCAAGGTCGTCATCGCCGACGAGCCCACCACCGCGCTCGACGTGACGGTGCAGAAGCAGGTCATCGAGCTGCTCAACCGCCTGCAGGCCGAGCTGGGCTTCGCGATGGTCTTTGTGAGCCACGACCTCGCGCTCGTCGCCGAGGTTGCCGACTACGTGACCGTCATGTACGCCGGCCAGGTGGTGGAGCAGGGCTCGGTGCGCGACATCCTCACCGCGCCGGTCCACGAGTACACGCGCGGCCTGCTCGGCTCGGTGCTCTCCATCGAGGCGTGCGGCGACCGCCTGCACCAGATCCCCGGCTCGGTCCCGTCGCCGGCGGACTTCCCCAAGGGCGACCGCTTCGCCCCGCGCTCGAGCCACCCCGACGTCGTCTCCGACGTGGCGCCGGTCCTCAAGCGCGTCCCGGGCACCGACCATCTCTACGCCGAGCTGCCCGACGAGGAGCTCGCCAGGCTGGGACTCAAACCGCTCCTTTCGGGAGGTGACCGATGATGACCGACGCCGAGACGCCCCTCATCCTCCTCGACAACGTGAGCGTCACGTTCAAGACGCGCACCGGGTCGATCCTGCACCCCAACCTCGTCCACGCCGTGCAGGGCGTCTCCCTGAGGCTCATGCCCGCCGAGACGCTCGGCATCGTGGGCGAGTCGGGCTGCGGCAAGTCGACGACCGCCAACGTGATGTGCGGCCTGCAGAAGCCCACGTCGGGCCGGGTGTTCTTCAAGGGGACCGACGTCACGAACCGCACGGCCGCCGACCGCCGCGTCATCGGCCGCGTCATCTCCGTCGTGTTCCAGGACCCGGCGACGGCGCTCAACGCCCGCATGTCGGTGCGCGAGCAGCTGCTCGACCCGCTCCTCGTGCACAAGGTGGGCGACCCGGCGTCGCGCGAGAAGCGCGTGTACGACCTCATCGGGATGGTGGGCCTGCCCAAGTCGGTCATGGACGCGCTGCCCGGCCAGCTCTCCGGCGGCCAGCGCCAGCGCGTCGCCATCGCCCGCGCCCTCGCGCTCAAGCCCGACGCCATCATCGCCGACGAGCCCACGAGCGCCCTCGACGTCTCGGTGCGCGCGCAGATCCTCAACCTTCTTATGGATTTGAAGCGCGACCTTGGCCTCGCGATGGTGTTCATCAGCCACGACATCCAGACGGTGCGCTATATATCCGACCGCATCATCGTGATGAACGGCGGGAAGGCGGTTGAGGAGGGCCCGTCCGAGGAGGTCTTCAACCGTCCGAAGGACGACTACACCAAGCTGCTCCTCGGCGCTGCCCCCTCGCTGCTCCATCCCGACCCTCAGACAACAACGAAAGCCAGGTAGCTTCACCATGGACACCAACAGCCAGAGCCGCTTCAAGGGCGTCATCCCCCCGGTCGTCATCCCGCTCACCGCCGAGCGCGAGCTCGACGTCGTCTCGTTCCGCCGCTCGGTCAACCGCATGATCGAGGCGGGCGTCGACGCCCTGTTCTTCCTCGGCTCGAGCAGCGGCGTCGCCTTCCAGACCGACGCCCAGCGCGACCAGGTGCTGAGCGAGGCCGTCGCCGTCGTGGACGGGCGCGTGCCCGTGCTCGCGGGCGTCATCGACATGGAGACCATGCGTGTCGTGGAGCAGGCGAAGCGCGCCGAGGCGATCGGCGTCGACGGCCTCGTGGCGACCGCTCCCTTCTATGCGCTCGGCGGCCCCAAGGAGGTCGAGCGCCACTTCAGGGTCATCCGCGAGAACACCTCGCTGCCCATCTTCGCCTACGACCTGCCCGTGTGCGTGCACACCAAGCTCGACCCGACGATGCTCGTGCGCCTGGGCACCGAGGGCGTGATCCAGGGCGTCAAGGACTCCTCGGGCGACGACGTGTCCTTCAGGTGGCTCATCCTCGAGAACAGGGACGCCGGCCACCCGCTGCAGCTGCTCACCGGCCACGAGGTGTGCGTCGACGGCGCGTACCTCGCGGGCGCGGACGGCTCGGTCCCCGGCCTCGGCAACGTCGACCCCTACCGCTACGTCGCCCAGTGGCGCGCGGCGCAGGAGGGCGACTGGGCCAAGGTGAGCGAGATCCAGGACCACCTCGCGCGCCTCATGTTCATGACCCGTCACGTCAAGGCGACCGTGGGCTTCGGCGCGGGCGTGGGCGCGTTCAAGACGGCCCTCTGGCAGATGGGCGTCTTCGAGACCAACCAGATGCGCGAGCCCGTCCAGCCCCTGCGCGGCGCCGACGTCGAGGCGATCGTCGAGGTGCTCAAGGGCGAGGGCCTCATGGAGCCCGACGCGCCGGTGAGGTGCTGCTAGACAGGAAGGCTCCCGCGGAAGGCTTGCCGCGGGCGCTCGCTGCGGGTGGCTTGCCGCGGCTGGCTTGTTGCGGGTAACGAATTGCCGGGCCCCGGGGCGGACTGCCTCGGGGCCTCGATGTGAGAGGGC
>CAYMHQ010000015.1:8363-19706 GCA_964390275.1 uncultured Coriobacteriaceae bacterium
GATGAGGAGACCCGGCGGTCGGCGGCCCCGTGCGCGGTGGTCGTCCTCGACGTGGGCGGCACCAAGATCGCGGGCGGGCTCGCCGTCTACGAGGGCGCCGAGCCCGGCACGCGCGCGATGCCGTTTGTCGTGGGCAGGCGCCGCGTCCCCACCGATGCCGCGCGGGGCGGCGAGGCCGTGCTCGCGTCGATCGTCGAGATGGTCGGCGGCCTCCTGTGCGACGCGCCCGCCTGCGCGGGCGGTCTGCCGGTGGTGGGCGTGGGGGTGAGCACGGCGGGGAACGTCTGCGAGGCGGACGGGTCGATCTCCTCCGCGAACAGCCTCATGCCCGGGTGGACCGGCCAGCCGGTGGGCGAGACGATCGAGCGCTCCTGGGGCCTGCCCGTCGCCGTGATGAACGACGTGCGCGCCCACGCCCTCGGCGAGTTGCGCCACGGCGCCGCGGCCGGGTGCCGCTCGTGCATCGTGGCGGCGGTGGGAACGGGCCTCGGCGGCGCCCTCATTACCGAGGGGCGCGTGCTCGACGGTGCCCACGGCCTCGCCGGCCAGTTCGGGCGCGCGCTGCACCCCGCCGCGGTGGGCGTCCCGAGCGCATGGGGCACGCAGGGCTTCCTCGAGGGCGTCGCCTCGGGCAGCGGCATCGAGACGTGCTACCGGCTCGGCGGGGGAGAGGCGCTCTGCGGGGCCGAGATCTGCCGTCGCGCGGAGGCCGGGGAGGAGCTCGCCCTTCGCGTCATGCGGCAGGCCGGCTCGTCGCTCGGTGAGGCGCTCGCCTCGCTCTCCGACATGCTCGACCCCGACCTCGTGGTGGTCTCGGGCTCCGTCTGCGACTCCGGCGACGTGTGGGCCAGCGCCTTCGACGAGGCCTTCCGCGCGCGCCTCGCGCCCGAGCTCGCGGGGCTGCGGGTCGTGAAGGCCGCCCTCGGCTCGGACGCGCCGCTCGTGGGCGCCGCCGAGCGCCTTCTCGACAGAATCGAACTTCGCGGATAGCGGCGCGGAAGGCTCCGCTGGCGTGCGGATGATTCCACTGACGAAAGGAAGCATGAAGATGGACGCGCTCATCGCAGGACTCAAGGGCAGGCTTATCGTGAGCTGCCAGGCATACCCGGGCGAGCCGCTCCGGCACCCCGAGACCATGGCGCAGATGGCGCGCGCCGCCGAGATCGGCGGGGCGGCGGCGATTCGCTGCCAGGGCCTCTCCGACATCGCCGCCATCAAGGGGCGCGTCGAGATTCCCGTCATCGGCCTCTGGAAGGAGGGCCACGAGGGCGTCTACATCACCCCGACCCTCCGCCACGCGCGCGCCTGCATCTCCGCCGGCGCCGACGTCGTCGCGATCGACGCGACCGACCGCCCGCGCCCCGACGGCAGGACGTTCGAGGAGACGGTGGAGGCGCTGCGCGGCGAGACGCTCGTCATGGCGGACTGCTCGTGCATGGCCGACGTGGAGCGGGCGCTCGCCGCGGGGGTCGACATCGTGTCGACGACGCTCGCGGGCTACACCCCCTCGCGTCCCAAGACCGAGGGCCCCGACCTTGAGCTGCTCCGCGAGGCGGTCGCCGCGGCGGGGGAGGGCGTGCCCGTGTTCTGCGAGGGTCGCGTCCACACCCCCGAGGACGCCCGCGCCGCGATGGAGGCCGGCGCCTTCGCCGTGGTGGTGGGCACCGCGATCACGCATCCCACGAGCGTCACCGGCTGGTTCGCGAAGGCCGTCGAGGGGCGGTAGGCGAGCGAGGCGGTGGGTGCCCGCGGGGCGGCGGATGCCTGCGGAGGGCGCGGGCGGACCGGGCGGGGTAGACAAACGTAGACGCCAAAAAATCGCGGGATAATGGTCAAAAAACGGCGTTCTGTGTTCGGAGATTGGCGATTCTCGAGGGGAGACGTTCGATAGCAATCGGTCTCATCGATGAAACCCCAGGTTACGTCATTTGTAGAGACACTGCTTCTTCTTTCTGTGTTCGAAATGGTTCCACTGATGAACACAGAACGCGCCTTTTTGACCAGAATCCAGCCTAAAACTGGCGCGACATAAGAGGGGGGCGCCCACCATTCTCGGCGGACGCCCCCTTCGTCTTCCTCCGTTTGTACGTAGGCCTTCTACCAGGCCTTCTGCCAGCTCTTTCCCACGCGCCGTCTACGCGCCCTCGCGCGCTCCCGAGTCGCACGCGCATTCCCCCTGCTCGCTCTCGCCCGCAGCACCCGGTACGCACGGCGCATGCTGCTCGCGCGGGTCGCGCCCGAGTCTTGCGAACTTGTGCAGATCGTAGTCGCCCATGCCCATGTCGTGGTTGGCGCGGCCAGCGGCGGCCTCGTCGTTCGGGTCGTTCCAGAGCTTGTCGGCGACCGGGTACCAGGCGAGCGCGGCGTCGGCGCACTTGGCGCAGAGGTCGTGGGCGCTCTCCTCGTGCACGAGGTCGGTCGAGTAGGCGCCCGACTTGGCGACGAGCTCCTCGAGGCGGTAGGGGTTGTCAAGGATGGGACACGGGCGCAGGTAGTTGCCGTCGAAGGGCTGCCCGTCGTGGTAGGCCATGAAGAGCGGCGAGCGCAGGGCGTCGAGCAGGCTCACGTCGTGGATGTTCGCGCTCGCGTAGTGGGCGAACACGCAGGGCTCCACGTCGCCGCGCGCGTTGATGTGCAGGTAGCGGCGGCCGCCGGCGATGCATCCGCCCACGTACTCGCCGTCGTTCCAGAAGTCGAGGGTGAAGAGCGGCTTCGTCTTGCGCATCGCGCGCACAAAGTGGTAGAGGTCGGCGCGCTGCTGGGCGGTCGCCATGAGGTCGGTGGGAGCGTCGGTGCCCACGGGCATGTAGGTGAAGATCCAGCAGAAGAGCGCGCCTTGCTCGATCATCCAGTCAAAGTACTCCTCAGACGCGACCGAGGACGCGTTCTGGCTGGTAAAGCATGCCGAGATGCCGAACGGCAGGCCGTGCTCGCGCAGGAGCGCCATCCCCTTCTGGATGCGCGCGTAGGTCCCGGCGCCGCGGCGGGCGTCGGTGGTCTCCTCAAAGCCCTCGGCGCTGATCGCGGGGATGAAGTTCTTCACGCGGATCATGTCCTGGCAGAACTTCTCGTCGATGAGGGTCGCGTTCGTGAAGCACAGGAACGCGCAGTCGCGGTGCTTCTCGCAGAGGCGGATGAGGTCGTCCTTGCGCACGAGGGGCTCGCCGCCGGTGTAGATGTAGACGTGGGTGCCGAGCGCCTTGCCCTGCTCGATGATCGAGTCGATGTCCTCGTAGGTGAGGTTGAGCTTGTGGCCGTAATCGGCCGCCCAGCAGCCCTTGCAGCGCAGGTTGCACGCGCTCGTGGGGTCGAGCAGGATGGCCCACGGGATGTTGCAGCCGTACTTCTCGCGCATCTTCTCCTGGACGGGCCACGCGAGCAGGTTCGCGTCGACCGCGAACGTCTTGACGAGGTCGCCGGCGACCTCGGGGTTGAGGTGGGCCACCTTGAGCAGCAGCTGGTACCAGTTGTTCTTGGTCGCGACGGCGTTCGCGAACGCCTTGCGCTGGCTGGGGAAGAGGTCCGCCGGGGCGTGCTTGTCAATCATCTCGAGGACCTTGGGGAAGTTCGTCTCCGGGTCCGCCATCAGGTAGTCGATCGCCTTGTTGAATGCGGCGCGCTTGACTGCGTCTGCGGGGTTCATTGCGTCTTGCCTTTCTCGCGTTCACCGTGGTACACGGCTCGTCTGCTCCTCGTCGCCGCCCGCGTTCTACACGCTGCGGGCGGTTTTCAGGTTGACGAACTGTATACCCCGGTCGCGGCGAGGCGGCGCGAGGTCAATTTACATCTGAATATAATCCACACCTGTTACATAGTTCCCAGGTGTTGCTGTCTGAGGGACGTCAGTAGAGCAGTCTGCCCCGCACGACCACGTGGACGGGCCGGAGGTCCCGGTCGAGCACGACGGCGTCGGCGACCTTGCCGGGGGCGACGGAGCCGCGCTCGCCCTCGACGCCGATCGCGCGGGCGGGGTTCGCCGTCGCGGCGCGCACGGCAGTCTCGAGGGGGACGCCCATCGTCGTGACGACGGTTCGCAGACAGCCCATGAGGTCGGTGACCGAGCCGGCGAGCGTGCCGTCGGCGAGCGTCGCGCGGGGGCCGCGGATCGTGACGGCGAGCCCGCCCAGCTCGGAGGTGCCGTCGGCGAGGCCGCACGCGCGGATGCTGTCGCTGATGAGGACGATGCGGTCGCGTCCGAACAGCTCGAACGCGAGCCGGACCATGGCGGGGTGCACGTGGACACCGTCGGCGATGAGCTCGGCGAACACGCTCTCGCGTTCGGCGGCTGCCGCGATGGGGCCGGGGCTGCGGTGGTGGAGGGAGGGCATCGCGTTGAAGAGGTGCGTGACGTGGGAGGCGCCCGCTTCGAAGGCCTCGCGCGCGCAGTCGTAGTCGGCGCAGGTGTGGGCGACTGAGACGTGCGCCTTGGGGAACTCGCGGCGGACCCGTGCGATGAACTCGAGGCAGCCGGTGGTCTCGGGCGCGACGTCGACGAGGCGGATCATGCCCTGCGCGGCCTCCATGAGCTGGGCGAACTCGTCGATGTCGGCCGGGCGCACGTAGGCGGGGTTCTGGGCGCCGAGCTTGTCGGGGGAGATGTAGGGGCCCTCCATGTTGACGCCGGCGAACGCGGCCTCCCCGTCGCCCGGGACGAACGACGCAATCTGCGTGAACGACTCGGCGAGCTGCTCGCGGGGGAGCGTGAGGCTCGTGGGGCAGAGCGCCGTGACGCCGCGCGACGCCTCGTACGCGGCGATGCGCCGGAGCGCCGCCGGGTCGCCGTCCGTGCAGGCGCATCCCATGCACCCGTGGGTGTGGACGTCGATGAGCCCGGGGATCACGTAGCACCCCGAGGCGTCGAGATCGACGTCAGCGTCGACGGGGGAGAGGGAAGGGCAAGATGAGGATCCGGCCTCGCCGCGGGGGAGCACTTCGCCGAACGCCTCGCCCTCGACCGCCACGTCGGCGTCGACGAAGCGCTCGCCGTCGACGAAAACCGAACCGTTCCGGATGCGCCCAACGCGCGGCAGGCCCGCGGCGGGTGTGCCGGGGGTGCGGGGCGACTCGGAAACCCCGGGCGCCCCGGACGTCCCGGGGTCTCCGGGGGCGGCGTTCGCGCTGGTCAGGGCTTCGTTCGATGCGGCGGTAGACACGGGGTCCTCCTTGGAATCGAAAACGGCGCCGGTCGCGGGCGAAATCGGGCGAAATCGGAGGGAGATCGGTCGAAATCGGTCGCGGCCGGCGCCGTCGGGTGGTTCGGTGCTTCGAGCGCTGCTGGGTGTTTCGGGCGTGCCGGATGGGTCGGCAGCGCCCGGGTCGGCTCGTCTAGTGCGCGCAGCCCTCGAGGAGCGCGCCCGCCTCGCGGTCGACGACGACGGTGAGGTCGGGGTGGAATTGCAGGATGGAGGCCGGGACCCGGGGCGTGACCGGCCCGAACAGCGACTCCTTCACGATGGCGGCCTTGCCGGCGCCGTTCGCGACGAGCAGGACCTTGCGGGCGCGCATGATCGTGCCGATGCCCATGGTGCGGGCGCGGCGCGGGACCTCGTCGATCGAGTCGAAGAGGCGGCTGTTTGCCTCGATGGTCGACTCGGTCAGCTCAACCTCGTGCATGTACATCGAGAAGTCGTCGCTCGGCTCGTTGAACCCGATGTGCCCGTTGTGGCCGATGCCGAGCAGCTGGATGTCGATGCCGCCCGCCGCGTCGATCGCGGCCTCGTACGCCTTGGACGCCTCGGCCTCGTCGGCGCAGGACGCGTCGGGGATGTGGGTGCGCGCGATGTCGATGTCGACGTGGTTGAACAGGTTGTCGTTCATGAAGTAGCGGTAGCTCTGGGGGTGGGTGCCCTCGAGCCCGCAGTACTCGTCGAGGTTGAAGGTGGTGACGTCGGCGAAGCTGACCTTGCCCGCCCTGCAGTCGGCCACGAGGTCGGCGTAGAGGCCGATGGGGGTCGTGCCCGTCGCGAGGCCGAGCACGCAGTTCGGCTTCTCGGCGATGACGGATTCCATCACGTCGGCGGCGATACGGCTCATCGCCTCGTAGGAGTCGGCAACAAACAGCTTCATGGGATGCCTTTCGTCGTTGGTCCGGGTCGGTCCGGGTCGGTCGGGACTGCGCCCGAGTTTGGCTCGCGGAATCATAGCACTACGCTGAGGGGTTGGCGTGTTCGCGGCGGGCCGAGGCTGCGGACGGCGGGATGGGCGTGAAGCTGGTGGTGTCGTCCTGGAATGCTTCGCCCGCCCTCTACTCTTCTGGCGTGTGCAGACTGTACCCCACCCGGTAGACCGTCTGCAGGTACACGGGGTGCGAGGGGTCCTTCTCGATCTTCTCGCGGATGTGGCGGATGTACACGGCGATGCTGACGGTGCCGTCCGCGTACTCCTCCCCCCACACGGCCTCAACCAGCTCCTCCTTAGTGATGACCTCGTCGACGTGCTCGGCGAGGAATGCGAGAATCTGGAACTCGCGGTGCGTGAGGTTCGCGACCGTTCCGGAGACGGTGACCGTGTGCTTCCTCAGGTTAATCTCGATGTCGCCCAGCCTCATCGTCGCCGGGAGGGGTCGTGCGGAGGGGTCGCTGCTTGCTGTTGGGGAACCGTACGCCCGCCTCAGAAGCGCCCCTATGCGGAGGAGGAGTTCGGCCCCCTCGAACGGTTTGACCATGTAGTCGTCGCAGCCGGAGCCGTACGCCGTCTTCTTGTCATCCAGCTCGCCCTTCGCCGTCAGGAAGAGGATGGGCGTGTCCGCCTTTTGGCGCCTGATGCGCTCGCATACCTCGAAGCCGTTGAGTTTGGGCATCATCACGTCGAGTATGACGAGGTCCGGGGAGGTCTCGGCGAACTGCTCGAGCGCACGCTCCCCGTTCTCCGCCCCCACGAACTCGTGTCCTGCACCGACCAGGATGATCTTCACAGCGGCGCGCATCGTGGCGTCGTCGTCAGCGAATAGGATCCTCATTTTCCCTGCTCCTCTCCGGTTGTGCTCCCGGCGTCTCCGTCTGACTCCTCGGCAATCTTATCGCCCGTGCCTTCAACCGGATCCTCGGCGCGCACGAGGGGGAGCGTTACCGTGAACGTCGAACCTGCTCCGACTGCGCTCGAGACCTCGACTGTGCCGCCGAGCTCCCCAACGAGGTCCTTCACGAGTGAAAGACCGAGGCCGCTGCCGCCGTGCGTCCGGGAGATGGAAGCGTCCACCTGAACGAATCGGTCGAAGATGGTCGGAATCGCATCCGGGTCGATGCCCTCGCCGTCGTCTTCGACTTCGAGCACCAGGCGGTCGCCATCCCGAAGGCCGCCTTCCCTATCGACACGCCCCCTTATCTCGACGTTGCCGCCTTCTCCGGTGAACTTTACCGCATTACCCACCAGGTTGATCAGGATCTTTCGCAGCGCGTCAAAGTCGCTTCTGATCACGGGGACCGAGGCGTCGATGCTACTCTTGAGTTTGATGCTCTTCTTTGCGGCGAGCGGTTCCATCACGTGTTCGACGGACATGACGACGTCGATCACGTCAACCTCGCCGATCGATATCTGGAACTTCCCTGCCTCGATGCGCGCGGTGTCGATGAGGTTGTTGATCATGTCGAGCAGCTGGGTCCCGTTATGCGAGATTTCCTGCACCATGCACCGCTCGTCCTTGCCCGTCCCGGGCGCGTGCGACAGGATCTCGGAGAACGCGATGATGGAGGCGAGCGGTGTGCGCAGCTCGTGGCTCACGATCGCGAGGAAGTTCGACTTCGCGGCGTTTGCCTCCTGTAGCTCGGTGTTCATCTGCTTCAGCCGCTCGTTGGCCTCTTCGAGTTCGTTCGTCCTCTCGCGAACCTGGAGCTCGAGTGATTCATGCGAGACGCGGAGCTCCTGCGCCATGGTCGAGAAGCTCCGCGTGAGGTCGCGTATCTCGCCGTGCGCGCTCGCGAGTGACAGGCTCGTATCGAAATTCCCCTTCGCTACCATGTTCGCCGCCTGACGCATCCTGCCGAGCGGACCCGTGACCCATCTTTGCAGGCAGAACCAGATGGCGAGCGCGACGATGGTGACGAGCACGGTGAGCAGGGCGAAGTCGTGGAGCACCCCTTCGATAATCTCGTCTTGATAGACGCCCATGGGGATAACGATGCTCGAGACGCCGGCGAGGTCGTTGAGTTCGAAGCCCTCCTTGACGAACCCGGTCACGTCAAGCTCTCCGGCGGGTTCTCCGTGGCAGCCGAGGCAGTTGGTCTTGGTGAGGAGGACCGTCGCGTATCGGAGAGCGGTCTCGCCTTCGAACGTCGTGACGTCGTAGTACTCGGTCTGGCCCGTTGTGCGCCAGGCTTCGATGGCGCGCTGCTCGAACTCGTCGGGCTCGTCGGTGGCCGAGCGCGGGTTCTCGCGCGCGTACCTGATGATGTAGTCCGACTCGCGCATGAACCGCCTGGCGACGTTCTTGGCAGCGATGGTGCAGTAGACGCCCTTGAAGTCGTACGTTCCGTCTGAATTGTAGTTGATGAGGTCTTGCTGGGCGTTGATGTAGTCCCAGACGGCCTGCATCTCCGCGTTGAGGACGCGCGCCTCCGCGAGGGCCTTGCTCTCAGCCTCGTTCTGGCGCGTCTGGAAGGTCAGCGCGAGGTTGACAAGGAGTACCGCGGTGATGACCACGCCGATGAGCACGGTGAACCGCGCGAGTAGCGACTTGTCCGACCCCTGCGCTCCCATGGCACATCCTCCTGTCTTCAAAAAGGCGACGCGAGGGGTCCGGCAGGGACTCCCTCGCGTCGCAGTGCCGCGCCGTGGTTGGGCGAATAACGCGCGGCTCTTCGGCCGTGCGGCCTTCTCGGGCCGCAGGTCCTATCTTAGCGTATAGGCTCTACTCAAAGAGAGCGATTGCCTCGTCGATCATGGAGCCGGCGCGCTGCAGCAGCGACGTGATCAGCTCGGGGTTGTGGACGACCTTCACGTAGCCGCTCCCGTTGCCGTTGGTGCCCCACTCCATGTAGAACTTTGCGGTCGTGTACGTTTCGCGTGCCTCGTTCAGGATGTCCTCGTCGAAGCCCTCGGTCGCCGTCGCGTCGGCGATGAGGTCGTGCAGGGTCGCCAGCTTGGCAGACACCTCGTCACCGGTTTTGGTGGTCTCGTTCTGCAGCTCGCGGACCATGGCGACCATGTCCTCGGTCGTCTCGATGCCCTGGGATGCGTGGCAGGTGAGGCAGTACTCGAGCGCCGCCTCATTCTCGAGCGGGGACTGGGATGCGTTGTGGTCGGTGTAGGCCTCGCCAGACTCTTCGTCGGTCACCGTGGGCATATGGCAGTCGACGCAGGTGATTCCGAGCGCGTAGTGGTTGCTGTCGACGAGAACTTCGAGCTCGGCGTGGTTGGTGCGGTACGTGGTGATCCCGGTGGATTCCTCGTACGAGCCAAAGCCGTACTCCTTCTCGGCGGCGAGGACGGAGTCGACGTCATGGCCGTACTTGAACGGCTGGTAGTCGCTCCAGTCCATACCCGAGAGGAACATGGGCTTGTGGTAGGCGTGGTTGTGGCACTGGCCGCAGACGCGGTCCTCGGCGGTGAGCTCGTCATACCAAGACCCGCCGACCTCGCTGAACATGAGGACCGTGGCGTCGGCTTCCTGCTCGAACGTCGTGTCGTGGCAGAGATAGCAGTCCCAGATCTGGCCGTTCATGTTCTCGACGAACTCCTCATCGAGTGGTTCGGCAGCGGTTTCCTCGCCGTTCTCGATGATGTATTCGTTGGCATAGGACGACTTGCACTGGTAGCAGCCCTTGACGTCGGTCACGCGAAGGGTCAGCACCGAGTTCTCGCCGTTGGGGACGTACCAGACACCTGTCACGTCGTCATACGCGAGCTCGGTTACGGTCACGCCCTCATTCTCGCTGAGGAGAATGGTGTTGCCGTCGCGCTCGATGGGAGCGAGCAGCTTGAGGCCGAGGGAATAGTGGCCCTCGAAGCTCTCGGTGCCGTCCTTGGTCTTGAGCGTGGCGAACGAATCGTACTGAAGCGGGTAGATCTCTGCGAGCTCCGAGAGCAAGAGTTTCTCGGAAGTCTCGGCGGTTGCCGATTCATCGGCTTGCGCGTTGTTCTGCGCCATGACGCCGGCGCAGGCAATGCCGGCGAGCGCGAAGATTGCCGCGGCGGCCGCCGTCGCGATAACGTGCGTACGATGCATGTCCCTCACCTGTCCTGTTTCCTGTCCTGTCTCCTGTTGTCTGGACGCCCAACCTGAGGTCATGATAGGGAAGGAGGAGGGGAGGGTTCAATTGAAGGCTGTTTGTTTGCTGATTGAGAATTCTCAATCGAATTAACACATTCGGGAGCAGACGGATGAGGACCGGGGGATTGGGATTTGGGATGTTCCTCGGGCTTGGGGCGTGTGTAGCGGCTACGCACGCAAAGACCCCCGCCCGGCTTGTGCCGCGACGGGGGTCATGGATGGCTCACGGGAGCGTCCTGCCTGCTAGCGGGCCCATTGCTGTCCGCGGAGCCTCTGTCCGCGCGCTTTCAGCCTCGGCTTGCTCAGCCTCTGTGCGCTTGCTCGGTTCCGCGCGTCGGCCTTAGTAGTTGTTCGCCGAGACCTCGAAGTACGACTTCGGATGGGCGCAGACGGGGCAGACTTCGGGCGCCTGGGTGCCCACGACGATGTGCCCGCAGTTGCGGCACTCCCACACCTTGACCTCGCTCTTCGCGAAGACCTCCTGGGCCTCGACGTTGTGGAGCAGCGCGCGGTAGCGCTCCTCGTGGCGCTTCTCGATGGCTGCGACGCCGCGGAACTTGAAGGCGAGCTCCGGGAAGCCCTCCTCCTCGGCGGTCTTCGCGAACTCGTCGTACATGTCGGTCCACTCATAGTTCTCGCCGTCGGCCGCGGCCGCGAGGTTGGCGGCGGTGTCGCCGATGCCGTTCAGCTCCTTGAACCAGAGCTTGGCGTGCTCCTTCTCGTTGTTCGCCGTGTCGAGGAAGATCTGCGAGATCTGCTCGTAGCCCTCCTTCTTGGCGACCGAGGCGAAGTAGGTGTACTTGTTGCGCGCCTGCGACTCGCCGGCGAACGCGGTCTGGAGGTTCTTCTCGGTCTGGGTGCCTGCGTACTTGTTGGTTGCCATGGTCTCTCTCCTCTTACCTTTCCCTTGCTTTCCCTGGCGGAGGATTTAGGCGCGCGTCGTGCGCTCCCGTCGCGCCCCGCCCGTCACGTGCTGCCTGCCCCTGTCGGCGTCGCTGGCGCCGACCGTGCCATACGCCGCGTCCTTGCTGCTACAGCCTACTGTCGCCCGCCGGAAGCGGGGTGTCCCCAGCGCCGTCGCCTTCGGTTTTGTCCGACTCGTGCGCGCAGATGGGGGAGGGCTCGCTGCCAGGGGC
>CAYMHQ010000015.1:19806-27914 GCA_964390275.1 uncultured Coriobacteriaceae bacterium
CCTGGCCGGTGACCGCCTGGCCGTCGCTCGTCCGGCGAATCTCCTCTTGGCAGGCGGGGCACACGCCCTCGAACAGCGTGGCGTGGCCCGTGATCGCGAACCCCGTCAGCTCCTGCACGCGCTCGTCGATCTGGCTCTGGTAGGCGAAAGGCGCGTCGCAGACGTTTCCGCACACGGTGCACATCACGTGGTAGTGCGGCCTCACCGTGAGGTCGTAGCGGCTTGCGGTGGGGGTCTTTACCTGCAGGATCTCCCCGTTGCCCTCGAGCACGGCGAGGTTGCGGTACACGGTGCCCCTGCTCACCCGGGGGTTCTTCTTGCGGACGTCGAGGTACACCTGGTCCGCCGTGGGATGGTCCGTCCGGCTGCAGACGGCGTCGAGCACCAGCTGACGCTGCTTCGTGTTGCGCTGTGCGGTCAATCTGCCCGCCTCCTTTCGTGCTGAATCTTAATGGGAACGATTCCTATCACAAGGCAATGTTCCCGAACAACGAAAAATCATCACACCGTGCCCACCACGGGTCGCCCGCTGTCATGCGACAATACCCCCACATTTCCGCATCGCCGGCCGTGTCGCGCCGCCGCAGCCCGAGTCCGGTCCCGATTCCCACCAGCACAGGAGTGTCATGGCAGAATTCATTTTCCAGATGTACAACGCCCGCAAGGCCCACGGCGACAAGGTCATCCTCGACGACGTCACGCTGTTCTTCTATCCCGGTGCCAAGATCGGCGTGGTGGGCCCCAACGGCATGGGCAAGTCCACGCTGCTTAAGATCATGGCCGGCATCGAGGAGGTCAGCAACGGCGAGGCGCGCCTCACCCCCGGCTACACGGTGGGCATCCTGCAGCAGGAGCCGCCGCTCGAGGAGGACAAGACCGTCCTCGAGAACATCCAGATGGCGTTTGGCGACGTGCTCGCCAAGATCGACCGGTTCAACAAGATCGGCGAGGAGATGGCCGAGCCCGACGCCGACTTCGACGCCCTCATGGACGAGATGGGCCGCCTCCAGACCGAGATCGACGCCGCGAACGGCTGGGACCTCGACAGCCAGCTATCCCAGGCGATGGACGCCCTCCAGTGCCCCGACCCCGACACGCCCGTGAGCGTCCTCTCCGGCGGCGAGCGCCGTCGCGTGGCTCTGTGCCGCCTGCTCCTCGAGGCCCCCGACCTGCTCCTTCTCGACGAGCCCACCAACCACCTCGACGCCGAGAGCGTCCTGTGGCTCGAGCAGTTCCTGCACAACTACCCGGGCGCCGTGCTCGCCGTCACGCACGACCGCTACTTCCTCGACAACGTGGCCGAGTGGATCTGCGAGGTCGACCGCGGCCACCTCTACCCCTACAAGGGCAACTACTCCACCTACCTGGAGACCAAGGCCGCGCGCATGGCCGCCCAGGGCCTGCAGGAGGCCAAGCTCGCCAAGCGCATGGAGGCCGAGCTCGAGTGGGTGCGCTCGAGCCCCAAGGCCCGCCAGGCCAAGAACAAGGCGCGTCTGGAGCGCTACGAGCAGATGGAAGCCGAGGCCCGCTCCGCCAAGCGCGTCGAGTTCACCGAGATCCACATCCCCGTGGGCCCGCGCCTCGGCTCGAAGGTCCTCGTCGCCGAGCACCTGCACAAGGCCTTTGGCGACCGCGTCCTCATCGACGACCTCTCCTTCACGCTGCCCCGCAACGGCATCGTGGGCGTGATCGGCCCCAACGGTGTGGGCAAGACGACGCTGTTCAAGACCATCGTGGGGCTCGAGCCGCTCGACGGCGGCACCCTGCAGATCGGCGAGTCGGTCAAGATCTCGTACGTCGACCAGAACCGCGCCGGCATCGACCCCAACAAGAACCTGTGGGAGGTCGTCTCGGGCGGCAACGACGTCATGATGGTGGGCGAGACCGAGGTCCCGAGCCGCGCCTACGTGGCCACCTTTGGCTTTAAGGGGTCCGACCAGCAGAAACGCGCCAGCGTGCTCTCGGGCGGCGAGCGCAACCGCCTGAACCTCGCGCTCACCCTCAAGCAGGGCGGCAACCTGCTGCTCCTCGACGAGCCCACCAACGACCTCGACGTCGAGACCCTCGCGAGCCTCGAGAACGCGCTGCTCGAGTTCCCGGGCTGCGCCGTGGTGGTGAGCCACGACCGCATGTTCCTCGACCGCGTGGCCACCCACATGCTCGCGTGGGAGGGCACCGACGAGAACCCCGGCAACTGGCACTGGTTCGAGGGCAACTTCGCCGCCTACCAGGAGGACCGCATCGCCCGCCTCGGCGCCGAGGCCTCCCGACCCCACCGCCTGCACCGCAAGCTGACGAGGGACTAACGAGAGAGGCGCGTCCGAGAGCGGAGGGTGCGCGATCGCGAGCGGCCCCTGCGGGCGAGTGCCTGCGGGGGCCGCGTGCGGTTTGGGGCGCTGGCGGGGCGGGCGAGGGCGCCTGCGGGGCGGGTGCCGAGGGGCCGCGCGCGTTTTCGAGCGGAAAATGGTCAAAAATCGCCGTTCTGTGTTCGTAATCTCTGACAAATGGACCTTGAGCGTACGACCGCAAATGGGTTCATCGATGAAACCCCAGGTTACGACATTTGTAATTTCCAGACTGCACCTTTCGAAAGAACCTATTGGTGCGACTTCTGAACACAGAACGCCAGATTTTGACCAAAAACGGAAGAAAAAATGGCGTCTACTTATGTCTTGCATCTCGGGTTCTTTCCGAGTCGCATGTCGTCTGTTTGCGTGGTTTCCCAGCGCGTGCACCTTAAGGCCATCTTTAATGGCTATCGTGCGAATAGGTTTGCGAGCAGGAAACTGCGTAGCTGTGCGTGCAGGCGGTCCCAGTCACGCATGCGTACGCGGAACCTGAACCTAAGCTGCCGGGCGAGCTGCATCATCACGTTGTGAAACAACGCATAGTTGAATACCTGGTCTTTTGTTAGCGTGATGACCGTGATTCCTTTGCTGAGCAGGAAGTCTCTACGTTTTGAGTCGGTCGTTCGCTCCTTTGGGGTACCGTGGAACATGGTGCTGTCGTATTCAAGGGCGACCTTAGAGTTCTCCCAGTATGCGTCGAGATATAGTTCGCGGCGCTTCAAAAGATGACGTTCCTTGTCCGTGAGTTTGATTTGGTAGTTGAGTACAGGCGAGGGAATTCCGAAGCCGCCAAGTTTGTGGGGGAGAAAGCCAAGCATTGAGACGACTGTTTCCATTGGAGACGCCGAATTGTCTAGAACAAGGTTTGAGATGTCTCTCAACCAGGTCATCCCCCTGCGAATTTGACCGCCCGATTGGGTAGCTGCCCATCTATCGCAGTATGTGCCGAGCAATTTCGCTCTCGCGATGGGCGCCCTGGAGTATGCGACGCGACCGTCTGGGCAGTGGCTGTAAGTCCCGCAGAGTTCATATGCGAGGCGTATAAGGGCGAGCTTGTCGTGGTTGACGTCCGAATACTGGGCGAGAAGCAGCGGTGGCGTTACGACCAAGAGATCGTTTTCGGATAGTTTGACGAGAGATCTGCGTGGAAGGAGTCCACTGCAACCATGGGTGCGCTTCAAGGACGTGGTAACCCTGTTGCCGTAGTCACGGATACTGATGTCCACTGGTGATGAGAGGAACCCGGGATAGCGTTTGATTACGGCGGCAACGCGTTCGTCTGAAGGAGGCCTTTCCGGCATGAGGGCCAGGCGTGCGTACGGCATCTCGTGCGGGTGAATCAGCATGGAGGACAGGTTTCCGCCTCGCCCGGACGCGCCGTTGCCGCGGTTGCGGTTGCGGGAGCCCGACGCTCTGCTGCCACTTTCCCTTGCGTGTCTCCATACTGACAGCGCGGTTTCATGCGACAGGACGATGGGCTCCGCGTTGGGCGTTCCGCTCCCGATGGCTGCCTTGCCGGAATTGCCGCCCTGTTTGTCGTTCAAGTCCAGTATTGTGCCGTCTCCAAGGCTGTTGTCCGGGGTGCCTTCTACCATATGCTCCGTCGCGTCGTACACACTGTAGGTCAATTCGTCCATCTGTTACTCCATCCGTCCAAAGGTGGTTACACAGAGTTGACGCAGCCGGAGTAAGTCTATCCATATTCTCTCTGGGCGATTCTGAGATACTTTGAGTCATTGATGGTACTAACATGCTGGACTTATCGCCTTAAGGTGTGGTGTTAGAGTTCGCTAATGACTGCATCCAGGCAGACCATGCTTTGAAACTCCTCTGTTTTAACGTATTCCATAGCGACAATATTTTGAATTGTCATCCGGATAATCGTCCGAATATGTGCTTTCTGGTGTCAGATGCACCGTATGTTGTGCCATATGTTCTGTTCGAATTCGCAAAGTGATTGTCGTCAGATTGTCGTTTTGGACCTCTCCGTCGGCGCCTTTTGGTTCGCCACCCCCTCGTTCCCCCTCGTTCTTCCCTCCTTGCGGAGAAAAGTTGCGGAGGCGGCGGGCGGAGGGGACGCGCGGGGCGGCGTGTGGTACAGTAGCCCGACCCGTGGGGGAGTAGTCAACGCGAAAGCGCGGCTGAGTCAACATACTGCTTCGAAATGAAGCTGGCCAGCCATAAATGACAAGACTTACGGTGCGACCCAGCCGTTGCACCGCGCCGAGAGCATCGATGCAGCAGCGTCGGTGCTCTTTTTTGCGCGCGGTCGGGTTGTTCTGGCAGGTTCGCCCTGCCGCCCGGTTGGACTGCCCGGTCGGGCTGTCCGGTCGGGCCGCGCGGCGGGTTCGCTCGGTTGGCTCGGCTTGTTCGACGGATTGGTTTGACGGATCGGTTATTGGGAACGGCTGTTCGGGGTAGTGCCGGAATGCCCGCGGTGTGCGGGCGGCGGCCTCGGACGGCCCGGCAGGGGAGAGGAAACGATGGACTTTTCGATTTTTCTAGAACCGCAGACGTGGATCACGATGCTCACGCTGATCTTCCTCGAGATCGTGCTCGGCGTGGACAACCTCGTGTTCATCACGATCACGAGCGACCGGCTGCCCCCCGAGAAGCAGCACATCGGCCGCAAGCTCGGCCTCGCGGGCGCGCTCGTCTCGCGCATCATCTTTCTGAGCTTCGCGTCGTTCCTGGTGCACATGGTCGACCCGCTGTTCACCATCGCGCTGCCGTTCTACAACCACGGTTTCTCGATTCGCGACCTCGTGCTGCTCGTTGGCGGCGCGTACCTCATCTACAAGGGCATCGCCGAGGTGCGCGAGGTGCTGAGCCTCTCCGAGATCAAGGCCGACCACGGTGACGAGGAGCACGCCGCGCGCCGTCGCATCGGGCTGGGCCAGGCGGTCGGCACCATCATGGTCATGGACGTCGTGTTCTCCATCGACTCGGTGATCACCGCCGTGGGCCTCGCCGACCACCTCATCGTCATGATCATCGCGGTCATGCTCGCCGTCTTCATCATGATGGCGTTCATCGACCCCATCTCCGACTTCATCAATAAGCACACCGAGATCAAGATTCTCGCCCTGTGCTTCATCACGGTCATCGGTGTGCTCCTGCTGGTTGATTCGCTCGGGTTCCACACCGGCGTCGAGCTCATCGGGATGCCGGTCGAGAAGCTCATGGTCTACTTCGCGATGGTGTTCAGCCTGATTCTCGAGCTCATCCAGATGCGCTTCAACAAGAACCTCGACGCCTGGAAGGCCGAGCACGCCGCCGCCATCGCCGCCGTTGCCGAGTCCGAGCCGGGCGCCGAGTCCAAGGCCGAAGCCAAGGCTGAGGTTGAAGCTGCCGGTAAGGTCGAGGCGTAGGCCGAGGGCTAGCGGTAACGGGGAGAGATTTGGGAGAGGGGGAGGGTCGCGATGGGTTTTGCCGAGCTGTTCCTTATTGGCGTCGGGCTTTCCATGGACGCCTTTGCGGTTTCGATCTGCAAGGGTCTGAGCATGAAGAAGATCGACTACCGATATGCGCTGGTCATCGCCGCGTTCTTCGGCGGGTTCCAGGCGCTCATGCCGCTCATCGGCTGGGCTTTGGGCAGCCAGTTCGAGCACTTCATCACGCCAATCGACCACTGGATTGCGTTCGTGCTGCTCGCGTTCATCGGCGGCAAGATGCTGCTCGACGCGATTCGCGGGGGCGAGGCCGAGGCTGAGGCCGAGGGTTCCGCCGCCGGGGACTCCGCCGACGGGTCCGAGAGCGGCGGGCGCTCCAAGATCGACTACAAAGAGTTGCTCATGCTCGCCGTCGCGACGTCGATCGACGCGCTCGCGGTGGGGATCACCTTCGCGTTTCTCGGCGTGAACATCTGGGTCGCCATCGCCGTCATCGGCGTCACGACGTTCGTCATCTCGTTCTTCGGCGTGGTGGTGGGCAACCAGTTCGGGTCGCGTTTCGAGAAGCCCGCGACCATCGTGGGCGGCGTTGTGCTCATCCTCATCGGCCTGAAGGTGCTGCTCGAGCACCTGGGAATCATCTCGTTCTAGGCGAGGCTGCGCGCGGCTGACCTGCGGCTGCGCGGTGCCGACGGAACGGGGGAGCGGGACATGAAAGGCCCCGGGGGCGGAAACGCTCCCGGGGCCTTTTTGGTGCAGATGAGCTGTGGAGGTACCGGCTTTCGGGCCGGACACAGAAGAGGGAACCCGAGGGAATTCACTCGGTATCAAACTTCGAACCTGTTATATCAATCCCCTAAGTGATTACATCAAAGTTCGAACGAGAATATCAAACCTCGAAAGGTTTCCGGCCTTTGTGCGGCGTTTCGGCGAGTTGCTGTACGTTTTTCCGAGAAGTCGATGCCGGATTGCGTATGCAATAAACGTCCAACGGGCGTCCAAGCCCACAATACGAAGGGCGCAGTGGGAAGGGCTCGATGAAACCCCAGGTCGCTACGCGCGTAGTTAATTTCTGAACCCTGCACGGGGCCTTCGGGAGTCTCCCAAAAGGTCTCCTATAGATGTAGAGACACCGACTTCTCGAAAAAACGTACAGCATCTCTCGCGAATTTGAAATTCACCACCATTGTCGAGCGTTCTTATGCGCCAGAATGCAACAACGCACGACTTTATGCATTTCGTGCTGCAAGGTTCGCATCAGCCTGCCGCCACCGCGTGGGCGCGTTCGACGACGCCGGCGATTGCCGCGTCGAACTGCGCGTCCGCCTCGGCACGCGCCTCCTGGGCCGTCGCCGCGACCCCCGGTGCCCTCAGATGCAGCAGGTACTCGATGTTGCCGTCGCCGCCGCGGATGGGGGAGAAGTCGAGGCCGTGGGTCGCGAGGCCGGCCTCCCGCGCCTGCCGGGCGACGCGCCTGATCACCTCGTGGTGCACGCGGGGGTCCTTCACGATGCCGCGCTTGCCCACGTTCTCGGGGCCGGCCTCGAACTGCGGCTTGATGAGGCAGACCGCTGCGCCGTCGGGCTTCACCAGGCGCGCGATGTGGGGGAGGACCAGCCCGAGCGGGATGAACGACACGTCGGTCGCGGCGAAGTCGACCGGGCCGCCCAGGTGCGCGGTCTCGACGTTGCGGATGTCGGTGCCCTCCATGGGCGTGACGCGCGGGTCCGAGGAGAGCGCGGGGTGGAGCTGCCCGTGGCCGACGTCGACGGAGAACACGTGCGCCGCGCCCGTCTGCAGCATGCAGTCGGTGAACCCGCCGGTAGACGAGCCGATGTCGAGGCAGCGCCTGCCGGTGAGGTCGATCCCGAAGCACGCGAGCGCCTTCTCGAGCTTGAGCCCGCCGCGCCCCACGTAGCGCAGGGCCTCGCCGCGCATCTCGACGACGTCGGTGGGGCCGACGGTGAGGCTCGGCTTGTCGGCAGGCTTTCCGTTGACGAACACGAGGCCCGCCTCGATTGCCGCCTTGCCTTTCTCGCGCGAGGTCGCGAGTCCGCGGCTGACGAGCGCCACGTCGAGCCGCGTCGGCTTGGTCGCGACCTCGGGTTCGATTGCGCTTCCGGCGCCCCGGGTCCCGCCGGCTGCGCCCTTGACGCCGGCCCTTCCGCCGTTCCCCGTCAGTTTCGTCCTTCTCGGCCCCAACGCCTGCGTCACGGCTTCCCGCCCTTCGTCCAGCCTGCTTGTCCAGACTGCTCGTCCTGCTTGCTTTCCCTCGCGTCCGCCCTCGCGCGCTTTTCCGCTTGCCCTGCACCCGCCCTCGCCAACTGCGCATTTTCTGCGACGCTTAGGTGTCGCTTTGGTTACGTCG
>CAYMHQ010000016.1:0-26967 GCA_964390275.1 uncultured Coriobacteriaceae bacterium
CGCCGGCGTCGTCCTTCTCGTCGGCCTTCTCGGCCTCGCCCTCGTCCTCGCGGGCGGAGAGCGTGACCTCACGGCCGTCATAGCGGGTGGTCATCGAGCCGTCGTCGTTCACGCGGATCGTCGCGTTGGAGGAGCCGACCTCGATGACGCGCCCGGACTGCTCGGCGGCCTGGGCAGCGGCCTCGTCCGCCGCGTCGGCGGCCTCGTCGGCCTCGGCGATCTTGCGCCGCTCGCCCTCCTCGGTCGCCAGGTACTCGTCCCAGCGGTTGTCGAGCAGGGCCTTCGCCGCGGCGCCGTCGACGGTCTCGCGCTCGAGCAGGACGCTCGCCATGAGGCGCATCTGGTCGGCGTTCTCGGAGAGGATCGAGCGGGCGCGCTCGTGGGCCTCGTTCACCAGGCGGGCGACCTCGGCGTCGATGCGGCGCGCGGTCTCCTGCGAGTAGTCGCTGTGCTCGGCGAAGTCGCGGCCGAGGAAGACCTCGTGGTTCGCCTGGCCGTACACCTGCGCGCCGAGGTCGTCGCTCATGCCGTAGCGCGTGACCATGCTGCGCGCGAGCTTGGTGGCGCGCTCGAGGTCGTTACTCGCGCCGGTCGTGACGTCGTCGCAGAAGAGCTCCTCGGCCACGCGCCCGCCGAGCATCATCGCGAGGTCGTCGAGCATGGCGCCGCGCGTCTGGAGGAAGTGGTCCTCCTCGGGCATCGAGAGCGTGTAGCCAAGAGCCTGGCCGCGGGGGATGATGCTGATCTTCTGGACCGGGTCGGCCTTGGGGAGCTTGTGGCCCACCAGGGCGTGGCCCGACTCGTGGAACGCGATCGTGGTGCGCTCCTCGGGGGTCATGACGCGGCTCTTGCGGGCGGGGCCGGCGATGACGCGCTCCATCGACTCGGTGATCTCGTCCATGCCGATGCGCTTGTGCCCGCGGCGCGCGGCGAGCAGGGCGGCCTCGTTCATGAGGTTGCCCAGGTCGGCTCCCGAGAAGCCGGGGGTGAGCTGGGCGACCTTGTCGAGCTCGACGTCGGCCGAGAGGGGCTTGTTGCGCGCGTGGATCTTGAGGATCTCGGCGCGGCCCTTCACGTCGGGGCGGTCGACCGTGATCTGGCGGTCGAAGCGGCCGGGGCGCAGGAGCGCCGGGTCGAGGATGTCGGGGCGGTTCGTGGCGGCGATGAGGATGACGCTCTGGTGCTCCTCGAAGCCGTCCATCTCCACGAGGAGCTGGTTGAGCGTCTGCTCGCGCTCGTCGTGCCCGCCGCCCACGCCCGTGCCGCGCTGACGGCCCACGGCGTCGATCTCGTCGATGAACACGATCGAGGGGGCCTGCTCCTTCGCCTTGGAGAACAGGTCGCGCACGCGGGAGGCGCCCACGCCCACGAACATCTCGACGAAGCCCGAGCCCGAGATGGAGAAGAACGGCACGCCCGCCTCGCCGGCGACCGCCTTGGCGAGCAGCGTCTTGCCGGTGCCGGGAGGGCCCACGAGCAGAACGCCGCGCGGGATCTTGGCGCCGATCTTCTGGTACTTCTCGGGGTCGTCGAGGAAGTCCTTGATCTCCTTGAGCTCCTCGATCGCCTCGTCGCAGCCGGCCACGTCGGAGAACTTCACCTTGGGGCGCGTGGCGTCGGTCGTCTGGGCCTTCGTCTTGCCGAACTGCATGGCGCCCGAGTTCGGGTCGGCGAACTTGCTCATGAAGTAGACCATGACGCCGATGATGAGCAGCATGGGGAGGAAGTTCGAGACGAGCGTGAGCCACACGGGGGTCTGGCTCACGTCGGCCTTGTAGATGACCTCGGGGTGCGCGGCCATGAGCTCGGCGAGCGAGTCCTCGCCGATGTAGGTCGACGTGAAGTCCGCGAGCGCCTCCTCGTCGCCCACCGACTCGGCGTCGGCCCAGTAGGTGCCCTCGACCGTCGAGAGGCGCTTGGAGTACGTCGCCTCGTACACGCGGCCCTCGTCGACCGCGGTCACGAAATCGCTGGTCGCGAGCTCGGTCACGTCCGTCTTCTCGCCGCCGGTCAGCACGCTCGAGACCACGAGCACGAGCACCACGGCGAGCAGGAGGTACATCAGGATGTTGCGCCATGCGAACCGCGGGTCGTCGTCATGCCCGCCGCTGCCGCCGGGGGCACCGCCGGTCAGGCGGGAGAGGAACGACTTGCCGTCCTCGCCGCCCTCGCCGTGGGACCGGTGCGCCTTCTTGGCGGGCTTCTCCGACCCGTTCTCGTCGCGGTCGTCGCGCTCCCCGGGCTTGTCAGGTTTGTTGTCTTCGGTCACTTGTCAGACTCCTCATCGACCCCGGCGGGGCCTTGTCTACGTGTCGTGCGCGGCGCGCGTCGCGCTTCTGTCTCGCGGGAGGGCGCCGGCGGAGGCGTGCTACGCCTTGTGCGAGTACACCGCGGGCTTGAGCACGCCGATATAGGGCAGGTTGCGGTACCTCTCGGCATAGTCGAGGCCGTAGCCCACGACGAACTTGTTCGGGCAGGTGAAGCCCACGTAGCGCGGCGTGACGGCCGGCGCGGGGTTCTTGAGCAGGAGCGTCGCGATCTCAAGGGAGTGCGGCGAGCGGGCGCCGAGGTTGGCGGAGAGGTACTTGAGCGTGAGGCCCGAGTCGAGCACGTCCTCGACGATGATGACGTCGCGGTCGCGCACCGGCGTGTCGAGGTCCTTGACGATGCGCACGATGCCCGACGACTTCACGTCGCTGCCGTAGCTCGAGACCGCCATGAAGTCGATCTCCACCGGGAGGTCGATGTTGCGCACGAGGTCGGCCATGAAGACCGACGCCCCGCGCAGGATGCAGATCATGAGCGGCTTCGTGTCCGCGTAGTCGCTCGCGATCTGGAGGCCCATCTCCCTCACGCGCGCGGCGATGGTCTGCTCGTCATACATGACGCTTTCGATGTCGTCAACCATAGAATAGGACACTGCCGGTCTCCTCCGGGATCGATTGCCAGTAGGGTTTGCCAGAAGGCGCGCGCCGGGCCTAGCGGCGCCGGCCGTTCGCGCGGGTAAAACCACAGATAACGGACAATTCTACCAGCACGCGGGTTTGCGGACCGTACGCCGCGCGGGCATCCAGACGAATTCCCCCAACCCACACACAGCCCCGGTCGCCGGCCAGCGACCCGTCGCGATACCGCGCGCGCACCACGGGGACGAGCGCCCGGTCGCAGAGCGGCACGCCCGCCTCGTTGAGCAGGTCGGAGACGAGCTTGGAGCCCGAGAGGCCGAAGGGACGCAGGCGCTCGCCCTCGCGGGGGGCGCCCACCGTGAGCGCGACGTCAGGGTCGGCGGCGTCCGAGGACCCGCCGGCCAGGCCGACCGCCGCGGCGTCAACCAGCACGAAGTCCCGCCCCTCAACGGCGCCGCGCTCCCGCTCGACCTCGCGGGCGTAGGCGCGCGCCCACGCCCGGGCGTCCTCCCCCGCCGGCACCTCCACGAGGCGCGCCGCGACGCGCGACCCGCCCCACGTGACCTCCGAGGGCACGCGCAGCTCGACGTCCCCGGGGGCGGCGGTAGCCGCCGCCGGACCCGCAGGCGCCCCGGCGACCTCCCCGGGACGGTCCTCCGGCAGCCGGATCGCAAGGACGCCCCGGCAGACGCGCGCCTCGGCGCCGAGGGGCAGGGGACGCGAGCCGGAGCCGGCCGCGGCGAGCGCGAGGACCGACTCGACGTGGCGGGCCTCGAGGCGCATGTCGCGGAAGCGGGAGGGGCCGAGCGCCTCGGCGAGCGCGTGCCTCAGGGCGCGCCGGGCGAGGGCGGGCTCGCACGCGGCGAGACCGGCGGCGTCGAACGCGAGCACGCCGGGGCGCGCGGGCACGGCGAGCCGGGCGGCCTCGCGGGCGGCGAGGCGGTCGAGCAGTTCGTCCTCCTCGGCCATCACGTCGAGCTCGCGGCCTATGGTTCGGTGGAGGGACGGGTTGCGCGCCGCGAGCGCGGGAACGACGCGGTTGCGCATGTAGGAGCGCAGCGCCCCGTCCTCGGCGTTCGTCGCGTCCTCCCGCCACCCGATCCCGAGCGACGTGAGGTATTCGCGCAGCTCAACACGGGTCTCCCCCAGCAGCGGCCGCACCACGACGCCGCGGCTCGCCCGCATGCCCGACATGCCGGCCATGCCCGCCCCGGTCACGGCGCGCATGAGGAACGTCTCGACCCGGTCGTCGGCCGTGTGCGCGACCGCGATGCGCGCGCTCCCCGGCTCGACGCCCGCCCGCGCCGCGAGCCGGCACGCGAGCTCCCACGCCGCCGCGTAGCGCTCCTCCCGGGCGACCTCCTCCATGTTCCCGCCGCCCATCTCGCCCAGGAGCCGCGGGATCTCGACCCGGCGCACCTCGCAGGCGACGCCGAGCCGCGCGCACAGGTCGACCACGAACCGCTCGTCGCCGTCCGAGGCCTCGCCGCGCAGGCAGTGGTTCACGTGAAGGGCGCAGAGGCGGTCGGGGCGCACGCCGCCCGGGCCCTCCCCCAGGTCGACCTCGCCCCGCGCCGCGCGGACGAGCAGCGCCGTCGAGTCGGACCCGCCGCTCACCATGAGCACCACCGGGGAGTCCCCGGTCATGGGCAGTGCCTTGGCGGACAGAGCCTCGATCATGCGGTCGCCCCTTCCTTTCTCGTGTTTCCCGAATCCCCCGGGGCGCGTGCGCCGGAAAAGGGAGATAATCCCGAACCGCGCGGACTGCCCCCGCGGGCATCCGCCCATTGTACCCGCGCTCCCCCGAGACCCCGCCGCAAAAGGCGCGAAAAGGTGCCGCCATGCAAACGACCGCCGAGCCTGCCGACAGACCGCACGACAAACCCGCGAGCGACGCATCCGCCGCGGGCGGAGTCGCGGCAGGCGCGCCGTGGGAGGCCGACGGGCTGCGGCTCTACGTGCTCGGGTCGGGCTCGCAGGGGAACTGCAGCGTGATCGCCTGCCCCGATGGGCTCGTCCTCGTCGACGCGGGCCTCTCGTGCCGGCAGACGTTCGAGCGCATGAGGAGGCTCGGCCTCGACCCCGCCGACGTCCGGGCGGTCCTCGTCACCCACGAGCACGCCGACCACATCGGCGGCCTGCGCGTCACCGCGAAGCGTCTCGGCGTCCCGGTCTACGCGAGCGAGGGGACCTCCTCCTCGGATTCCTGGCGCAAGACCCTCACCGTCTGCGCCGAGGCGCTCGTCGCACGGCGGCCGTTCTCGGTCTGCGGCATCCGCGTGACGCCGTTCCGGGTCCCCCACGACGCGGCGGAGACGATGGGGTTCCGCTTCGAGCGCGCAGGGGACGCCATCGGCCTCTGCACCGACCTCGGCCGCGTGACCGAGGAGGCGGGCGAGCATCTCCGCGACGCGCGCATCCTCGCGATCGAGAGCAACCACGACCCCGAGATGCTGCGCGGATACGAGGGCTACCCCGCCCATCTCAAGGCGCGCATCGCGGGCGGCTCGGGGCACCTCTCCAACGAGCAGGCGTCCGAGGCCATCCCGCGCCTCGCGACCTCCCGGACCGAGACCGTGGTGGGCATGCACATCTCGCAGCACACGAACCTTCCCTCGACCTGCCGCGACGCGCTCCTCAGGGGCGAGGAGGCCTGCGGCCGGCGCGACCTCCGGACGGTCGTCGCGAGCCAGGTCACTCCCCTGGCGATCCTGTAGCCCCCTCGGGCAGGCACCATCAGACAGCGGCCCGGACGGCGCCCCCGATCCGCTCCCCAAACGAAAATGGCCCCGACGAGGGAGAACTCGCCGGGGCCGAGAGAGGGAGGGTTCTAAAGGGGAGGTCGGCGGCGCGGTCGCTCGCACCGCCGACCCGAAAGGGAGGGACTTGCCGAACCGGCCCGAGAGGTCCGAGCCGGGTGGAACTCTTGGAGCGTCTGGAGCGTTCGGAACGTCTGGAGCGGCCGGGACTAGCCGATCTGAATCTTCGTGACGCTCGCGTTCTGGGTGCGCTTGGGGACGTTGACCTCGAGCACGCCGTCCTTGAGGGTGGCGGTCAGGCCCACGGTGTCCGCGTCCTTGAGGAAGACGCTGCGGACCGCGCGGTACTCGCTCGTCTCGCGGTGGATGTAGTTGCGCTTCGTGACCTCTTCGCTGTCCTTCTTGTTGACGGAGATGTTCAGACGGCCCTCGTTCAGCTCGACGTCGATCTCGTCGCGGGTGACGCCGGGCAGCGTGGCCTCGACCACGTAGTTGTCGTCGTTCTCCTGGACGTCCATCATGAACGAGGCGGGCACCGCGTCGGCGCGGGTCGAAGGCTCGGCCGCGACCAGGTCGTTCACCATGTTGAACCAGTCACCGAGACCACCGAAACGACCATAAGGAACCATCATTGCCATACAGACCACTTCTTCCATATATACATGTGCGCCGCAGCGCACGCCGTTAAGGACTACCTTCGAAGCGTCCCGTCGTCCGCTCGTTCTCTCGAACTTCCTCCGGTTAACTTCGTACCGTAGTTGTACTCTTCTTATCTCCCATATGCAAGTAATCTAAGTCACTTATTGTTAGGTTTTCTGTTTCTCCACATTTAGGAGATATCAGCGAAGAGTTGGGAGATGTATACCCGCACACGCGCCGGACCAGCCCTCCAAGGCCCCCGGACCTCGCGTTTCCCACCTCGCAAACGTCGTTTCCGCACGTCTCTTGCATCTTTTACGCGTAGAAAATCGGCCAACGGGATTTTTCCCTCGCAAAGCCGCGTATGATAAGAACCTGTGTACGGTTGTTTCCTTTTTGGCGCCGCACCGTCGAATCGCGTAGAAACGCAAGGAGCACTCGTGGCATACGAAAACAGCAGCATCGAGAACGACCGCCCCGTCGAGAACGGCGCGGACGGCTCGGTCGAGGAGGACCGCGAGGCGGGCGTCCGTCTGTTCCCGCACGCGGGGACGCGTCAGGACGACCGTCCCCCGCAGGGCTTCGGCGCCGGCCAGAGCCAGATCAAGCCGGCCCACCCGCTCCCCGCGCGCCGCTCGTCCAAGCTCGACTACGACCGCTACCTGGAGCGCTCGACGGACAAGTTCAAGATCTTCTCCGCCGAGGAGAGGCGCCGGCGCAAGCGGGTCCTCGTCACCGCCGTCGCGGTCATAGCGGTCCTGGCGGTCATCGTGGTGTGGGCCATCCTGAGCCAGTCCGCGGCGTAGCGGGGCACCGGCCGGGACCGTGAGCCCGGCAGGACCCGGCGGTCCAGCAGGGTCAGGGAGCCCTCAGGGCCGGGGCGCAGCATAGGGGTAAGGGGCGCCGCGACGTGCGGCGCTTTACGTTTGGGCCGTCCGGCAAGGCGTCGGGCGGAAGGGGAAAGGGAGAAAGGTCCGGACATGAAGAAATTCGCCAAGGAGTTCCGCGAGTTCATCGCGCGCGGCAACGTCGTCGACATGGCGGTCGGCATCATCATCGGCGCGGCGTTCACGGCGATCGTGAACTCCGTGGTGAGCGACCTCATCACGCCCATCATCGGCATCTTCACCTCGGGCATCGCCTTCGAGGAGCTCGTCATCCCGCTCGCCGGCCAGGAGACGGGCATCCGCATCGGCTCGTTCATCAACGCGGTGCTCCAGTTCCTCATCATCGCGTTCGTCGTGTTCTGGCTGGTCAAGGGCGTGAACCAGGTCCAGAAGCTCGGCAAGAAGAACGAGGAGGAGAAGCCCGCCAAGAAGCCGATCCTCTGCCCCTACTGCAAGCAGGAGCTCGTCGAGGGCGCCACGCGCTGCCCCCACTGCACCTCCGAGCTGCCCGAGCCCGCCCACGCCGCCGAGTAGCCGTAGCCGCAGGCAGACATGCATGACGAGGCCCCCGGGCCCTCCACGCGCAAGCGCAGTGAGGACCCGGGGGCCTTTTGGTGCGGCTCGCAGGGCGGGTCGGCTGCGGGTCGGCTAGTTCTTCGAGAAGATCGGCAGACCCGGGCCGGAGGCCTCCCCCGGGTCGACGCCCGCGACGGAGCCGAGGGTGCCGAACATCACGTCGCCGATCATCCCCACGAGCTGGTCCTGGCGCGACGCACGCACGAGCATGCCGTTCAGCGCCTCGTCGACGTCGTAGCGGGGCGCGTCCTCGGGGGTGCACCCCGCACAGCACGCGGACCCGCCGGCGCGCCTGCCCGGACGGTCGCCGCGGACGCTGTCGCGCCAGCGCTGCACGACCGGCATGCCGCGGTCGTCGAACGGGCGGAGCGACACGATGGGACCCATCGGCTCCTGGCGGCGCTTGTACTCGGCCTTCGCGCAGGCAGAGATCACATGGAGCGCGTCGGCGGGGTCGAACCCGGCGGCGGCGATCTCCTGCGCGCTGCAGTCCCAGTCGACATGCAGGGCGAGGATCTGGTCGATCGTCTCGTAGCTCATCCCGAACGAGCCCTCGTCGGTCTGGCCCTCCGAGAGCTCGGCCGAGGGAGGCTTGTCGATGACGCTCTGCGGGATGACCGGGGTGGGACCGCGGCCGTTGCGCCAGGCGGCGAGCCGGTAGACACCCGTCTTGTAGACGTCGGCCAGGGGCGCGAACGCGCCGACCGTGTCCCCGTAGAGCGTCGAGTAGCCCATCGCCGACTCGGACTTGTTGCCGGTGTTGAGCACGAGGGCGCCGACCTCGTTCGAGAGCGACATGAGCGTGACGCCGCGCAGACGGGCCTGCAGGTTCTCCGTGGCGAGGCCGCCGAGCGACCCGAACGCCTCGCGCAGGGCGCCGCTCATCTGCTCGAAGAAGGGGGTGATGGGGACGGTCGTCGTCCTGATGCCCAGGCGCGACGCGAGCTCGAGGGCGTCGTCGACCGAACCCCGGCTCGAAAAGGGGCCGGGCATGAGGAGGCCGCGCACGTGCTCCGGACCGAGCGCGTCGGAGGCGATGGCAGCGACGACGGACGAGTCGATCCCGCCCGAGAGGCCCACCGCCACGTCGGAGAAGCCGCTCTTGCGCACGTAGTCGCGCACGGAGAGGACGAGCGCGCGGTAGAGGCACCCGTCGGCCTCGTCCTGCGTGAGCCGCGGCACCAGCGAGACCGGCGTGCCCACCCGGACCCCCAGCGCGGACTTGGGCGCCGCGGGGGCAGTGCCGAGGCAGTCGTCATGCGTGTCGAACACCGCGACGTCCTCCTCGAAGAGCGGGCACACCGCGGCGAGGACGCCGTCGGGGGTCGCGGCGAACCCGCCGCCCGCGAGCACCACGTCGTCGTAGGCGCCCACGCCCTGCTCGTGCACGAAGAAGCACCCGTACCCGCCCGACTCGAGCGGGGCGAGGGACCCCTCGGCCAGCCCGTACGCGCCGAGCGTGGAGGAGTCGTCCTTGCAGTAGGACATGGGGAGGATCGAGACGAGCACGTCGCAGGGGGCGTCCTGCGGTCCCGCGTCCGCGCCGTCGGCCAGGAACCTGATCGAGCCGTCGGCGATGGCGCAGACGGCGGGCGCGGCGGCGCACCCCGAGACGGTCCCGTCGGGCTGGAGGGCGGCGCGGCGGCGCAGCGGGCAGACGATCCCGTCGGCGCAGAGGAAGACCTCGGTGTAGCCGGCCTCCGAATCGACCACGTACGCGGGGACGGCGCAGGGGACGGGCGCGCGCACGGCGAGGTCGGCGAGCGCCTCGAACATGTCGAGCTGGAAGGAGGTCAGCTCCGCCAGGCCCATCGGGTACGCCCCGCCCATCACCGTCGCCGGGTAGAGCGCCACGTCGGCGCCGGCCCGCGCCGCCCGGCCGGCCATCTGGAGCATGCGCTCGACCGTGGCGGCGAAATCCCCGGGCACCGAGCCCATCTGAACGAGAGCGACCTTCATATCCCCACGCTTTCCCGGACCCGCCCGCATAAGGGGCGGGCCGCACGCCCGGGACGCGGCGGACCGCGCCCCGGCAAGGCTGAACGAACTGGAACTGGACTAGAACTCGGCGCTCCACAGGTCGTGGAGGTTGCAGTACGCGAATGCCGTGCCGCACGCCAAGTATAGTTGATTGCGCGGAGTCGCCCGCACCGCCGCCGCACGCCCGCCCCGACCTGCAACGGAACTGCTACGCTTTGCCGACAAACCCACCACACGCGCAGGCTACACTCCGTCGGCGTCGGCGGAAACGGCAGGTTCGACGGCGAATTGACAGTGGGACGGACGGCACGACGAACGACATTACGGACGGCGGGGATTCCCGGCGAGAAAGCGGGGTAGAGCGTGCGGGCACTGGTTCAGCGCGTCGGCGAGGCGCGCGTCGAGGTTGACGGCGAGACCGTGGGGAGCATCGGGCGCGGGCTGCTCGTGCTCCTCGGCGTGGGCGCGGGCGACACGACCCGCGAGGCCGACGAGCTCTGGCGCAAGATCTCGAAGATGCGCATCTTCGAGGACGGGCAGGGCAAGACCAACCTCGGGCCGGCGGACGTGGGCGCCCAGTTCCTCGTGGTGAGCCAGTTCACGCTCTACGCCGACTGCCGCAGGGGGAACCGCCCCTCGTTCACCCAGGCGGGCCCGGCCGACGAGGCGAACGCCCTCTACGAGTACTTCGCGGGCCTCGTGCGGCGCGACTTTGGCGAGGTGCAGACCGGCGTCTTCGGCGCGATGATGCAGGTCAGCCTCGTGAACGACGGGCCCTTCACCATCTGGCTCGACACCGACGACCTCAAGGCCCCGGCGAACGCGGCAGCCGCGCGATAGGAAGGCGGAGGGAAACGACGATGGGCGACTTGGGCAATCTGAACGACGCGGGCCGTGACATCGACGTCACGCTGGATGTGGCCGACCCGTCGCGCGACGCGGCCGAGCTCCTCGCGATCTACGCGCCGTACGTGCGCGACACCTTCATCACCTTCGAGTACGAGGTCCCGAGCGTCGAGGAGTTCGCGGGGCGCATCGCGGGGACGCTCGAACGGTTCCCCTACATCGTCGCGCGCGACGCGGCGAGCGGGCGCGCCCTGGGATACGCCTACGTCTCGACGTTCCACGCGCGCCCCGCGTACGACTGGACGGTCGAGACCTCGATCTACGTCGACCGCGAGGCCCGCGGCAGGCACGTGGGGCGGCGGCTGCACGACGCGCTCGAACGGGCGTGCCTCGCGCAGGGAATCCGCAGCCTCGAGGCGTGCATCTCCTATCCCGACCAGGGCGGGTCCATCGGCTTCCACGAACGCGAGGGATACCGCATGGTGGGCCGGTTCGAGGCGTGCGGCTTCAAGCTCGGGGCGTGGCGCGACATGGTGTGGATGGAGAAGCACATCGCCGAGCACGAGTCGGCGCCCGAGCCCTTCAGGACGTTCCCCCAGGTGAGGACCGCGGTCGAGGCCGAGCTGGGAATCAGCGGCTGAGCGCGCGCAGCTGGACGGCGAGCGCCTCGATGGCGCGGCGGCGGTGCGAGATGGCGTTCTTCTCCTCAGGCTCGAGCTCGGCCATCGTCTTGCCGGGGACGTCCTCGAGCAGGAAGAGGGGGTCATAGCCAAAGCCGTTGCTCCCCCGCAGCTCAAAGCCGATGCGACCCTCGCAGCTCCCCACGCCGGCGATGCGGACGTCGCGGTCGACGAACGCCACGCAGCTCACGAACCGCGCGGTGCGCCGGTCGGCCTCCACGCCCTCGAGCTCGCGCAGAAGCTTGGCGTTGTTCGCGGCGTCGTTGCCGTGCTCCCCCGCGTAGC
This sequence comes from uncultured Coriobacteriaceae bacterium, assembly GCA_964390275.1. Taxonomy (GTDB): domain Bacteria; phylum Actinomycetota; class Coriobacteriia; order Coriobacteriales; family UMGS124; genus CAYMHQ01. The sequence continues at coordinate 11,559 of CAYMHQ010000016.1, forward strand.
GCGCCGAGTACACGCCGGGCGCCCCGTCGAGCGCGTCGACCACGAGGCCCGAGTCGTCGGCGACCGTGGGGAGGCCGCACGCGTCGTGGATGGTCTGCGCCTTGATGAACGCGTTCTCCTCGAACGTGGTCCCCGTTTCCTCGGGCTCCGGCAGGCCGGGTATCTGGGAGAACGGCACGAACGAGGCCCCGGGGATCACCGGCCCCAGGATCGCCTCGATCTCCTTGATCTTGTGCGCGTTGCCGCTCGCCACCACCACGAGCGAGCATCCGCTCGGCGTGAGCGCCGCGCGCGCCTCCCCCGTCTCGCCGAGGCCGCCTTCCGCCGCGCCGTCCGTCACACCGCACGTCATGTCGTCTGCCATGAGATTCCCCTTCCTCGACGTCGCCCACAGGCGCCCGCCGGATTCCGTAGTCGCGTTTGCCGATTCGCCAAGCTGTCGAGCTGCTGCCGGGCCTAGAGGCCCTTCTCCCAGCCCACGCACTCCGCTTGGGCACGCAGGATGCCCTGGAGGGCGCCCTCGCCGAGGTCGAGCAGACGGTTCAGCTTCGCGCGGTCGAACGGGGTGCGCTCGCCGGTGCCCTGGACCTCCACGAACTCGTGGCGGCCGGTGTAGGCAAGGTTCATGTCGATCTCGGCCATGGAGTCCTCGGAGTAGTCGAGGTCGACGAGCAGCCTGCCCGCCACCATGCCCACCGAGACCGCCGCGACCTGGTCGATGAGCGGCAGGCGGGGAATCTTGCGCGCGTCGACCCAGGCGGCGAGGGCGTCGTGGAGCGCGACCCAGGCCCCGGTGAGCGCCGCGGTGCGCGTGCCGCCGTCGGCGTTCAGGACGTCGCAGTCGACCGTGACCGTGTACTCCCCCAGCGCCGCGAGGTCGCACACCGTGCGCAGCGACCTCCCCACGAGGCGCTCGATCTCCATGGAGCGACCCTTGCGCGCGGCGGTCTCGCGGCGGCTGCGGCTGTTCGTGGAGCACGGGAGCATCGCGTACTCGGCGGTCACCCAGCCCGCGTGCGACTTCACGCGCCAGCCGGGCAGGCCGTCCTCGATCGTCGCGGCGCACAGGACCCGCGTCTGCCCGAACGAGACCTCGCAGGAGCCGAGCGCATGGGGCATCACGTCGCGCACGAGCGTCACGGGGCGCACCTCGTTCTCGGCGCGGCCGCCCGCGCGGATGGCCCTCACGCTCTCGTCGGCGACGTTGGGGAGGCCCGCGGTCCCGGCGGCCTCTGCGGTCCCGGCGGCCTCCTCGGGTTCGACGGTCTCAGTAGCTGCGGTTTCGATGTCTGCCATAGGGCGTCACGCACCTTTCGTTCTCTGTCTGTCTGCGTCGTTCGCCTGCGCTGCCCGGGTCGCGCCCGGGTCGCGCGCGGTCACTCGCGGACGAGCGACTCGAGCTCGGCCACGTCGATGTGCTCGACGCTCGCGAGCGGCTTGTGGAAGATGAACTGGCCGGCGGCGGCGAACGTCGTGATGTCGTCGCCCGTCGTCGCGAAGCGGTGGTGGACCGGCGTGCCCGGGGCGGCGAGCTGGCCGCGGCGCGCGAGCGTCTGGGCGACCTCGGCCGTGGTCTCCTCCGCCGAGCTCACGATGCGCACCCCGGGGCCCATCACCCTGCGGATGGCGGGCGCGAGCAGCGGGAAGTGCGTGCAGCCCAGGACGAGCGTGTCGATGTCGTGGTCGAGCAGCGGCGCGAGGTCCTCCTCCACCGTCGAGCAGACCTCGGGGGTCATGAACGTGTCGCGGTCGGTGAGCCAGTCCTTGTGCATGTGGCGGCCGGTCGCGAGCTCCTCCTCCACGAGGGGGACGAAGCGCGGCGTCGCGAGCGAGAACACCTCGACGCCGGCGTCCATCTGGTGGATCGCGTTCGCGTAGGCGTCGCTCCTGATGGTGAGCGGGGTCGCGATGACGCCGATGCGCCGCGTGAGGCTCGCCTGGATCGCCGCCCGCGCGCCCGGAACGATGACGCCCATGACGGGGACGCCGAACGTGCGCTGGGCCAGCGGGAGCGCCGCGGCGGTGGCCGTGTTGCAGGCGATCACGACGAGCTTGACGGAGCAGCGCGCGAACCAGGCGCCGATCTCGCTCACGAACCGGCGGATCTCGTCGGGCTCGCGCACGCCGTAGGGGCAGCGCTTCGTGTCGCCAACATAGTAGATGGACTCGTCGGGGAGCATGGTGCTGATCGCGCGGGCGACGGTGAGGCCGCCCATGCCGGAGTCGAAGACCCCGATCGGCCGGTCGCAGCTCGACGAGGCCGCGCTCCACGACAGCCCACCGAGGGGCGCCGCGCCGCCACGGGTCTCGTCGACACCGGTGTTTTCCTGCATGAATACCCCTTTCGAGGAGTGAGGTGCGCTTGAGGAGCCCCCGCGGGGGCCTCGGTCGGACGCCGGGGACGAGCCGGTCGGGCGCAGGGGCGCGGGGCGACCGGGAGGACGGCCGATGAAGCGACCGCCTATTCTACCCCATCGGGGGCCGCGGGGTGCCCGGCGGGCGGGCGGACGCGGTATGGGGATATTGACTGAACCACACGAACGGCATAAACCTGCCCCCCGAAAGCGCGTAAACTGTCCTGACCGCGGGTCGCGAACCCGCGCCTCCAAGCGTCTCCAAGCGTCTCCAAGCACCAAGTATCCCGGGCGCCCTCGGTTCCCGTCCTCCCTCCTCGGTCACGCGACCGACCAGCTACCGGTGGTGAATGCCGATGACACGGTTCCTCATAGCATCCGACTCCTTCAACGGGACGCTCACGTCCCTCGAGGCGGGCCGCACCATGGCGGAAGGCCTTCGCGAGACCGTCCCCGAGGCGCGCACCCGCTGCATCGTCATGGCCGACGGGGGCCACGGCACCATCGAGGCGATGCTCGCGACCTCGGGCGGCGACACGGTGGACGTGCAGGTCACCGGCCCCGCCGGCACCCCGGTCACCGCAACCTACGCAATCCTCTCCGACGGTTCGGCGGTCATCGAGATGTCCTCCGCCTGCGGCGTCGCCCTGGCCCCCGAGGGCCTCGGCCCGAGCCGCGCCACCACGCGCGGGGTGGGCGAGCTGCTCCTCGACGCCGCGCGCCGCGGATGCCCCAAGATCACCCTGTGCCTCGGCAGCTCCGCCACCACCGACGGCGGCGCCGGCGCCGCGAGCGCCTGCGGCGTCAGGTTCCTCGACCGCTACATGCAGCCCTACGAGCCCGTGGGCGCCACGCTCGGCGGCCTGCGCGCCGTGGACGCGAGCACGCTCGACCCCGTCTTCGGGGGAATCGACATCCAGGTGCTGTGCGCCGTGGAGAACCCGCTGTGCGGGGCCATGGGCACGAGCGCCGTGCTCGCCCCCACAAAGGGCGCCGTGCCCGCCATCGCCGCCCAGCTCGACGAGAACCTCGCCCACTACGCCGAGATAGTCGAGCGCGACCTGGGCAAGGACATCCTCAACCTCCCGTGCGGAGGGGCCGGCGGCGGCATGGCAGCGGGCATGGCGGCGTTCTTCGGCGCGAAGCCCCAGCTCGGTGCCGACGTCCTGCTCGACCTCTTCGACTTCGACCGGCTCGTCGCCGACGCGGACTGGGTCGTGACCGGCGAGGGGCGCTTCGACGCCCACAGCCTGCACGGCCGGGCCTTCACCGCCATCGCGCGCCGCTGCAAGGCCGCCGGCGTCCCCCTCCTCTACGTGGTGGGGACCATGGACGAGGCCCTCGCGCAGACCGGTGCGGCCCTCGGCGTCACGTCGTTCGTGGTCCTCAACCCCCCGAACCGTCCGCTCTCCCAGCTTGTCAAACACCCGCGCTCACGCCTCGCCCGGGCGGCGATGCACGTGGGGGGCCTCATCGCACGCGGCGAGGACCTTCCGCTCATCGTCGGGCCGACCGCCGTGTGAGCCTCGTCCCGTCGCACCGGCACGCCCCGCACGGCGTCCCGCCCGACGCACCGCGCAGCCCCGCAACCAGCCTCGTACCAGCTTCGTAACCCTGAAGAACCGCCTAAGGAGCCCGCATGGATTATCCCAACAGCCAGCGTAACGGCACTCGCAGCCCCCGGGCCGCGAGAGGCCAGGAGATCTCGACCATGCGGGAGGAGGCCGAACCGTACTCGCGCGTGCGCGGCAACGACCGCTACACCCACGTCGCCGAGGGGCGCAAGCGCAAGAAGAGCGTCGCCAAGATCGTCGTGCTCGCCATCGTCGCCGCGATCGTGGTCGCCATCGCCGTCGCGGCCATCAGCGTGCGCAACTTCTACACCTCCATCGGCGAGAAGCTGAACGAGAACGTGTCCGAGGAGACGATGGCGGTCCTCGCCGACCAGCAGTCGACCGCCCAGGAGCTCACGAGCAACTGGACCGACATGTCGCCCTTCTACATGCTGCTCCTCGGCGTGGACGCGAGCGCCGGCCGCCTCTACGGCGACGAGGCCGACCAGGGGTACGGCGAGAGCGGCGCCTACCGCGCCGACACCATCATCCTCGCGCGCGTCGACCCGGGCAACAAGAAGCTCACCCTCGTCTCGATCCACCGCGACACGTGGTACCCCATCGACGGCGTGTACACCAAGATCAACGCGGCCTACGCGTACGGCGGCATCCCCAAGACCATCCAGGTCATCAGCGAGTTCGCGGGCGTGCCCATCAGCCACTTCGCCGAGGTCGACATCGACTGCTTCGTGGCCATCGTCGACACGCTCGGCGGCATCGAGATCGACGTCCCCTACGAGATCGTCGACGAGCAGCTCGGCGGCTACCTGCCCGCGGGCCTGCAGACGCTCGACGGCGACTCGGCGCTGCTCTTTGTGCGCTCGCGCCACGCGTACGACGACCTCGGCGACGGCGACCGCTACCGCGCCGCCCACCAGCGCCTGTTCATCTCGGCGGTCATCGAGAAGCTCCTCTCCTCCGACCCCGTCACCATGGTGAACGCCATCAGCACGGTGGCCGAGTACGTCACGACGGACCTCACGATCGACGAGATCGTGAACCTGGCGCTCGCGTTCCGCGGCATGGACTTCGACACCGACATCTACTCCACGATGAACCCGACCACGGCGACCTACGAGAACAGCACCTGGTACGAGATCAGCCAGGACGAGTACTGGGCCGAGATCATGCGTCAGGTCGACGCCGGCGAGAAGCCCGACGTCGACACCGCGTACCGCTCGGTGACCGATGACATCAACAACGCCGACTACGGCGTCCCCGACCTGACCGCGGCGGACGTGACGGTCGCCGTCAAGAACGCCTCGGGCGACGCGGACCGGGCGGCGGCTGTCATCACCGCGCTCCAGAACGCGGGCTACAACGTGGTCGACGAGGGCGAGGCGAACCTCTATCTCGAGCAGACGACGGTCGTGTGGGAGCTGGGACGCACGTCCGACCTCGCCCAGAGCATCGCCGACCTGCTCGGCGGGACATGCGAGGCGGCAGGCGACACCTGGCTCGTCACCGGCGACATCATGGTGGTCGTGGGAACGTACTAAGGGCGCGCTGACAGTGGGCGCATAGGGAACGAGGGCGCGGGGTCCTGGCGAGCGAGCCGGGGCCCCGCGTTTTTTGACGGTCATCGCCCGCCCCCGGCACCTCGCATACCCCGAAACGAAACGAGGGGCGACCTCCTTCTCGGAAGTCGCCCCTCGTCGCTATCTGCAGGCACCGGCCGGCTCTCAGCAGAGCACAAGGCGCGGCGCCGTTCATGTGTGGTGGAGGCGCGGAGAATCGAACTCCGGTCCACAGCCCTCCCCCGAGAGACATCTCCAGGCTCAGATTCCGTTTTGATCTCGGTCGACGGCCATACGGCGTCAGACAGCCGGCGACCCAGTCTGTTCGGTCTTAGCGCGCGGCATACGGACCACGTCCGCGCGAGCAGTCCTCATGAATGACGTCGCGCCGGGGCTGAGGACGGACCCCGGGTTGACGTCGCTGACTAATTAAGCAGCGAGGGCAAAACGCTGAGGCTTGTCATTTTTTGACAAGTTACCCCTGTTTAACGTGGTGAGGAGACCACGGCCTGCTTTCCCTCTCAGGATGACCATGTCGAAACCAGTCGCCCCCGTTTTGAGTTCGCGCCGCACGTCGCGCGGACGGGCCGCACGGCATTTGGCGCAAGGACGGGCTACTGCGTTCCACCCTTTCAAGATGCGTCGTCCCGGATTCCGATCCTCCGGCATTCCGGCCGCCTCAACGGGCGCCGGGCCGAACGGAGCTCGGGACGGGGTACGAGTTTATGCCCGCCGAGGCGTGCGCGTCAACCCGGCGACGGGCATCGGGTGAATCCACACAAACGTCGACGACCCGCCGGGCGAAAGGGATACAATGCCCCCACGGCTCACCCAGCCGTGGCCCGAAGACCCGGTGGGGACGGCTCGACGAGAGACGACGAGAGATAAGGAAGCAGCTATGAACCCTGGGACCGCGTTGGTGCTCGAAGGCGGAGGCTTTCGAGGGGCGTTCACGGCAGGCGTCACCGACGTCCTCCTGGAGCACGGCGCCGTCGACTTCTCGTCGCTGTGGGGAGTGTCCGCGGGCGCGCTCACGGGGGCGAGCTTCGCGTCCCGGCAGATCGGGCGCGCGATTCGCGTCAACCTCGCCTTCCGCGACGACAAGCGCTACACCGGCGCGCGCCAGCTTCTCGCCACGGGCGACATCGTGAACGCGGTCTTCCTCTACAACGAGGTGCAGGACCGGCTCGACCCGTTTGACTACGCGACCTTCAACGCCAACCCCATGCGCTTCTACGCCGTGGTGAGCAGCGTCGTCACCGGCAAGCCCGAGTATATGCCTGTCGAAAACCTGCCCGAGCAGACCGACCGTCTGCGCGCGTCGGCGAGCCTGCCGGTGCTCTCGCGCATCGTCGACATCGACGGGCGGCCCTACCTCGACGGCGGCACGACCGACTCGGTGCCGCTCGAGCGCGCCCTCGAGGAGCCGGGGACCGAGCGCGCGCTGGTGGTCCTCACCCGGGAGCGCGGCTATGTGAAGAAGGCGTCGTCGCTGCTGCCCGTCGCGAAGCGGCTCTACCGAGACTACCCGTGCTTCGTCGAGGCGTTCGCCACGCGGCCCGACCGCTACAACGCCCAGCGCGAGTACATCTGGGAGCAGGAGGCGGCCGGGCGCGCGTTCGTCATCTGCCCGCCGGGCCCGGTCGAGGTCGCCGAGATGGAGCGCGACGGCGCCAAGCTGCTCGACCTCTACATCCAGGGCCGCAAGGCGACCGAGGACGCGTGGGACGGAATCGCGAGGTTCCTCAGGCTGTAGCGGTTAGCGAGCTGGCGCTAGTATCGGTCGCGGTCGCGGTCGCGGGTGCGCTCCTTCAGGGCGCGCTGAATCTCGCGGTCCATGTCGCGGCGCGCCATGTCGTCGCGCTTGTCGTAGTTCTTCTTGCCGCGCGCGAGGCCTATCTCGACCTTGACGCGGTTGTGCTCGTCGAAGTACATCCTGAGGGCGACGATCGTCATGCCCTGCTGCTGCGTCTTTGACGTGAGGTACTCGATCTGGCGCTTGTGGAGCAGGAGCTTGCGCTTGCGGTCGGGGTCGCCGTTGGCGATGTTGCCGTGAGAGAAGGGCAGGATGTGCACGCCGTGGAGCCACGCCTCGCCGCCCCTGAGCAGCACGAACGCGTCGGTGATCTGGCAGTTCGTCTCTCGCAGCGAGCGGACCTCGGTCCCCTTGAGCACGATGCCGGCCTCGAGCGTCTCCTCGATGAAGTAGTCGTGCACCGCCGTGCGGTTCTTGGCGATCTCCTTGGTCTTGCGCTCTTCCTTCTTTGGCTGCGCCATGGCGAACCCTCCCTCCTGCCTTCTCTCGCTTCCCGGCTCCGGCCTAGGCCTCGGGCTCGGACTTGGCATCCGCCTCGGGCTCGGCTGCAGCCTCGGGCTCGGACGCGGACTCGGGCTCGGTCGCGGACTCGGACTCGGCAGCCTGCTTCACCGCGCGGACCGCGCCGTCGAGGGTCGCCTGGGCCGCCGGGTTCGCATACTCGTTCTTCGACGCGAAGCCGTCGTCCTCGGAATCGGGGTAGTTCTCCTCGCCCTGCTCGCGCACGATCTGCGCCAGCTCCATGGCCTTCTGCTGGCCCACGAGGTCCACGGCGACCTGCGCCATGTCCTTGCAGGTGTTCATGTCGCCCTGGGCCGCGCTGATGTCAGCGAAGAGCAGCGCGCAGAGCACGACCTCCACGTTGGCGCCCTCGGGGATGCCCTGGGCGGCGAGCAGACTCTGGGTGAGCTCGTCCGACTGGGCGTCGGGGTCGCACTGGTGGTCGAGGGTCAGGCTGCTCGCGGCGTTCACCACGCGGGGATGGTCGGGGTTGAGCCGCTTGGCGCACTTCACGCACGCGGCGGCGGTCTCGTACTGCTCGCACTTCTCGAAGTACGCGGCGAAGTTGAGGTAGGCGCGCACGAGGTGGGAGGCCGAGTAGGAGCGCGGGAACACCGAGAAGCTCAGCTTGAGAAACTCCTCGTAGTCGCCGAGCCTCGTGAGGATGGCCGCGAGGTCGAGGCGGTAGGCGCAGTTCACCGGGTTCCAGCGAATGGCCTGCTTGAGCGCCGCGGCCGCGCCCTCGAAGTCGTTCTGGCGCATGAGGCAGAACGCGTAGTCGGAGTACGCGCGCGAGAACGGCCTCGGCGCGGACTCGAGGGTGCGGGGGTCGTTCTCGATGCGGCGGTACACGAGCTTCTCGAACGGGGACTCGAACGAGAAGTACTGGACCTCGTCGGTCGCGACGCAGTTCTCGTCGATGTACGCCTCCATGTCGGCCACGAGGCCCTCGAGGGCGGGAAGCATCTCGGACGTCTGGTCGTTGGCGAGATACCCTTCGATCTGCGCAAGCTGGTCGTTGTTAAACAGAGCCATAGAAACCCTCTTCCGAATTCAGGCGTTCCACCCGGGCCGTGCGAGGCGCCGCACGTTCGGTGAAACACTACCATAGACCGCCGTCGCGGCGCGCCTCCCGGGCAATCAGCACAAGCGTCGGGGCCGGCCGGCGGACAGGCGGGAAGGCCGCGGCGGACGCGCCCCTTGCGCGCGACCCCTACACGCGGCCCCTACGCGCGACCTCGGGCGGCGCGGTAGGACCCGGGGTCGGAGGCGCGGCCGAACGCGCGGTCCGAGTCGCAGCCGGGGGCGGCACCCGCGGCGGCACCCGCGGAGGCGCGGGCGTCGCGGTCGGGCACGTGGTCGAGCCGGATGCTTGGGTCGCGGTTGGGCTTGCGGCCGGACACAGGGTGCGGCAGGCAGAACTCCACCCGGCCGCGCAGGGGGTCGACCGAGCGGACGCGCACGTCGAGCGGCTGCCCCAGGCGATAGCGCTTGCCGCCCTTCTCGTTGCGCAGCTCGTGGCGCGCCTCGTCGAAGTCCCACCACCCGTCGCCGAGGTCGCGGACGCGCAGGAGCCCCTCGGCCATCGTCGCGCGCACGCGCACGAAGAGGCCGAACGGCTGGACCGAGACCACGACGCCTTCGAACACCTCGCCGATGAAGCCGCCCATGTACTCGGCGATCTTGCTCGCCTGGCTCTCGTACCCGGCGGCGGCGGCCACGCGCTCGGTGGTCGAGGAGCGCTTGCAGATGTCGGGCAGCGCCTTCTCGACCTCCTTGCGCCACCGGGAGAGCGCGGGGCCGCCCGCGAGCAGGGCCTTGAGGCTCCGATGCACCATGAGGTCGGGGTAGCGGCGGATGGGACTCGTGAAGTGGCAGTACGCGTCGGCGCCGAGGCCGTAGTGGCCGTCGTCGGTGGGCAGGTAGACGGCACGCCGCATCGCCCTCAGCAGAAGCGAGCTCACCAGCTCCTCGGCCGGCTTCCCCTTGACGTCGTCGAGCACCTTCTGGACGGCGAACGGGTCGCCGCAGACCAGGCGGTCCTTCGTCTCGGCGTCGAGGCAGCCTATCTCGGTGAGAACGGGGACGAGCGCGGCGAGGCCGTCCTGGGCGGGCTGCTCGTGCACGCGGTACACCGTGGGGACGTTCTCGACCGTGAGCCTGAGCGCCACCGCCTCGTTCGCGGCGAGCATGGCCTCCTCCACGATCTGGGTCGCCGGCGTCGAGCGACGCACCTGCACGCCCACCGGCCGGGTCTTCTCGTCGAGCAGCACCTTCGCCTCGCTCGAGACGAACTCGATGGCGCCGCGCCGCTCGCGCAGCCCCTCGCGCAGGGTGCGCACCCGGTCGAGCATGCCGAAGAACGTCCGCGCGTCGGGCATCGAGCTGTCCCATGCGAGTCCCTCGAGCACCGAGCCATCCGGGACCGCCTCGCCGGGGACCGCGCCGCCGAGGATGGCGTCCACCTGGGCGTACGTGAGCCGGGCCGAGGAGCGCATCACCGAGGGGTACATGTCCGCGCCGGTCACGCGGCCGGCGGCGTCGAGCGTGAGGTCGACCGACATCGCGAGGCGGTCCTCCCGAGGGCGCAGCGAGCAGAGGTCGCAGCTGAGCTTCTCGGGGAGCATGGGAATCACACGGTCGGCCAGGTAGACGCTCGTGCCGCGGCTGCGCGCCGCGAGGTCGAGCGGCGACTCCCACGCCACGTACGAGGAGACGTCGGCGATGTGGACGCCGAGGGTCCAGCCCCCGCCCGGAAGCTCCTCGATGGAGAGCGCGTCGTCGAAGTCGCGAGCGTCCTCGGGGTCCACGGTGACGATGAACCGGCTGCGGATGTCGCGCCTGCCCGGCTCCCGCAGCGCCGCGGCGATGTCGAGCGTGAGGCCGTCGACCTGCGCCTCGGTGTCCGGCGGGAACTCGACCGCGAGGTCATGGGAGGCGATGATCGTCTCGATCGCGACCGTCTCCCCCTCCTCCTCGCCGATGAGCCGCTCGATCGTGGCGAACCCGGCACTGCGGCGCGTGGGGTACAACGTGATGCGCGCGCGGACGATGGTGCCGTCCTCGGCGCCCAGCCGCTCGGGGGAGTCGTCGGACTCCTCGACGATGAAGTCGTGGAGCAGGCGATCGTCGAGCCCCACCAGCACGCGGAGCGGCCCGTCGACGCAGTACCGCGCGACGAACGAGGTCACGGCGCGCTCGTCGACGCCCGAGACCGCGCCGAGCGGCAGCGCGCCGTGACGGCCGGGAAGCGGGCGGATGCGGACCTTGTCGCCGTTCATCGCCTCGTGGGTCCGGCGTTCGGGGATGAAGAACACGCCCTCCTGGGTCTCGACGGTCGCCGAGCCGCGGTCGTCCGCGCGCAGGACGCCCGAGAGCGGGGCATGCGACTTGGGGCGCGTGGACTTGCGGGCGGGCTGCCCGCCGGACGGCCGGCTGTACCTGCCGCCGCTCGGGGAGTCGCCCGACCAGCCGCCCGAGCCGCCGCCCGATCGCGAGCCGGACCCGCGCGAACCGCCAGGTCCCTTCCGCGTCTTCGGGCCTTTGCCCGGCGCGGTCTTTTTCTTAGAGCACATATACTTCCTTCTCTACGGCGCCGCGTCACGCGGTCGCCGAGGTTTGTCGCTGTCACTGCGCGGTTTCTGTCGCGCCCTCGGTCTCACCCTCGACTTGAGCGTCAGACTCAGCTTCAGACTGCACGACGCCCGACTCCATGGAGGCGATCAGGTCGGCGGCGCCCGAGGTCGCGTCATTGACGGCCTCCGAGAGGCGGCGCGCCGCCTGGAGCGCGCCCTCGATCCCGTCGGGCTCGACCCACGAGGCGAGCAGGTCGACGGCGGCGTCGAGCTCGGTGTCCTTCGCGGGCCGCGCGGACACGTCACCCGTCCCGGAGGCCGAGCGCGCGACGACGAGGTCGGGGGTGACGCCCGTCCCGGAGACGTCGTTGCCGTCGGGGGTCAGGAACGTCGCCGTGGCGAAGACCACCGCGCCGCCGAACGAGAGAGTCCGCACGCTGCGGATCGACGCGTCGCCCGCGGTGACCTGACCCACCACGACCGCGCGGCGGTGCTCCTGCAGGGCGGCGGCGAACGCCTCGGCGACCGACCCGGTCTCGTTCGAGACGAGAACAGCGAGCGGCCCCTCGGCGACCTGCTTCCCGGCATCGGCAGCGAGACGGCGCGAGCTCCCGTCGCCCGAGACGACCTCGACGACCGTCCCTCCCCTGAGGAAGAGCGAGGCCGTGTCGACCATCTCGCGCAGCGACCCGCCGGCGTTGCCGCGCAGGTCGAGCACGAGCGACGTGACACCGCGGGCCTCAAGGTCGGCGACTGCCTCCTCGACCTCGCTCGCGACGCCCGTCTCGAACGAGGAGATCGCGATGACGCCCACGCTCCCCTGGGTCCGCGCGGAGACCGCGCCGCCCTCTGCCGCACCCTCGGTCGAGGCCAGCTCCTCGGCGTCGAGGTAGGACGCGCCGGAGTCGGAGGCGGAGACGAGCCCCTGGAGCGCGCCCGCGGTCGCCTCGTCGAGCGAGGGCGCCGAGGCAGCACTGCGCGTGAGGTCCGAGGAGACCGCGGCGACGCGCCGCGCAAGCTCCCCGTCGTAGCCGTCGTCGAGCCGCTCGACCTCGACCTGGGGCCCCTCGGTCATGCCGAGCTCCTCCGCGAGCGAGGGGACGTACTCGCGCAGCAGGTCGGGACCGTGAAGGGTGCCCAGCACGAGGCCGGCCACGAGAAAAACGACGGCACCGACCGCAATGGCCGATGCCGCCGCAACAGGATGAGCAACTTGATGAGCCTGGTGAACCCGGGACCCCTCGGGAAGAGGGGCCCCGGAATGAGCGCCGTGACCGGGCAAGGTGCGAACCTTCTAGACCTTGAGGTAGCGGCGCATGGCGAGCATGGAGCCCAGCACGCCGATGATGATCGACAGCACAAAGAGCAGCAGGTAGACCCACAGGTAGACCGAGAGGCCCACCGAGAGGTTCAGGAACTGCAGCGAGTTCGAGATGCTCGGCATGAGCGTGTGGTGGATGATCTCGAGCGCGCCCACCGTCACGACGAAGCCCATGAGCGCCTGCAGGATGCCCTCCATGAGGAACGGCCCGCGGATGAAGCTGTTCGACGCGCCCACCAGGCGCATGATGCCGATCTCGGCGCGGCGCGCCATGATGGACAGGCGGATCGTGTTGTTGATGAACACGAACGCAACGAAGATGAGCAGGATGACGAGGGCGGACGCGCCGATGCCGATGCTGTTCGTGAGCGCGAGGAGCTTCTCGACCGTCTCGGCGCCGTACTGGATCGAGACCGACGGGGCCTCGGGGTTGTCGCAGATGGCGGCGAACGCGGTGTTCACGGCGAGCTGGTCGGCGACCTGCTGCGCCATCTCCGGGTCGGTCAGCTTGATCACGAGCGACGCGGGGATGGGGTTGCGGCCGTCGAGCGCGGCGACGGCGTCGGAGGCGTTCGCGGAGACCATCCTCGAGCGGTACTCGGCCAGCGCCTCGTCCTTGCTCTTGTAGGTGACCGACTCGACGCCCTCCCACAGCTCGATGTCGGCCTGGAGCGCGTCGACCGAGGTCTGCTCGGCGTCGTCGGCGAGGAACGCCTGGATGGTGATCCTCGACTCCACGTCGCCCACCGCGTTGCTGATCATCGCGCTGATGATCGCGAACAGGCCGATGATGAACAGCGACAGGAAGATGGTCACCACGGCGCCGACGCTCGTGGACACGTTGCGGGTGAAGTGGGAACCGGCCTCACGGACGGAATACCCGAAGTTAAAGGGCACCATAGTAGCCGTAACCCCCGTTCTGCTCGTCGCGGACGACACGGCCGTTCTCAAGCGCGATGACGCGACGGCGCATGGAGTCGACCATCTCGCGGTCGTGCGTCGCCACGAGCACCGTGGTCCCCGTGCGGTTGATGCGCTCGAGGAGCTTCATGATGCCGAGGGAGATGGCGGGGTCGAGGTTGCCCGTGGGCTCGTCGCACACCAGGAGCGGCGGGCGGTTCACCATGGCGCGGGCGACCGAGACGCGCTGCTGCTCGCCGCCGGAGAGCTGGTCGGGCAGCTTGTCCATCTTCTCCTCGAGGCCCACGAGGCGAAGCACCTCGGGTACCTGCACCTTCACGACGCTCTTCGACTTGCCGATGGACTCGAGCGCGAAGGCGACGTTCTCGTAGGCGGTGCGGTTGGGCAGGAGCTTGTAGTCCTGGAACACGCAGCCGATCTGACGGCGCAGGTAGGGAATCTTGCGATCGCGCAGGCGGGAGAGGTCCTGGCCGGCGACGTAGATGTGCCCCGACGTGGGCTTGAGCTGGCGGATGATCGTCTTGATGAACGTGGACTTGCCCGAGCCCGAGTGGCCCACGAGGAAGACGAAGTCGCCCGGCATGATGTCGAGCGAGACGTCGTCGAGGGCGGGCTTCTCCGGCTGGGCGGGGTAGACCAGCGAGACGTGACGCATGGCTATGGTGGGGGGAACGTTGCCGTACCCCGGATGCTGCTGTGCGACCGGGCGCTGAGCGCCGGTGGCGCCGGCAGCGGGCGCGGCCGCCTGCTGGGCGGCGGGACCCGGGTTGCCGTAATAGTTGGCCACAGATAGCTCCAATCGAAAGTCGCAGACGGTCAGTGTCTGAGGCGCACCGCCCGCGAGCGCGTCGGCGGGCGAAAGGGTGCATTCTTGGGTAGTTTAACAAACGGCGGGCCTCATGCTGTGGAGAAGGAGTGCTTATCCGAGGCGAGCCACGTCACGCTCCCGCACCCCGCGCCCTGCCGCCACGCCCGTCGCGTTACGCCTCCTGGCCGACCACGCCGCGGAGCCGCACGGTGCGCGCGGCCTCCTCGGTATCGTCGGACTCGTCGTAGGCGTCGTAGGGCGCCGATGGGTCGGGGACGCGCCTGCGCCAGACCGAGCACAGCCGGTCGCGGTGGGCGAAGGCGAACCCGAGGTCGTCCGTCCAGCCGGTGTGCCCGGTGAGGACCAGCGGCTCCAGACCGCGCGCACGCAGCCTCGCCTCGAGCTCGGCCAGCGACCTCACCGCCAGCCCGTTGTCCTCGGCGAGGCTCGAGATGAAGCTGTACCCGCCGTCCGCCCCGAACCAGATCGCGTCGCCGGTGAAGAGGTACCGGTCGTCCACCAGGTATGCCATGTGGCCCCACGTGTGACCGGGCACCATGAGGCACTCGACCCTGATGCCGTCGATCTCGAGCACCTGGCCGTCGCGGAGCAGGACCTTTTCGTTGTTGATGACCACCTGCGGCAGCCTGTAGAGGCCGGAGAGCACCCGTCGGCGGACCTCCCCGGTGAGATAGCGGTTCTCGACCTCGCCGATGTAGAGCGTCGCGATTGATTGCACGAGGCTATGTTAGAGTACTTTAACCGTTCGTCAACCGCCGTTCGGGGCACTTTCTCGAACGGCACAGTCAAGGATGGCATTCATAAGTTCGCGTACGACAGGGCGCGCGGTTCGGAACCGGGCGCATGTTCCGCTCGTTAAAGCAATACTCGAGGCGCCGCTAGTATTCGAGAAACCCGAATGATTTGGGCCCACCCCGTAATTGCTATCGCCCCGTCTTCTTCTTTATCGCTTTTACAATCGC
>CAYMHQ010000017.1:0-5549 GCA_964390275.1 uncultured Coriobacteriaceae bacterium
AAAAGCAGCACAGAAAGAAAAGGAGCCATCGACGGATGGCTCAAAGGAAACAAATCTTCAATGGCGTCCACGGCCGCCGCCACTCTTTTTACGGATATTGCGCTTCACGTCCAGCTGACGCTCTTCCGACTGCTTCATAAACCGGCTGATGGTATCCTCAAAGTCCGACTGATACACCGGCTTTTCCTCCTCGGGTAAGGCCTGCTTGATGGAAAGGCGCAGGCGGCCGTTTTCGTGCGTCGCTCGCGGTTCGGAATCGGCGCTCGGGGCCGGCGCTCGGGACGGGCACCCAGAGCCTGCGCGCCTTTCCGCAGCTAGATGAGCTGCAGCTTGGGGCCGCTCGAGTCCTTGACGTGCTCCACGAGCCACTTGTTCGCGCGCAGGCGCAGGGCCACCTCGCACATCTTGGGCATCTGGCCGCTGTCGAGCAGGCCCTGGAGCACCTCGGCCTCCTGGCCGGGCGCCATCTTGGTGACGACCTCCGCGATGTCCTTCTCGTCGAGGTTGATGTCGAGGTGGTCGGCGAGGGAGTCGAGCGCGAGGCCGCGGCGCAGGGCGTGCTCGGCCTCCTCGGTCATCTGGGCCTCCCACGCGTCCTTGTCGAACCCGGGCTGCGCCATGAACTGCGCGTAGTCGCCGCCGCGGCGCTGCAGGTCGACGATGAACTGCGAGATGAGCTCGTCGCGCATCTTCTCCACGTAGCGCGGGTCGATGTCGCCCACGAGGCGCTTCGAGAGCTCCTCGGCCGTGAGCGCCATGACCTCCTCGTTGTAGGCGCGGTCGGCCTCGCGCTCGAGGGCGGTGCGGATGCGGCCGCGCAGGCCGAGCAGGGTCTGCGCCTCGGGGAGGTTCTTGAGCACCCAGCCGTCGTCGATCTTGGCGGGGACCTTCTTCTGGACGGTGTCGAGCTGGGCCTTGATCTTGATCACCTGGTAGTCGACCGAGCCGTCGGCTGCGGGCACGGGCACGCTCAGGCTGAACTCGCGGCGTTCGCGGGGCTTCATCGCGAGGACCTCGCGGTCGAACTCGTCGCCGATGACACCCGAGCCCACCTCGTAGGGGACGTGCCTGCCGGTGAGCGGCTTGAACTCCCTGCCGTCGGCCGTGGAGGCGTCGAGGTTGAGGGTCACGCGGTCGCCGGTAACGACGGAGTCGCGCGAGGGGTCCTCCTCCCAGGTCGCCAGCTCCTCGGACATGTTCGCGAGATACTCGCTCACGTCCTTCGACGAGACCTTCTTCTTCTCGGGGAGCTTGACCGTCACGGGGTCGTAGGAGGTCAGCTCGAGCGACGGCCTCAGAAGCGTGTCGACCTCGAACGTGTAGTCGGCGCCGGGCACGGGGGCGTCGGTCGCGGGCATGTCGGGGTCGAGGAACGGCAGGACGCCGGTGCGCTGGAGCGCAATCGCGAAGAAGTGCTGCTGGACGAAGGTGGTGACGAACGCGTCGAAGGCGGCGTCGCCCATCTGCTCCTTCACCGCCGCGAGGGCCTCGCCGGAGCGGGAGTCGCGCGGGTCGACGCCGAAGCTCTGGAGCAGGGCCGACTGCGCCTCCTCGACCGACTTGGCGATGTCCTCGCCGGGCACGGTGACCACGAAGCGCGCGACCCCGTCGGCGCCGGTCGTGAGCTGCACGCCCACGCTGCCCGGCTTGGGGTCGTACTCGAGCACGGTCTCGTCGCCCGCGCGCAGGGACGAGTTCTCGTTCTGGGCCGAAAGGCGCTTGAGCGCCGACTTGAAATCGATGACGTCACCCATCGTTGCTGCTCCTTGCTGTTTGCCGCTGCGTTGCTCAGCCTCTGAGGCTGCCCCTCGGGGCGTCTGCGCCGCCCCTGTTTTCCGGGTGGTAGTTATACCTCAGACGGGCCGGCCGTTAATCCCCCGCAGGGCCGCGGGGCGCGACGGGGCGCGGTTTCCCCATCCCTTTTCCACCGGACGCGCCTCCGGGCCGGGCGCATATCTCGTGTTTCGGTGGAGGTCGCGGCGGGCGATGGATGACGCGGTGGGCGCACCTTACAGTTGGCTGCAGGCGACAAATCTGAAACCAATCGTGTGAGAAGGAGCGCCCCGCCATGCGCATCGTGTGGATGCTCTCGCTGTGCTGTTTCATGTTCGGCTGCGCCCAGCAGTTCATCCTGGGGATCCCCGACCAGATCGCGGCCTCGGCGGGGGTGGGCCTCACCGAGGTGGGGCAGCTCATGACGGCGTTCGGCCTCGCCAACGCCATCGGGACCCCGGTACTGCTCGCGCTGGGCGGCCGCACCTCGCAGCGCAACCTCATGGCCGTGGGGCTCGGGTTCATGGCGGCGGGGATGTTCGGGATGTCCTCCACGTCGGACTACGCGCTGCTCCTCGTCTCGCGCGCGGTGATGGGGCTCGGCAACGGCGCGTTCGTGTCGAACGCCACCGCCATCTCTGCCACACTCGCCAAGCCCGGGCACGAGGCGAGCGCCATCGCGAACGTCTCGCTCGGGTTCAGCGCCTCGCAGGTGCTCGCCATGCCGTTCGCGCGCACCGTCTCGCCCTTCCTCGACTGGCACTGGTTCTACGCGGGCCTCGCGACGCTCGCCGTGATCGCGCTCGTCGCCATCCTGCGCCTCCTGCCCAACACGGCCCCCATGGGCGCCGGGCAGGGGTTCGCCGAGCGCCTGGCCCCGCTCAAGGACCGCACCATCGCCCTCGCGCTCTCGGTCACCCTGTTCAACAACATCGGCTACGCGGCGTTCTACACATATATAACCCCGTATCTGACCGAGGTGTTCGGCGGCGAGGGGCACACGGTGAGCGCCGTGCTGCTCGCGATGGGCTTCGCGACCGTGGTCGGCGCGAAGGGGAGCGGCCTGCTGGCCGACCGGATCGGCTACCGAAAGACCATCGTCGCGGCGCTGGGCGCCCAGGTGCTGACCCTCACCGCGGTGGGGGTCCTGAGGCTCACGCCTGCGATGGCGGCGATCGCCGTGGTCATCTGCCTCTGGTCGGTCTCGGACTGGAGCTTCATGCCCTCGCAGAACCTGCTGCTCACCAAGCTCGCGCCCGCCGCGCCCTCCATGGCGATCGCGCTCTCGGGCTCGGCCCTGCAGCTGGGCAACGCCCTCGGCGCGGCGACCGGCGGCGCCGTCATCCTGGCCGCCCCGCTCACGGCGCTCCCCTTCGTCGCGGCGGCATCCATCGCGATCTGCCTGGTCATCGAGCTGTTCGTCCTGCGCCGCGCGCCGGCGACCAACGTGGGGCGGGCGCGCGGCAGGGAGCGCGACGGAAAGCGGGAGGCGAAGGAGGAATAGGCGGGCGCGGCTGAAACTCCCCGCGGCGCAAGACGCCGGGACGGATCCGCCGGCGGGACCCCTACAGGCCTAGGTCGGCGACCAGCTTGTCCCAGCCCTTCGGCAGCGAGATCTCGCGCGAGACGGCGGGGGACCACAGGGGGACGACCTCGTTCTTCTCCCCGGTGCCGCCCGCCACGACGATCTCGAGCGACCGCACGAGCGAGAGCGGGATCATGCCGTCCTCGTCGACCTCCCCCACGCCCTCGACCTGACCGGACTTCTCGAGCCCCTCGCTCAGGTTCTGGTCGAGCTGCGAGGGGTAGACGCGCGTCCCCGCCTTGACGTACTCGCGAATCGACTCCTTGTCCCAGCCCGCCTTCGCGAGCTTCTCGGCGGTGAGCGGCGTGAGAAGCAGCAGGTAGTCCTTCTCGAGCCTCCAGTGCTGGGCGCAGACGGACCTCACCACACGCTCCAGAAAGCCGCGGTCGTCGACGCCGATGTCCATGACGAGCATGAAGCTCTCTGCCGAGGCCACGGTGACGACGCTCTGCCCGGGTTCGAACCCGCGCTCCACATGGAGGGGCTCCCAGGGGTTCGCGTCCTCGTTCTCGGCGAAGGCGCCGCCGAACTCCCCCACGTTGCCGAGCGTCGAGTAGTCGCTCACGCGCGGGTGGCTGCCGCCGATGTTCTGCTCGGCGAGATGGACCGCCCGCCCTATCGTCGCGTTCGCCCGGTTGCCTCGACCGAGGACGTTCGCGGCGCGGTTCATGCCGATCTCGTCCGCGACCGGCCCATCGACGATGACCATCGTGACGTTGGGTGACGTCGTGGTGCTCACCCCCACCAGGTCGTACGCCTCGTCGGAGACGGCGTCGACAGCGGCGAGGACCACGGGGAGGTACGCGGGGGCGCATCCCGCCATGACCGCGTTGGCGGCGACCTTCTCGACGGTCGCCTGCCCCATGAGCGGTGCGAGCGTGGTGACGACGGTCTCCCGGGAGAGGTCGGTGCCCTTGCACATGCGCACCATCCTCTGCTCCACCGGCGGGACGAGGGGCAGGCCGTCGCCCCAGCCGCGCTCCATGAACAGGGCGTTCACGTCACCGTAGAGGTCGTCGGTGAGCAGGTCCTCCACGGAGGCGTTCGACTCGCCGAGCCGGGCGGGTTCGACGAGACCCTCGGAGTCCATGGTCCGGCGGAGGTCCTCTTCGACGTAGACGCCGGTCGCCTTGACGCCGGACGGGTTGTAGAGCCAGTAGGACTCGTAGCCCGAGGGCGCCGAGGACGAGGACGGCGTCGCGGAAGCCGCGACCGGATAGCCCGAAGAGGAGGCGTCTGATGAGACAGAGCCAGAGGACACGGAGCCGGGGGCGGCGGAATCGGAGGAGCTATCGCAGCCGCCCAGGAGGGCACACGCCCCGGCGGCGCCCGCCAGCAGGACGGCGTCCCTGCGCGTAAGCTCGCGAGGCGTGAGGCAAGGCGTGGGGTCGGACATGTTCATCGGTCTCCCTTCGAACGGGGACGGCGCGGGGGCGCGACTCGGGAGAGACGCACGGGGCTGGTGCCGCCCTCATTGATCGTCTCTCTTCGCATGTCGCGCCCCCGCGCCCGGGTTTTCGGCGGCCGCGGTCGCGGAGCCAGATACGGACGGACCGCCGAAGGCCCGGGCGCGGGAGGAGGGCCCGGCGCCCGGGACGGCGGGTCACCGGGCCGCTACCAGACCCACTTCAGCTTCTCGCGCACGGACTCGGGCAGGAGCTGGCCCACGCCGGGGCGGTAGCGGTTGGCGGAGAAGATGAGGATGAGGCAGAGGATGAGCATCGGGATGTCGAGCCAGATGGTCACGGAGGCCATCGTGTTCATGAGCTCGCCGAAGCAGCCGCAGTCGATCGAGCGGCCCCAGATGAAGATGTTGATGAACTTGCCGATGAAGAACACTATGCTCATCGCGCCGATGCCGTAGCACGCCAGGCGCGTGAAGGCGCCGGCGAGGATGCAGGTCGCGAAGATGAGCTCGACGAAGGGCAGGCAGTAGCCGATGAGGGTCACGGCCCAGTCCCAGGGGATGAGGTGGAAGTTGTAGACTGCCTTGACCGCGTTGCCGAGGTCCATGGCCTTGCCGATGCCCGAGAGCATGAACATGCCGCCGATGCAGATCCTGCAGATGATGTCGAGCCAGGTCATGTTGCAGACCCTGAGGACGGTCTCCTTGGCCTTTCCCTTTTCCATGGTGGGTCTCTCCTAGGTCCCGGCCGGGGGCTCCCCCGGCGGGCGTCGCTTGCGGGTTGGG
>CAYMHQ010000017.1:5649-26285 GCA_964390275.1 uncultured Coriobacteriaceae bacterium
GGCTACTTCACGAGCTGGTAGCCGGCGGCCTCCCAGGCGGGGGTGCCGCCCTTGAGCAGGAAGATGTTGCGGTAGGCGTAGCCGTTCACCGCGGAGAAGCCCATGTGCATGGAGTCCTCCTCGGCCTGGCAGACGCAGTAGAAGACCATCTTCACGCCGCGCGGGAGCTCGGGGTCCTGCGTGAAGCCCGAGGCGCTCCAGGGGTAGTTGAGGGCGGTGTCGATGTGGCCGTCGGCGTACATGACCGAGCTGTTCACGTCCACCAGGGCGTACTGCTCGCCGGACTCCATGAGGTCGTGGAGCTCCTCGACCGAGATCGTGGGCATCTCCTCCTCGGAGGCGGGCACGGCGTCGTAGAGGTTCACGGGGTCGCTCGGGAACGACGCCCACTGGGCGCGGATCTCGTCCTCGGTCATGCTCGCGGCGCCGGTCGCGGAGCTGCCGGAGTCGCCGGAGTCGGAGTCCGACGAGCTCGACCCGCAGCCCGCGAGCGCGAGGCCGGCGAACGCCGCCGCGGCCGCGCCGGCGAGGGTGAGGAAGGAACGACGGGAATAGCTCTTGGTGCTCATAGCTGAAACACTCCTTACATAGTCAATGGTTGTTACCGGCCGCAGCCCGCATGCGCATCGGGCTGCGGCCCCGTTCATATGTCTTGCCCGGTCGATCATCCATCCCCGTCACGCCGGTCGCGCTCGGGCCTTTGGGCCGCTAGTCCTCGGCGGGTGCGCCCATGTCGATCTCGGCCTGGAAGAGGAGGTCGTCCCACTTCTCGGGGAGCTCCTCGACCTCGACGCTCACGGTCTTGCCCATGGGGACGCCCATCATGTAGTAGCCGTGGCCGCCCTGGGCGCCGCCGGTGATCGCGATGCGGACCTGGTCGCCGGACGGGCAGATCGGGATGAGGTCGTCGTCCCCGGCCTCGGCGAACATGTCCCACTGGTCCATGACGCTCTTCCAGCCGAGGTCGATGAACTTCGACTTGGGCAGCTTCGAGTGCTCCCAGAGGTACTGCTTGACATCCTCCTTGGTGTAGCCGTTCTTCTCGGCGAGCGCCTGGACGAACGCCTTGGGGAGCAGGGCGAGGCCCGTGTTCAGGTCGATGCCGTCCTCAGCGAGGCGCTGGTGGAAGACGTAGCGGACCTCGTTGGGGCACGACATGACGCTCGCGGTCAGCCTCAGGCTGCGGTCGTTGGCCTCGGCGTCGCCGAAGTGCCAGAAGAAGTTGTCGTAGCTGCAGATGCAGGTCGTCGTGACGACGTTCTGCTCGGAGGTGAAGCCGCGCTCGCCGGCGAGCGTGGGCCAGCCCTCGGGCAGCCCCTCCTCGTCCTCGGCGAAGACGCAGTTCGTCGCGCGCAGGCCGCCGAAGATGGCCATGGTGCTCGAGCCGGGCTGGGCGCCGCCGAGCGTCATCTGCATGATGCGGATGGCGCGGCCGATCACCTGGCCGGCGGGCCACACGGGGTTGGGGCCGAGGCAGCCGTAGCCGTGCGGGATGCGAATCTGTTTTGCGATGGGGCCGTTCACCACGATCGCGGGGATGGTGCTGTTCGTGGTGGTCGTCCAGCTCTGCATCTCGGCGTCGGCGCTCGTGATGGCCTTGACGCACGCGATGGTGACGGGGAGGTACTCGGGGCGGCCGCCTGCCATGGCGAGGGCGATGGCGATGTGGCGCACCGTGGCGATGCCGCCGCGCGTGGGCATGCCTCCCTTGGGGGTGATGACCTCTTCGGGGTCCCTGCTCGTGCCGGTGAGGATCCAGTCGACCTTCTCCTCGGTGGGCGGGATGATGGGGAGGTCGTCGCTCCATTTGTTGCGGATGAAGAGCTTGTTGATCTTCTCGAAGGCTTCCTGGTAGTCGGTAGCCTCGACGCTGACCATGCTCGACTCGGTGACACCTGTGCCGGTAAACGAAGGCTCCCAGGTGATGAGGCCGTTGACGAGGTCGTCAAAGTGCTCTTCGAGCGGGGTGAGGTCGCTTCCCTCGAGGAACATCTCGGCGGGGAAGATGTAGTTGACGGTTCCCTCGGCGGGGAACCCGAAGCCGGCGAAGGCGTTGCCTACGACGGCGTCGAAACCATAGCGGGTGACGCAGGTGGTGGGGATACCAGCAATCTCAAGTTGGGCGGCAACACGGCCGACCGCTGTTGAGCAGCTGCCTCAACCGGCGTTGCCGATGATGGCGGCGTCGACGTGCAGGTCCTGCATCATGCCGACGATGGGGTTGTCGGCCTTGGTCAGGGCGTCGATGCCGATGGGGAAGTTGTCCTCCCTGATGATCGTCGTCGTGGGGTGCTTCTCCGCGAAGAGCTGGGTGATGAGCTCGAACGTCCTGTCGTCAGCCCACATGCCGTCGCTCGCGAACGCGATGGTCTTGCCGTCGACCGTGTCGAGGCGCGGCGCGTAGGTCTGCGTGATCTCGACCGAGCCGGTGGGGTCGTACACCGTGTACGTCTGCTTGACGGGCGCGGCGGTGGCGGCCGTGTCGGTCTTTGTCTCCTCTGTCACCTCCTTCGATGCGCTGTCGCAGCCGACGCTCGCGAGCGCGGCGGCTCCCAGGACGCCGGCGCCCGTAAGCTGAAGCATATGCCTGCGGGTGACGCTGTCCGTGATGCCCATGTTGTCCTCCTTCGTCCGTTCCGCTGTGGTTTGCCGGCGCCGGCGCCTGTGAGACGCCCGCTCCGACGTGACACTGCGGAGGATAGGAGGGAGCCGCGGGGGCCGATAATGCCCGAAACGGCGGGACTTCGCGCCGTCCCATGCCCGCCCGGCGGGTAGGCCCAAAACGGGTAATGGCCCACCTCGCCGGGTAAGGGGGACGTTTCCCCAGGTATTTAGCCCTGCGTCGCCTTGGGTTCGACGGGTTCGCTCTCGACGAGCGACACAAGCTCCTGCTTGGAGCTCACGCCCGCCTTGAGGTAGATGCGGCTGAGGTAGTGCTTGACGGTGTCGGGAGAAAGGCCGAGCTTCTCGGCGACGCTCGCCCGGTTGTGCCCGTGGAGCGTCTCGACGAGGACCTCGCACTCACGCTGGGACAGCTGCAGGCGTTCGCAGAACGCCTCCGCGCGCACGTCGCTCGCCCGCGCCTCCGGGTCGGCCTCAGAGGGGAGGCGTCGCCCCGCATCGGTCCCGGCGACGCGGGTCGCGCCATCGGAGGCACCCGCAGCGCCGAGGCCGGCGAACACGTCCGCCCCCTCGGCGCAGACGAAGAAGAACGCGCCCAGGCACACCATGCCCACGATGAACAGCGAGACCTGCGCGGTCCCCATGACGAGAGCCGCCTGCGAGTCGAAGAGGGTCACCATGAAGGAGCCCAGGGCGCGGCCGCACTGGACGTTGAGGAACGTCCCCTGAAGGCTGTAATAGAGGTACGTGCGCCGGGGGTTCTCGCACGCCTTCCTCGTCGTGAACAGCCAAAAGAGCACGCACGAGCAGTCGTAGCCGATGCGGACGAGCGCGCCCGAGACGGGGTTGTTCGACTGCCACGCGTACGAATAGAAGACGAACCCGCAGGCGTAGAGCGCCGCGATGAGGCCGAGCGCCGCGGGGAAGGTGAACCGCTCGCCGTAGATGTACACGACGGCGACGAGGACGACGTCGAACACGAGCAGGATGATGGTCGTGTACGCGTCATAGAGGGCGAAGTTGCTGCCGGACTCCGAGCTGACCTGGGCGTTGAACCCGAAGAGGGACTGGAAGGCGAGACCGACCAGCAGGAAGAACGACCAGCTGTTGAGGGAGTCGGGGAACGAGCGCCGGGCCGCCGGGGCCTCGTCGGGGAGGGGTCCTTCGCAGCACAGGGGCGCGCCGAAGTCGAACGCCCCGCGCAGCAGGCCGCAGACGACGAGCGAGACGAGCGCGAGCCCCACGATGATGAACGCGATGCGCAGGCTCAGAAGGGTGGCGAAGTCGAAGACCGAGAGGAGGAGCACCAGGCTGTTCGACAGCAGCTGCATGATCGCGAACATGACCGCGCCCCGCCTCGGCCCGCACGTCGAGAACACGTGCGCGAACAGCAGGACGAAGATCTCGGTCGAGACGCCGTAGATACCACCGGTGAACACGTACGTGACCACCGCCGCGAGGCGCGCGTCGTGGATCAGGGGCGTCGCGACCAGGGAGAAGATATAGAGCGCGTTGAAGGAGACGACGAGCGCGAGGAGGCTCTCCACGCGCGGCGGGCGGTTGCGGAACAGGACCGCCGCGACCGGGTAGACGGCGATTCCCATGAACCGCGAGAAATAGAGGAGCGCGAGCGGGACGTCCGCCGACTCGTTGAGCATGATCCACTTCGCGCTGTTGAACAGGCTGACGCCCACGACGAAGACCGCCATCATGGCGACCGGGGGCAGCGCCCGACCCAGATGCCTATTCATGGCGCACCGTCCCGTTCTCGCTCCCCACGGAAGCGAACACCCTCCCCGCGGCTCATCTGGAAAAAGCCATGGTCCCCCACCCCTCGGCGATTCGACATTCTGAAACGGCGTTCAGGATACCACATAGTGTCCCCGCGACCCCGGACCGCCCTTAATTGTTGTGGGGCGCAGGTGAGAGAGCCCCCGACAGGCCCCCGCCGCGGCCCGGATGCCGTATCATTCAACAATCGCTTCGCACCATTCCGGCAGACCCGCCGGACATCGCTTGATGAATCGAGGTCACATGTCTTCGAAGCCCGCCTCCGGATCGAAAGAGTCGGTCAACCGCGCCTCCAACGCCATCTGCATCGCCCTCGGCTGCGTCCTCATCGCGCTGGGAATCGTCTACTGCCTCGGCTGCGTCGTGTTCTACCAGCGCTTCTGGCCGAACACGTCCATCGGCGGCTCGAACGTCTCGTTCCTCTCGACCGCGAGCGCGGAGGAGGTCCTCGACGAGGCCTCCACCGCCAAGACGGTGACCGTCTCCGGGCAGGGCGTGAACTTCACGCTCACGAGCTCGAACGCCGGCCTCGAGCTCAACGTCGACACCGCCGTGACCGCCGGCCTCGAGAAGGTCGACAGCTGGCAGTGGCCCGTCCAGCTCTTCGGCGAGCACGACTACAGCGACGTGCTCGTCACCTCGTTCGACTCGTCGCTCCTCCGCGACACCGTCGAGGCGCAGCTCTCCTCGTTCAACAGCATGGCCGACGACCCCGTCGACGCGTTCCTGTACTTCGACAAGGCGACCAACTCCCTCAAGGTGAACCCCGGCTCGCTCGGCACCAAGCTCGACGTCGACAGCGTGACCACCACGATCGCCGAGGCGCTCGCGAAGGGCAGCGACCACGCGGCGCTCACGAGCGCGAACCTCGTGCAGCAGACCGTGAAGGCCGACGACCCCAACCTGATCGCCCAGATGAACACCGCCAACAACGAGATCTTCGGCTGCAACATCGACCTCATGGTCGCCGGGACCGCCGTGGCCACCATCAGCTCGGCCACCGTGAACGAGTGGCTCTCGTACGGCGACGACGGCACGGTGTGGCTCGACGAGTCGAAGGTCGCCGCCTGGTGCAACGCGATCGAGACCATCGTGGACTCCGCCGGCACGACGAGGACGTACACGAGGCCCTACGACCTGAAGCAGGTCACCGTCTCGGGCGGCAGCTACGGGTGGATCAGCAACGGCGACGAGCTGTACAGCCTGGTGCTCGATTGCATCTACAACAAGTACACCGGCCAGTACGACATCCCCATGAAGCAGACGGCCGAGGTCTACAACCCCGGCGGCAACGACTGGGGCACGCGCTGGGTCGACGTCGACCTCACCGAGCAGTACGCGCGCTTCTACGACAGCGACGGCTCGATCGCCATGGAGACGCCCATCATCAGCGGCACCGACGCCGTCGAGGGACGCACCACGCCCACCGGCGTGTACTACATCACGAACAAGGCGCGCAACCAGACCCTCAAGGGCCTGCCCGACGAGAACGGCAACCCGCTGTACGAGACGTTCGTGTCCTACTGGATGCCGTTCGTCGAGAACATGGTGGGCCTGCACGACGCCGACTGGCAGGACTGGACCCAGGACTACTACAGCCTGAGCCAGGTCTACCACACGCTCCTGGGCTCCCACGGCTGCGTGAACCTGCCCCCGTCGGTCGCGGCGTGGGCGTGGGACTACCTCTCGGTGGGCGACGTGGTGATCACGCACTACTAGGCGATTCGCTACTATATATAGATGCTATAGATGCGGGATGCGCAGAACGCGCAAAGCAGCTGCGGGCGTCGGCGGGCATGCCGGCGCCCGCTTCGAGAATCGGAGGACGCCATGCCCGTGCTGATGAACAAAGGAACCGACCCCCGTCAGGCCGCGTGGCTGTTCTACACGGACTGCATCGCGCTCGAGGCGTTCGCCGAGGAGGCCAACGAGCGCCGGTTCGACTCGGGGTTCCTCACGGTGGACCCCGAGGAGCTGGCAGCCGCGAAGAAGGCGAGCTCGGAGGTCACCGTCTACCTCGAGGTCGAGACGCTCGTGCCCGACGACTTCGACCTCTCCACCGTCGGCGTAGTCGCCGGGGAGGCGGCCGAGGAAGAGGCGCAGGGAGACGCCGAGGAGGAGCCCGCGGACGAGGACGCCGACGCCGAGAGCGGGGACGAGGGCGGGCAGCTCTACGAACCCGTCCCGGCAACCGAGAAGATCCGGGTCGCCATCGGCACCACGACCGCCTCGAACGCGCGCGCCTACCTCCTCCAGGACGAGGCCGATCCGGACGACGAGGGCGATGGTGACGAGGGTTCGCGCGACACCAAGCTCCCCGGGCTCCCCATGCTCGTCTCCCTCGTGAACCTCATGCTCGAGCACGGCGGCATCCAGCCCTACATGGTGTGGCACGTCGACCAGGACGGCATCCTGCGCATGTCGGGTGCCAAGCAGGTCAAGCCGATGGCGGGCAACATCCTCAAGTGCAAGCTCTAGCGCGCGTCCCCGCGCCTCCCCGCGAGCCGCTGCTCGGGCGCCGCCACCCTTGGGACGCCGCCCGAGCAGTATGACGAATCGGGAAAGTCATAACATCCTGGTATTACGATTCTTGCAATTCGTATTACTCTTGGGTACCATGTGGGCCACGGTTCGAGAGGATTCGGAGGCCCACAATGCTTTCTTGCACACGTCGTTCGCTCGTCAGGTGCGCCGCATGCGCGGGCGCAGCGCTCGCCGCGCTCTCCGGCGCCGGCGCTCGTCTGGGCACCAGTCCGCGGGAGGCCCTCGCCGACCAGGCGGGCTCGCAGTCACAGGACGCCACCGCGACGAGCCAGGTGATCGTGGCGATGCCCACGACCTCCGAGCCCGCGGCCGGGTTCGACCCCCTCGTCGCGTGGGGCTGCGGCGAGCACGTCCACGAGCCGCTCATCCAGTCGACGCTCATCGTGACCGATGCCGACCTCGGCTTCAAGAACGACCTCGCGACCTCCTACTCCTGCTCGGACGACGGGCTCACCTGGACCTTCACGATCCGCGATGACGTGAGGTTCACCGACGGTGAGCCGCTCACGGCCTCCGACGTGGCGTTCACGATCAACGGCATCGCCACCGGCGGCGCGAGCGAGGCCGACCTCTCGATGGTCGAGAAGGCCGAGGCCCCCGACGCGACGACCGTGGTCATCCACCTCAACAAGCCCTACAACGCGCTCCTCTACACCCTCGCGGTGATGGGAATCGTGCCCGAGCACGCCTACGGGGCGGACTACGGCTCGAACCCCATCGGCAGCGGGCGCTACATGCTCGAGCAGTGGGACCGCGGCCAGCAGGCAATCCTCAGGGCGAACCCCGACTACTACGGCGACGCGCCCCTCATGGACCGCGTCGTGGTCGTCTTCATGAGCGAGGACGCCGCGCTCGCCGCCGCGCTCGCCGGACAGGTCGACATCGCCTACACCAGCGCGGTCTACGCCGACGTCGTGCCGGGAGGCTACAGCCTGCTCGCGTGCGGCTCGGTGGACTCGCGCGGCATCTCGCTGCCGAGCGTCGCCGGCGGCGGCGCCAAGGAGACCGGCGGCGTGACCTACCCCACGGGCAACGACGTCACGGCCGACGTCGCGGTGCGCCGCGCGATCAACCTCGCCGTGGACCGCGAGACGCTCATCACCAACACCCTCGAGGGCTACGGCACCCCCGCGTACAGCGTCGGGGACGGCCTGCCCTGGTCGAGCGAGGACATGCGCGTCGAGTGCGACCGCGAGAAGGCAAAGGAGCTGCTCGCCGAGGCCGGCTGGACCGACTCGGGCGACGGCATCCTCGAGAAGGACGGCCTGCGCTGCTCCCTCGACCTCTACTACAGCGCCGGCGACTCCACGCGCCAGGCGATCGCGTTCGAGTTCGCGAACCAGATGCGCGAGATCGGCGTCGAGGTCCTGCCGGAGGGCAAGAGCTGGGACGAGATCTACCCGCACCAGTACTCCGACCTCGTCGAGTGGGGATGGGGCTCGAACTCGCCCACCGAGATGTACCAGCTCAACTATTCCACCGGATGGGGCAACTTCTCGTGCTACGAGGACCCCACCGTCGACGCGTATCTCGACGAGGCACTCGCCCAGCCCACCGTCGAGAAGTCGTACCCCTACTGGAAGAAGGCCCAGTGGGACGGCGAGACCGGCGTGGCCCCGCAGGGGGCGGCGACCTGGGTCTGGCTCGCCAACGTCGACCACCTCTACTTCGTGCGCGACGGCCTCGACGTGGCCGAGCAGAAGCCGCACCCCCACGGGCACGGCTGGTCGCTCGTCAACAACGTCGACCGCTGGAGCTGGGCGTAAGGGGGCGTGGGCGGGACCATGGGCATCGGACGCGTCGTCATTCGCAACCTCGTCAAGTTCGCGCTGCTGCTCCTCGCGATCAGCTTCGTCACGTTCGCGCTGGTGAGCCTCTCCCCCATCGACCCGGTCCAGGCGAACGTGGGGCAGGCGGCCTACATCAACATGAGCGAGGAGAAGCGCGCGCAGCTCGCCGAGTACTGGGGCGTGGGCGTGCCGCTGTGGGAGCGCTTCACGGGATGGCTCGGCAGCGCGCTGCAGGGGGACTTCGGCACGTCGCTGCGCTATAACGCGCCGGTGACCGAGGTCGTCGCCACGCGCGCCGCGAACTCGCTCGCCCTCATGACCGTCGCGTGGGTGCTGAGCGGCGTCTTTGGGGTCGTGCTCGGGATCGCCGCGGGCGTGCGCAGGGGGAGCTGGCTCGACCGCGTGGTGAAGGGGTACTGCTTCGTGCTCGCCTCGACGCCCACGTTCTGGCTCGCCCTCGTCGCGCTCGTGGTGTTCGGCGTGCAGCTCGGGTGGTTCCCCATCGGCTTCTCGGTGCCCATCGGGACGGCCTCGTCGGAGGTCACCCTCGGCGACACGCTCTACCACATGGCCCTGCCCGCGCTCACGCTCTCGTTCCTCGGCGTCGCGAACATCGCGCTGCACACGCGCGAGAAGACCGTCGACGTGATGGAGAGCGACTACATGCGCTTCGCCCGCACGCGCGGCCTCACGACCTGGCAGGCGGTGCGCCGCCACGGACTCCGGAACCTCGCGCTCCCCGCGCTCACGCTCCAGTTCGCCTCGATATCCGAGATATTCGGCGGGTCGGTGCTCGTGGAGCAGGTATTCTCCTACCCCGGCCTCGGTCAGGCCGCCGTCACGGCCGGCCTGGGCGGCGACGCGGCGCTCCTGTGCTGCATCGCGCTCGTCTCGGCCGTCATCGTCTTCTCGGGGAACCTCGTCGCCAACGTGCTCTACGGCGTCGTGGACCCGCGCATCCGCAGAGGAGGGTCCCATGCCTAAGGCGCTCGCGGCCGCCGCGGTGAAGGTGGAGTACGCCAACCCCGTGCCGGTCCTCCACCGCCCGCGCAGGAGCGGTCTCGGCAACCGCAAGGTCACGCTCGCCGTGTGCGTGGCGACGATTCTGGGGCTCGCGGTCATCGTCGCGGCGGGCCTCGCCGTCTCCGACCAGGCGACCGTCGTCGACTTCTCGATCAAAAAGCTCGCCCCGTGCCTCGAGCATCCCTTTGGCACCGACCACATGGGCCGCGACATGTTCCTGCGCACGCTCACCGGCCTCTCGACGAGCGTCCTCGTGGGCCTGCTCGCGGCCGGCGTCTCGTCGATCATCGCGCTCGCCCTCGGCACGGCGGCGGCGCTCGGCGGCCCCAAGACCGACGCCGTCATCACCTGGCTCATCGACCTCATGATGGGCCTCCCCCACATCGTGCTGCTCATCCTCATCTCGTACGCGCTCGGCAAGGGGTTCTGGGGCGTCACCGTGGGCATCGCGCTCACCCACTGGCCCAACCTCGCGCGCGTCGTGCGGGCCGAGGTGCTCCAGTGCAAGCAGTCGACCTACATCGCGTGCGCCCGCAGGCTCGGCGCGGGCCCGGTGCGCATCATGGTGCGCCACATGCTGCCCTACGTGCTGCCGCAGTACGTGGTGGGGCTCATCCTCATGTTCCCGCACGCCATCCTCCACGAGGCCGCGGTCACGTTCCTGGGCTTTGGCCTCTCGCCCGACCAGCCCGCCATAGGCGTGATCCTGAGCGAGTCGATGACCTACCTCTCGGCCGGCATGTGGTGGCTCGCCGTGTTCCCCGGTCTCGCGCTCATCCTGACCGTCATGCTGTTCGACATCGCGGGCACCAGCCTGCGCAAGCTCGTCGACCCGCACAGCTCGCAGGAATAGGGGGTGCGACATGAGTGACGCAACCGAGAGGAACGGGCAGACCGCCGGGCAGCAAGCCGGGATCCCCCTGATCGCGCACGTGGACGCGGGCGACGTGGCGCCCTCGCACAGCAAGGCGTACGGCGACTACACGGTGGTCTACCACGAGGCGGTCCCCCACGAGGACGGCGAGGAGCACCACCATCACACGCACGGCGCGCGGACGCACCACGTGCACGGCCACCACCTGCTGCAGGTGGAGAGCCTGAGCGTCTCGTTCGAGATGTACGACGAGGACAAGCCGTTCTTCGAGGCGGGCAGGCACGAGGCGCGCGTCATCGAGGACCTGAGCCTCTCGCTCCACTACGGCGAGATCCTCGCGGTGGTGGGCGCCTCGGGCTCGGGCAAGACGCTGCTCGCCGACTCGGTGCTCGGCCTCTTCGAGCCGAACGCGACCGTCACGGGGCGCATCTGGTTCGACGGCGAGCCGTGCGGCGCGGACGACCTCGCGCGCCTGCGGGGCAACGGCATCAGCCTCGTGCCCCAGAGCGTCAACAACCTCGACCCCCTCATGAAGGTGGGGCGTCAGGTGGAGGGCATGCCGCGCGGTCGCGGGAAGGCCCGGCGCGAGGACCGCGAGCGCAGGCGTCAGCGGCGCCGGGAGCTGTTCGCGCGCTACGGGCTCGACGAGTCGGTCGCCGACCTCTACCCGTTCGAGCTCTCGGGCGGCATGGCCCGCCGCGTGCTCCTGTGCTGCGCCCTCATGGACGACCCGCGCGTCATCGTCGCCGACGAGCCCACCCCGGGCCTCGACCTCGACCTCGCGCTCGCGGCGCTCAGCGACTTCAGGGAGTTCGCCGACAACGGCGGCGGCGTCCTGCTCATCACGCACGACATCGAGCTCGCCCTGCGCGTGGCCGACCGCGTCGCGGTGTTCAAGGACGGTACGGTGATCGAGGAGACCTCGGTCGAGAACTTCGCCTCCCCCGACACGCTGCGCCACCCCTTCAGCAAGGCGCTGTGGCACGCGCTGCCCGAGCATGAGTTCGCGGCGGATGGCGAGAAGGACACGGCGATGAGCGCGGCGGACGGCAAGTCGAGCGGCGAGGAGGGCGAGCGATGCTAGAGGCGCGCGACATCTCATTCGGGTACTCCAAGAACAGGCCCATCTACCAGGGGTTCAGCCTGCGCGTCGAGCCGGGCGAGCGCGTCGCGCTCAAGGCGCCCTCGGGCTTTGGCAAGACGACGCTCTGCCGCATGCTCTCGGGCTACCTCCAGCCCGCCGCGGGCGAGATCCTGCTCGACGGACAGCCGCTCCCCCGGCGCGGCGTGTGCCCGGTCCAGATGGTCTGGCAGCACCCCGAGACCGCCGTCGACCCCCGCATGCGCATGAACGCCACGCTCGCTGAGGCCGGCGTGGGCGACGGCACCGCGAAGGCCGTTCGCGACCCCTCGATCGAGCCGGAGAAGGCCGAGCTGCTCGAGCGCCTCGGCATCCGCGACGCCTGGCTCACGCGCTTCCCCCACGAGCTCTCGGGCGGCGAGCTGCAGCGCTTCTGCATCGCCCGCGCCCTCGCGACGAAGCCTCGATTCGTCATCGCCGACGAGATGTCGACGATGCTCGACGCCCTCACCCAGGCGCGCATCTGGCACGTCCTCGTGGAGGAGGTCGAGCGCTCGGACGCAGGCCTCGTCTTCGTGTCGCACTCCCCCGCCCTCACCGCCCGCATCGCGACGAGGGTTGTCGAGCTGGAGGGGTAGGGGCGGCAGGACCGCAGGCAAGAGTGAGTGCGACGAACTGGCTTATTGATGAGGGATTTGCTACAAGCGATTCCAGACCCCGCCCTGACGCCCGCGTCTGGAATCGCTTTTTCCGTTTTTTGACCAAAAAGGCGGGTAAGTCAGTTTCTGAGTTGATATAACAGTCGTAGAATTAGGGTCGCGAGCAGTATTACGATTGCAATCAATCTTATTACCGCAGGTAGATGAGGTGGGCATTTGTGAAGGGGTTCGATGAAAGGTCCTTTGGCCCCTCCTTATATCAATCCGGAAACTGACTTACCCCGGTTTTTGGTCAGATTTCCGAAAAAGCGATTCCAGCTCGCCTGTAACGCAAGACGCCCGCGGCTCCGAACCCTCCGGAACCGCGGGCGCTCTCGTCGCGTCGCGTATGCCCGTCTCTCGCGCTCGGCCTACTTGCCGGCGGCGACGAGCTCCTTCGCCATCTCGCGAAGCTTGAACTTCTGGACCTTCATCGACGGCGTCATGGGGAAGTCGTCGACAAAGAACACGCGCTTGGGCACCTTGTAGCGGGCGATGCGCGGGATGGCCCACTCGCGCACGTCCTGCTCGGTCATGTTCTCGTAGCCGGGGCGGGTGCGCACGAACGCGCCCACGATCTCGCCGTACTTCGCGTCGGGGATGCCCACGACCTGCGCGTCGAGGATGCCGGGCATGCCGAGCAGGAAGTTCTCGATCTCGAGCGGGTAGACGTTCTCGCCGCCGCGGATGATCATGTCCTTGATGCGGCCGGTCACGCGGTAGTACCCGTCGGCGTCGACGGTGCCGAGGTCGCCGGAGTGCAGGTAGCCGTCGGCGTCGATCGCCTGGGCCGTCGCCTCGGGCATCTTGTAGTAGCCCTTCATGACGTTGTAGCCCTTGCAGCACAGCTCGCCGGGCTCGTCGAGGCCGCAGATGTGACCGTCGGCGGGGTCGATCACGCGCACGGAGACGGGCGGGTGCTTGCGGCCCACGGTCTCGCACTTGTGCTCGATGTCATCGTCAGCCGAGGTCTGCGTGAACACGGGGCTCGTCTCGGTGAGGCCGTAGCAGATGGTGATCTCGCGCATGTGCATGCGCTCCATGACCTCGCGCATCGTCTCCGGGGGGCACGGGCTGCCGGCCATGATGCCGGTGCGCAGGTGGGAGAGGTCGAACTTGTCGAAGTCGGGGTGGTTGAGCTCGGCGATGAACATGGTGGGGACGCCGTAGACCGCGGTCGCCTTCTCCTTGTGGATCGCCTGCAGCACGAGGCCGGCGTCGAAGTCCTCGACGATGATCATCGTGGAACGGTGCGTGAGGCACGCCATCACGCCCAGCACGCAGCCGAAGCAGTGGAAGAACGGCACCGGCAGCGTCACGCGGTCGTCGGCGCCGAGCTTCTGGCCCTCGCCGATGAAGAAGCCGTCGTTCAGGATGTTGCGGTGCGTGAGCATGACGCCCTTGGGGAAGCCCGTCGTGCCCGACGTGTACTGCATCATCACCACGTCGTCGTTGTCGAACTGCTCCTCGGCCTCGCGCAGCACCGAGTCGGGCATGTAGCTGCCGAGCAGGATGAGCTCGGGCACGCTGTAGCAGCCGCGGTGCTTCTCCGGCCCCATGTAGATGATGTTCTTGAGGCAGGGGTACGTCTCGGACTCGAGGTGGCCGCGCTCCTGCGTGAGCGCCTCGGGCACGAGCTCGTAGATGATCTTGAGGTAGTCGACGTCGCGGTAGGCGTCGATCACGCACAGGGCCTTCATGTCCGACTGCTTGAGCACGTAGTCGAGCTCGTGGCTCTTGTAGACCGGGTTCACGGTGACCATGACCACGCCGATCTTGGCGGTGGCGTACATGAAGGTGAGCCAGTCGGGGATGTTGCGCGCCCACACGCCGAGGTGGTCGCCCGGGCGCATGCCGATGGCGAGCAGGCCCTTCGCGAGCTCGTCGGTGCGCTCGTCGAAGTCGCGGTACGTCCAGCGCAGCGCGCGGTCGGGGTAGACCACGAACTCGTGCGAGGGGTCCTTGGCGACCTGCTCGCGGAAGTACGCGCCGATGGTGAGCTCGGAGTGGAGCGGGTAGTCGGGCGAGCCGCCCTCGGGCAGCGGCACGCCTTCGGGCCATTCGTCGAGGGTCAGGCGGTGGGGGCGCGCCTTCTTGGCGCAGCAGCCCTCGGCCGCGGCCTCGCCGGCGGTCTCGGAAGCCTCGACGGCCTCGTTGGAACACTCGTTTGTCATGTGCGGCTCCGAATCTTACAGCGGCGTGTACACGACGGCCAGGAACTTCGCCTTCTGCCCGTCGTGGGCGCGGACCTGATGGGGGACGATGGAATCGTAGTAGATGCTCTCGCCGGGATGGATGACGTAGAGGTCCTTGCCGTACTCGACCTCGAAGCAGCCCTCCATGCCGAAGAGCCACTCCTCGCCCTCGTGGCCCACGAGCTTGTGGTCGGTCTTGCCGGAGGGCTCGACGGTGATGATGAACGGGTCCATGTGGCGGGAGGGACGGCCGGCCGCCAGGCTGAAGTAGCTCAGCTCGCCGGCGTCGTTGGTGGTCTGGAGCGTCTTGAGGCGCGCGACCTCCTCCATCTGGCTGCCGTCGATGTACGCGGGGCCAAAGCTCTCGTCGTCGTCCATGAGGGTGCCGAGGCGGACGCCGAGGGCGCGGGTAATCTTGATGAGAGGCGCGAGGGAGGCGGGAAGCTCGCCGTCCTCAAGGCCGGCGATCACGCTCGTCTCGCAGTTGCAACGTTCCGCCAGTTCTTGCTGCGTAAGATGGTGCGCCGTCCGCAGCGTGGCGATCTTATTGCCCAGAATGTTTTCCATCGGCCCAACCTTTCATCAAAATCCATGCGAACCGACAACCCCGGGACGGCCTTGAGGACCGTCCGACGACCGGGTCATCGGTTCGCTAACGTAAAGTTTTAAAATGTTATTCCTGCAAGTACAATCGTCAAGGGTCGCGGCGACTGTCACAGAATATGAGCAGCAAAAACCTACTGCTCGAACACCGAGTCGATCGCTTCCTTGAGGAGCTTGCGGCCCGTCTCGTCGAGCACGTCGTAGAGCGCCTTGAGCTCGCTCAGACGGAAGTCGAGGGGGTAGCGCTCACGCGCGTTGTACGTTGGCCGGGAGACCGAGCAGGCCTTCGACGCCTTCTCAACGGTGACACCTGAGGCGCGACGAGCGGCGCCGAACTTCTCAGATTCCATTCAGCCCTCCTTGGTTGCGGTCGATGGTGTCTATAGTAGTAATCGGTTGCGATTAATGCAACAGCTACGATGCGTTTAGTGCAACGACTTGTATAAAAGGTTGGATTCACGTAAGGTTAAACGTTGTTTATAGTGAGGAGGCACGCATGGCTCTGGCACGCAATCTCAGGGCGCTTCTCAAGTTGTTCGACATCTCCCAGGAGGGGTTCGCGAAGAGCCTCGGCGTCGACTCCGCCACCGTCTCGCGCTGGATGAACGACGGGTCGAGCATCCGCCAGGCGAACGTGACCCTCATCTGCACGGTGTTCGACCTAGAGCCGGACGACATCCTCTCGGAGCGGTACGGCCTCGAGGCGCAGCTCATGCAGCGGGAGTTCGGCATCTACCCCCATTCGGTGCCCGTGCTCTCGCCCGACGAGGCGGCGGCCGCAACCGACGCCGCGGAGCGCGCCCGCGAGAAAGCGAAGGCGAAGGCGGAGTCGGCCGACCGCGAGGGGACGGGCGGCGGCGCGAGGACGGGAGACTGGTCCGGGTGCGAGGGAAGGCCCACCGCGCCCGGCCGTCCCGCGAAGCGCCGCACGCTGCGCCGGCGCCCGCCGATCGACATCGACCTCGCGCGGGCGGCAACCTCGGTGGAGTCCGTGTGGGTGGACATCGAGTGGGTGGACATCCCCCAGAGCGTCGCCGAGAAGTACCCCGGGGCGTTCGCCGTCGAGGTCGACAATCCCGCCGCCGACGAGGAGACCCCGCGGACGTTCCACGCGATCGTCGACCCCGAGCGTCGGCCCGAGGGCGCCTCGCTCGTCGTGGTCGAGCTTTCCGGGGAGGGTCGCCCGCGCATCCGCCGCTGGTCGGCCTGCGCCGAGGGCGACCTCGACGACGGCGTGAAGGTCATCGGCCGCGTCGTCTGGTTCCAGGCGACCGGGATGCTATAAGGACGCCCGCACAGGGACGGACGGTCGACCCGGCCCGACCCGTGCGGGCGCCCATCCGTCTGCCGGACGGCCGCTCGGCCTCCCCTACTTCGCCCCGCAGCGGCCCACCTTGGGCAGGTTCTCCTTCGCCACGCTGATCATGAGCTTGATGCGGTTGAGCTGGTTGACCTCGGAGGCGCCGGGGTCGTAGTCGACCGCGACGATGTTGCTGCCCGGGTGCTGGCGGCGGATCTCCTTCACCACGGCCTTGCCCACCACGTGGTTGGGCAGGCACGCGAACGGCGAGCAGCACACGATGTTGGGCGTGCCGGTCTCGATGAGCTCGACCATCTCGGCCGTGAGGAGCCAGCCCTCACCCATGTTGTTGCAGCACGAGAGCACCGTCTTGGCCTTGTCGGCGAGCTCGAAGATGTCGGTCGTGGGCGTGAAGCGCTTCGAGGCGGCGAAGAGACGGTTCACGGGCGCGCGCATCCACTCGATGAGCCTGATGCCCATGTCGTGCGTGAACACCTTCGACAGGGGCGCGCCCAGCTCCTCGCGCTGGAGATGGCGGCCGGCGAACCCGAACTGGAAGAAGTCGACGAGGCCCGGGCACACCGCCTCGCAACCCTCGGCCTCGATCACGCGCACCACCTGGTTGTTCGCCGTGGGGTGGAACTTCACGAGGATCTCGCCCACCACGCCCACGCGCGGCTTGGAGGCGTCGTTCACCAGGGGCAGCTCGTCGAACTCGCGCACCATGTCCTTCATGAGGCGCGTCATGGAGCCGCGGGTGAACGAGCGGGCCTCCACGCGGGCGCGCGCCATCCACTTCTCGTAGAGCGCGTCGGCCGAGCCGGGGACCGCCTCGTAGGGGCGCACGCGGTAGAGCATCTGCATCACGGCGTCGCCCACGATGAGCGAGTAGAAGGCGCGCAGCAGCAGGCTCGTCGAGATCTTGAAGCCCGGGTTGCTCTCGCCGAGGCCCTTGGCCACCGCGAGGCTGATCACGGGGACGTTGGGGTAGCCCGCGTCGCGCAGCGCCTTGCGGATGAGCGCGATGTAGTTGGTCGCGCGGCAGCCGCCGCCCGTCTGGGTGATGACGACCGCCGTCCGCTCCATGTCGTAGCGCCCGGAGAGGACCGCCTCCATGATCTGGCCCGTGACGAGGATCGACGGGTAGCAGATGTCGTTGTTCACGTACTTGAGGCCGGCCTCCACCGCGCCGTGGTCGACGCTCGGGAGCAGCTCGAGGTTGTAGCCGCCCGAGCGCAGCGACTCCTTGACGAGGTCGAAGTGGATGGGCGCCATCTGGGGGCAGAGGATCGTGTAGCCGGCGTCCTTCATCTCCTGCGTGAAGCTCACCTTGGGGAACGCGCACGGGGAGCTCTCGCGCGTGGGCGGTACCTCGACGCCCGCGAGCTCGGCCTCGGTCGCGCCGGCCTCGCGCGCCTTGGCCTGGGCCGCGGCGAGCGCCTCGGCCTCCTTGTCCTTGAGCGCCGCCATGAGCGAGCGGATCCTGATGCGCGCCGCGCCGAGGTTCGAGACCTCGTCGATCTTGAGCACCGTGTAGATCTTGCCGCTCGCCTCGAGGATCTCCTGCACCTGGTCGGTCGTGAGGGCGTCGAGGCCGCAGCCGAACGAGTTGAGCTGGATGAGGTCGAGGTCGTTGCGCGTGGTCACGAAGCGCGCCGCGGCGTAAAGACGGGAGTGGTACATCCACTGGTCGACGACGCGGATGGGGCGCTCGGGACGCATGAGGTGGCTCACGGAGTCCTCGGTGAGCACCGCGAAGCCGTAGGAGTTCACGAGCTCGGGGATCGCGTGGTTGATCTCGCGGTCGACGTGGTAGGGGCGCCCGGCGAGCACGATGCCGTGGCCGTGGTGCTCCTCGATCCAGGCGAGCGCCTCCTCGCCCTTGCGGCGCATGTCCTCCTTGGCGCGCACCGACTCGGCCCACGCCTCGTCGACCGCTGCGTCGATCTCCTCGCGCGAGATGCGCTCGCCGCGGAACCTGCCGATGCCGTTCTGCGCGTCGGCCCAGCGCTCGCCGTCGATGAGGTCGTAGAGGCGCCGCTTGAGCTCCTTGGCGTCGTGATAGGGGACGAACGAGTTCATGAACTCGACGTGGCGGCTCTTGATCTCGTCGACGTTGAGCCTGAGCGCCGTGGGGTAGCTCATGACGATGGGGCAGTTGTAGCAGTTGCCCGCGCTCGGGTCCTCCTTGCGCTCCCAGCGGATGCTCGGCATCCAGATGAAGTCGACGTCGCGCTCGATGAGGTCCATCACGTGGCCGTGGCTGAGCTTGGCCGGGTAGCAGACGCTCTCCGAGGGCATGGACTCGATGCCCGCCTCGTAGGTCGCCTTGGTGCTGGGGGCCGAGAGCTCGACCCTAAAGCCGAGCTTGGTGAAGAACGTGAACCAGAACGGGTAGTCCTCGTACATGTTGAGCGCGCGCGGGATGCCCACGGTGCCGCGGGGAGCCTTGTCCTCGGCGAGCGGCTCGTAGCCAAAGAGGCGCTTCGTCTTGTACGCGAAGAGGTTCGGCGCGCCCGAGGAGCCCTTCTTGGAGCCGGCGCCCTTCTCGCAGCGGTTGCCGGTGACGAACCTGCGCCCGCCGCCGAAGTCGGAGATGGTGAGCAGGCAGTTGTTCGAGCAGCGCCCGCAGCGGGCCGAGCGGTGCGCGACCTGCAGGTTCATGATCTCGTCGTGCGTGAGGAGCGTCGAGGTGCCCGTCTCCCCCGCCCGGTCGCGCGCGAGCAGGGCGGCGCCGTAGCACCCCATGCAGCCCGCGATGTCGGGGCGGTAGGCCTGCTTGCCGGTGAGGTTCTCGAATGCGCGCAGCACGGCGTCGTTCAGGAACGTGCCGCCCTGGACGATCACCTTCTCGCCGATCTCGCGCGGGTCGCGGATCTTGATGACCTTGAAGAGCGCGTTCTTCATGACCGAGTACGAGAGGCCGGCCGAGATGTCGCCGACGGTCGCGCCCTCCTTCTGCGCCTGCTTGACGCGCGAGTTCATGAAGACCGTGCAGCGGCTGCCGAGGTCCACGGGGTGCTCGGCCGTGAGCGCGGTGGCGGCGAACTCCTGCACCGTCATGCCCATCGAGTCGGCGAACGCGCTGATGAACGAGCCGCAGCCGCTCGAGCAGGCCTCGTTGAGCATGATGTGCTCGATCACGCCGTCCTTCACGCGCAGGCACTTCATGTCCTGGCCGCCCACGTCGAGGATGAACTCGACCCCGGGCAGCACCTCGTTCGCGCTGCGGAGGTGGGCGACGGTCTCGATCTCGCCCGAGTCGGCCCGGAGCGCCTCGATGAGCAGGCCCTCGCCGTAGCCGGTGCAGGTGACGTGGCCGATGGTGCACCCCGCGGGAATCGCCTGGTAGAAGTCGTCCATGAGGGCGCGGGCGCTCGCGAGCACGTCGCCGTTGTTGGGGGCGTACCAGGTGCGCAGCAGCTCGCCCGCCTCGCCGATGATGGCGCCCTTCATCGTGGTGGAGCCGGCGTCGATGCCGATGAACACGCGGCCGCGGTAGCTCGCGAGGTCGCCCTTGGGGACGACCTGGGCGCTGTGGCGCGCGTCGAACTCGGCGCGGTCCTGGGGCGTGGGGAAGAGGGGCGCGAGGCGCTGGACCTCCGAGCCCTGCACGTCGCCCAAGGCCTCGAGGGCCTCGACCAGGCTCGGCAGCGAGGACGTGGTCTCGCCCGCCGCCGCGAGGGCCGCGCCGCTCGCGACGAAGAGGTGGGCGTTCGCGGGGCA
Source organism: uncultured Coriobacteriaceae bacterium (assembly GCA_964390275.1). Classification (GTDB taxonomy): domain Bacteria; phylum Actinomycetota; class Coriobacteriia; order Coriobacteriales; family UMGS124; genus CAYMHQ01. Next base: position 25,897 of record CAYMHQ010000017.1, read on the forward strand.
CAGCATGTGCTCGTCGTCGAGCTCGAGCGTGACCTTGAAGCGCTTGCGCAGCTCGGAGAGGTACTGGAGCGGGCCGCCGAGGAGCGCGACGTAGCCCTTGATGGGACGGCCGCACGCGAGGCCGCTGATGGTCTGCGTCACGACCGACTGGAAGATCGACGCCGCGACGTCGGCCGGCTTGGCGCCCTCGTTGAGCAGGGGCTGGACGTCGGTCTTGGCGAACACGCCGCAGCGGCTCGCGATGGGGTAGATGACGGTCGAGCGCTTGGCGAGCTCGTTGAGGCCGCCCGCGTCGGTGTGGAGCAGGCTCGCCATCTGGTCGATGAACGCGCCGGTGCCGCCCGCGCAGGTGCCGTTCATGCGCTGCTCGATGCCGTTGTCGAAGTAGA
>CAYMHQ010000018.1:0-20176 GCA_964390275.1 uncultured Coriobacteriaceae bacterium
TAGACCTGCGTCTCGACCGAGAGCGTCTGGCGGAAGCAGTCCGAGGAGGCGTCGTCGCAGTACGTGTCGATGTAAAAGCCCGCCACGACGAGCTCGAGGTCGCCCTCGCAGGCGAACCCGTGCATCCTCTCCATCATCTGCGGCTCGACCCAGTCGTCCGCGTCCATGAAGCAGAGATAGTCGCCGCGCGCGCGGTCCATCGCGAAGTTGCGCGCCGCGGGGGCGCCCGAGTTCTGCTGGTGAAAGACCTGGACACGCGCGTCGCGCGAGGCGTAGCGGTCGCACACCCTCCCCGAGCCGTCGGTCGAGCCGTCGTCGACGACGAGGAGCTCGAAGTCGCCGAACGTCTGGTTCAGGACGCTCTCGATGGCGCGCCCGACGTACTTCTCGACGTTGTAGACGGGCATGATCACGCTGATCTTGGGATGCATGGGCATATGGCGCCTTTCAAAGAGGGCGCCCCGCCGCAGGCGCGCGTCGCGCGCCGCCGGGACGCCCTGCGGAGCTGGTCGTTACAGAATGATGATGCTGCCGGTCTCGTCGTACAGGAAGTCGGAGCCGTCCTCGGTGTACTGGGACCCCGCGGGGTTGCCCCACTCGTCGAGGATCGGGTTGCCGTTCTCGTCATAGTGGGTGCCCACGGGCCAGCCGTTCTCGTCGTAGCGCTGGCCGGAGAACTGCAGGTAGCCGTTCTCGTCGAACATGAGGTTGCCGTTCGCGTCGCGAAGCGCCCCCAGCGGCGCGCCCGTCGAGTCGAAGAGCGGGTTGCCGTTCTCGTCGTACTGAGTGCCCGCGTAGTTGCCGTTCTCGTCGTACTTCGCGTTCGCGGGGACGGCGAGGGCGAGCGAAAGGGCCGAGCGGTACGTGTCCGAGGTCGCCTGGGCCATCGTGACGCCGTCGACGTCGAGCGCCGTGGTGGGCACCGTGAGCTCGCGGACGCCGTTCACGGCGAGGGCGCCGATCTGGCCGCAGAGCTCGACGAGGCCGTCGAGCGACATGTTGGAGTAGACCCTGCCGAGCAGCGAGGCCGAGTCGAACGAACCGGAGGCGACCGAGCCGCTCAGGACGGTCGAGAGGCTGTCGAAGGTCTCCTGGTCGCAGCACACGACGTTGTAGATGCGCGTGCCGAGACCGGCGTCGACCGCCTTGAGCGCGCGCGTGATGCTCTGCGTGTCGAGCACGTCCGTGAGCGTGCGCGCCTCGGTCGTGCTCGTAGGCGCGACGTAGAGGTTCGCCGGCACGTGCACGAGAATGAACTGCGTGACCGACTTGTCGTAGCGGTAGAGCGCGACCTGGGAGAGCTCACCGATGTGCTCCTCGTCCGTCCTGTCCGAGGTGACGAGGAAGCACGTGTAGTACCCGCCGTCGTCGGAGGGCGTGAGCGAGATCGCGCCGTCGTAATCGGTGGTGTCGACGATGTCCTGCTGCTTGTCGAGCTTGATCGCGCTGCTCACGTTGACCCACGCGACGCCGAACGCCAGGGCGACGAGGGCGAGCGCGAGGAGGGCGATCAGCGCGTCCCTGACCCGGTTGCGCCGCTTCTTGGGCGCGAAGAGAGTGTGCCCGCTCGAGAAGGAGAACCGCTTCTGGCCCATGGCGTACGAGGTCTCGGGGGACCGACCGTCCGCGCGCACGACGCGCCGAGGACCGCCCTTGATCACGACGGGCTTGGGCTCCTCGGGCTCCCGGACGGGAACGGCCGACGGGTAGGCGGCGCCCGACGCGGGGTCGGGGATGGATGCGGCCGCGGCGGATGGGCCGCCGTAGCCGCCGTCGCCCGTCCCGGCGGAAGGCGCGGGGGAGGCGCCGGCGGGGGCGCCGTTCACGATTCTCAGGAACTCCATCGTGTCGTAAGAGGGTCCGTTGTTGAACTCAGCCATCAACACTCTCTTTCACGGTCGGTCGCGGCCCCGGGCGAGCGCACGGGCGGCCCGGGGACGGGACGGGGGCGCGGTCGGGCCGCGTCACGAAAGGTTCGACACGTCGCTCGAAGAGTCGCGCATGCCGCGAACCATAATAAGCCAATCGGAGTCTTCCAGCCGCACGCCGCCGTTTTCCTGCGATTCCTCCTCAACGGGGGCCTGCAGCAGGACGTAGTTCTCGGGTCCGATCTGATAGACGGCCAGAAGGAGCCCGTAGAGCGCCGTAGACGTGATGCCCTGGCCGTCGCCGGAAATCTCGGAGACCAGGGACGTCACGACCGACTCGTCGGCCGTCCCCTCGCAGAGGGAGAGCACCTCGCCCATCTGGGCCTCGTCGACCGCCATCCAGGTCCTGACCTCAACGAGGGCGAGCGATGCGACGGCGTCGGCGACGTCCGCGGCGCCCGCGCGCCCGTAGACCTCGGCGAGGGTCTCGGTCTCGTCGCCGCCGCCCACGACCTCGACGGCGGGGTCGATCGAGCAGAGCTCGACGCGCTCGTTGATCGAGTCGACGTACCCGAGGTAGAGGGCGGAGAGGCCCCCGTCCTCCCCCGCGACGGCGAAGAGCGTGTAGGCGTCGGTCGCGTAGGTGACCGAGGACTCCGACGACGCGCTCTCGTTCAGCCCCTTGAACATCTCGCTGAAGCCGAAGAACGCGAGCGCGAACACCAGGACGGCGAACGCCACGACGACCGCGGCGACCACCCTGGGCGAGCGCCCCGGGCCGCCCGCGCCGCCCGACCCCGCGTCGGCGGAGCCGGACGCCCGGCCCCGCCCGAGGGACGAGACGCCCACGGCACGGCCCATCGCGACGCCGGGGGCGACGTCGACCGCCTTGGGGGCGCACCCGGGCACGGTCGCCGCCGGGGCCTCAGGCGCCCGGTAGTCGACCGCGGAGAACTCGACCGTCTCCCCCGCCATGGTGCGGGTGCGCGCGGCCGTGGATGCAGAGAAACCCTTGCCCGACCCGCGGCGCGCGGGGGAGTGCTCCCCCGCTCCGCCCGGGCGACCGGCGCCTTCCGTTACCTCACGGCCGCGTGCGTCCGCCATCTCGGTCACTCTCCCCTGACGAAGGCGCCCGTGGCGCGGCAGACCTTGTCGACCACGCGCCTGTGGAGCGCGTCGGCCTCCTCGGACGTGAGCGTGCGGCCCTCGGCGCGGTACACGAGCGAGAACGCCATGGACTTCTTGCCGACGCCCACGCGGATCGGGTCGCGGTAGATGTCGAAGAGGCGCACCGACTCGAGCTCCTTGCCGCCGGCGGAGGAGATGACCTGCTCGAGGCGCTCGCACGTCACCGACTCGTCGACCGTGAGCGAGACGTCCATCTCGACCGCGGGGAACGTGGGGATGTCACGGTACGGGAGCTCGGTCTTCGCGAGGCGCAGGAGCTGCTCGAGATCGAGCTCGAACGCCGCCACCGAGGGCGCGACGTCGAACGCGGCGAGCGCGGCGGGGTGCAGCTCGGCGACCCAGCCGAGCACGGCGCCGCGCGCGGAGACCTCGGCGACGCGGCCGGGCTGGGCGAACGCGTACCCGTCGCCCTCGACGGCGCGGAACCTGACCTTCTCGATCCTCAGCGCCTCGAGGAGGTTCTCGACGACGCCCTTCGCGTCGAAGAAGTCGAGCGGCCGACGGTGGGAGTCCCAGCCGTCCTCGTCCCACTTGCCGCAGAGGACGCCCGCCACGTAGCGCTGCTCCTTCGGCTGCGCGTGACCCGGGCGGCCGAAGAAGAGCCTGCCGGTCTCATAGAGCGCCACGTTGGACACGCCGCGGTTCTGGTTGTTCGCGACGCTGCGCAGCAGGCCCGGGATGAGGCTCCTGCGCATGACGGTCCAGTCGCTCGACATGGGGTTCATGAGGCGCACGGCGCACCCGCGCCCCTCCTCGGTCATGCGGACGCGCTCGAGATCGTCCTCGGGGACGAAGGCGTAGCTCAGCGTCTCGTTGAGGCCGCAGGAGCGCAGCGTGCGGCCGATGAGGCGCAGGCGGCGCTGCTCGAGCGTGAGACCGCCGGCGTGGTTCCTGGGCGCGGGGAGGGTCGGCTCGATGTCGCCCTCGCCCCACAGGCGGACGACCTCCTCGTAGAGGTCGATCTCGCGCTCGAGGTCGGGCCTGAAGCTCGGGACGGTGACCTGGTAGTCGGGGCCGGCGGCGTCCTCGACCGCACAGCCAAGCCTCCTCAGGGCGTCGACGGCGAACTCGTCCTCGATCGGGGCGCCCATCATCGCGCGCAGGCGGTCGCAGCGCAGCGTGAGCGTGCGGGGCTCCTTGGGGCAGGGGTACACGTCGACGGCGCCGGCCGCGACCGTGCCCGAGCAGACGTCGGCGAAGAGCGCGGCGGCGACGTCTGCCACCCAGGCGCACCCGTCGGAATCGACGACGCGCTCGTAGCGCATGGCCGCCTCGGAGAAGAGCTGCAGGTTGCGGCTCGTGCGCGAGGTGTGTCCGTTGCTGAACGCGGCGGACTCGAGGAGCACGTCGACGGTGTCCTCGTCAATCTCGGAGTCGAGGCCGCCCATGACACCCGCGAGGGCGATGGGGACGGTCCCGTTGTCGGTGATGAGCGCCATGTCGGAGGTCAGCGTGCGCTCCTTGCCGTCGAGCGTCGTGAGGCGCTCGCCGTCGCGGGCGGCGCGCACGACGATGTTCGCGCGGCCCTCGTCGTCATGGGAGAGCTTGCCGAGGTCGAACGCGTGGAGCGGCTGGCCCGTGAGGTACATGACGTAGTTCGTCACGTCGACGACGTTGTTAATCGAACGCGACCCGCACGCGGCGACGCGCTTCGCGAGCCACTCGGGGGACGGGCCGATCTTCACGCCGCTCACCACGCGCGCGACATAGCGCTGGCAGAGCTCGGGGTCCTCGATCCTCACGGAGACGAGGTCCTCGACGCGCCGCTCCGACTCGTGCACCGCGGGGAGGTCGACGTGGTACTCCTCCTTGAGGATGGCGCCCGTCTCGCGGGCCATGCCGATCATCGAGAGGCAGTCGGGGCGGTTGGGGGTGATCTCGCAGTCGAGCACGACGTCGGACATCCCCATGTACTGGGTGAAGGGCATGCCGAGCGGCGCGATCTCGGGGAGGATGAGGATGCCGGAGTGGTCGGACCCCATGCCGAGCTCGCGCGCGGAGCAGTTCATGCCGCACGACTCAACGCCGCGCAGCTTGCTCTTCTTGATCTTGACGCCGCCCGGGAGCTCGGCGCCCACGAGCGCGACGACGATGTGGTCGCCCTCGTTGAAGTTCTGCGCGCCGCAGACAATCTGCAGCGGGACGGGGTTGCCGTCCTTGTCGACGTTCGCCCTGCCCACGTCGACGGTTGTGACCCACAGATGGTCGGAGTCGGGGTGGGCGTTCTTCGAGACCACCATGCCCGTGACGACGTTGTCAAGCGAGGCGCCCACCTGCTCGACCGCCTCGACCTCGGTGCCGGTCCGCGTGTACTCGGCGACCAGGTCCTTGGGGTCGTCGGGGACGGCGACCATCGTCTTGAGCCATTCATATGAGACGCGCATCGTGTGCGTTTCCTTTCGTGTTCGACGCGCCGGCTTCGCGGGGAACCCGCCCGAGGGCGCTCCCGCGCCGGCTGCGCAAGGAGTCGGCCGTTAGAACTGGCGGAGGAACCTCATGTCGCCTTCGACGAGCATGCGCAGGTCGGGGAGGTCGTAGCGCAGGCACGCCACACGCTCCACGCCGATGCCGAAGGCGAACCCGGAGTACTCCTCGGGGTCGATGCCGCCGTAGCGCAGGACGTTGGGGTCGACCATGCCGCAACCGAGGATCTCGAGCCAGCCGGTCCCCTTGCAGAAGCGGCAGCCCTGGCCGTGGCAGACGTTGCACGAGATGTCGACCTCGCAGCTCGGCTCGGTGAAGGGGAAGAAGTGCGGGCGGTAGCGCGTCGCGCGGTCCTTGCCGAACATCTCGCGGCAGAAGGCGTCAAGCGTGCCCTTGAGGTCGCCGAACGTAATCCCGCGGTCGACGACAAGGCCCTCGACCTGGTGGAACTGCGGCAGGTGGCACGGGTCGGCCGCGTCGGGACGGAACACCGTGCCCGGGGAGATCACGTAGATGGGAGGCTTCTGGGACTCCATGGTGTGCACCTGGACGCCCGAGGTCTGCGTGCGCAGCAGCACGTTGCTCTCGCCGATGACGCCCGAAGTCGCCGTGCCGTCGGCGCCGCAGGACTCGTCGACGACGTAGAACGTGTCGCGCGCCGAGCGGCTCGGGTGGTCGGGCGGGGTGTTGAGCGCGGTGAAGTTGTAGTACTCGGTCTCGACGCGGGGGCCGTCCATGACGCGGTAGCCGATGCCCGCGAAGAAGTCCTCCATCTCCTCCATGATCGCGGAGATGAGGTGCTGATGGCCCAGCGGCTGGCGCCTGCCGGGCAGGGTGACGTCGACGACCTCCGACGCCATGCGCCGCTCGAGCTCGAGCTGGGACAGCGCCGCCTTGCGCTCCTCGAGCGCCGACTCGACGAGCTCGCGGACCTCGTTGGCGAGCTTGCCCACCTGGGGCCGCTCCTCGGGCGAGAGCTTGCCCATGCCGCGCAGCACGGCCGTGAGCTCGCCCTTCTTCCCTGCCACGGCCACGCGCACCTCGTCGAGCGACTTGAGGCCGTCGGCCTTGGAGATGGCCTCGAGCGCGCGGTCGCGTATTCCTTGCAGTTCTTCGGCAATCGACATGCGAACCCCTTCCATATCAAAGCCGGGTGAAAAAAATCCGCCCCCGGCATCCTGTGCTCAAGGACGGATTGATCCGCGGTACCACCTTGATTGGCCCGGCGGGTGTCTCTCCGCCGAAGCCCACTCTTTGCGGCCCTTTGTCGGGGGCCGGCCGGCTCGCCTACTGGGAGGCCGCCCGCCGACGCGCGCCGGGGACCTCCGTTCAACTCGCGGCTGGTAGAGCGAACTCCCGGACCGCGACCGTGGCGGGCTCTCAGCAGACGCTCGCCTCTCTGGAACGGACGCATTCGACCCGGAACCTCTCCGTCATCGCCTTCGCGCTAAGGGTAGCGCAAAAGCGCCGACCGCTGGCAAGGTTCACTCAAACGCTACAAGACAGACGTGGCGTCCACGACCGAGCAGTCGTCGAGGTCCCTGCCGCCGAGCTCCGCCGCCTTGCGCAGCGCGTCGTCGTAGGTGCCCACCTCGTCAATCATGCCCATCTCGGCCGCATCCTCGCCGAGATACGTCGTGCCGTCGGCCCACTCCCAGACCGCGTCGACGTCGAGACCGCGCCCCTCGGCGACCCGCTCCACGAACATCTCGTTCACGCGGTCGACCTGCGCCTGGAGGGACTCGCGCTCCTCGTCGGTGAGGGAGCGATACGAGGCGCCCATGTCCTTCGAGTCGGAGGACTTGATGCTCTCGACCGCGACGCCGAGCTTCTCGTAGAGGCCCTCGAGGTCGTACACGGTCATGATCGTGCCGATGGAGCCGACCGAGCTCGACGCGTTCGCGACGATCCAGTCGGTCTGCGACGCGGCCATGTAGGCGCCCGAGGCGCACGTGCCGCCCACGGAGAAGACGACGGGCTTCGAGCACGAGGCGAAGTACTCCGAGATCTCCTCCGAGGCCGCCGCGCCGCCGCCCGAGCAGTTGCAGCGCACGACGAGCGCGACCACCGAGGAGTCCTCCTCGACCGCCTTCACGACGGCGCGCACGTCCTCGGGAGTGATGCCCGAGGTAGTGCCGATCGTCTGGTTCATCTGGTACACCGCGATCTTGGGCCCGACCGAGATCGTGCGCGAGACGCCGAGCGCGGAGAAGGCGACGGAAGTGACGGCCGCCGTGCAGCAGACGCAGCACGTGGCGATGAGCGCCACGGCCACGGCGATCACCGCCGTCAACCACTTGTCGGGACGGCGCCGCTCGACAGTGACGACCAGGGGCCGCCCCTCGCAGGCGCACCCGCATCCCTCGTGGGCAGCGGCAGGCTCCCCGCAGCCGGCCGCCTGCTCGCGACCCGCACCGGACGCGCCTTCGACGACGGTCTCCCCTCGCGCCTCGCCGCCGCCCTCGACCTCGTCCGCCATGCTAGAGCGCCTCCCGTCTCCACGCCTCGGTGTCCTCGACGCGGATGACGCACGGCGCGCCGATCACCGCGTCGGAGGCCTCGATCTCCTCGCAGGCCCTCCGGACGTCCGCCTCGCGCGCGAGGTGCGTGACGACGATCAGCGTGGGGTCCTCGCCCGGCTCCGGCGCAGGCTGGGTGACGCTCGCGAGGCTCACGCCGCACGAGGCGAACACCGAGGCGACCTGCCCGAGCACGCCGGGGCGGTCGCAGAGCGAGAGGCGCACGTAGTAGCGGTCACGCAGCTCGGCGATGGGGCGCATCGGCAGCACACGCTCGAACGGCGCGGCCTCGGTTGAGGGGACCTCGCCGTGGGCGATGGGCGTGGCGACGGCGAGAATGTCGCCCATCACCGCGCTCGCCGTGGGGAAGGAGCCCGCCCCCGCGCCGTAGAACATCGTCTCGCCCACCGCGTCGCCCACCACGTAGACGGCGTTGAACACTCCGTCGACGCTCGCGAGCTGGTGGTCGACCGGGATCATCGCGGGGTGCACGCGCACGTCGAGCCCGTCGCCCGTCTTGCGCGCGACGCCGAGAAGCTTGACGCGGTAGCCGAGACGGCGCGCGAACTCGATGTCGGCGGTCGTGACGGAGCGGATGCCCTCGACGGTCGCGACGTCGGCGAGCGTGACGCGCGTGTTGAAGCCGATCGTCGCGAGGATGGCCATCTTCGCGGCGGCGTCCCACCCGTCGACGTCGGCGGAGGGCTCGGCCTCGGCATACCCAAGCCGCTGGGCGTCGGCGAGCACGTCCTCGAACGACATCCCCTCGCGCTCCATGCGCGTCAGCATGTAGTTCGTGGTGCCGTTGACGATGCCCGCGATCGTGAGGACCTCGTTGCCGGCGAACGAGCGTTCGAGCGCCTCGACGATGGGGATGCCGCCCGCCGCCGCGGCCTCACACTTGAGCTGCACGCCGGCGTCGTGGGCAAGGCCGGCCATGCGCCCCATGTCGTGCGAGAGCATCGACTTGTTCGCGGTGACCACGTGCTTGCCGTTGCGGAAGGCCTCCTCGAAGATCTCGGTCGCGGGGTGGTCGCCGCCGATCAGCTCGACGACCACGTCAACCTCGGGGTCGGAGACGACGTCGCGCCAGTCGGTGGTGAAGACGCCAGGCGCGAGCCCGAGCTCCTCGGCGTGCGACGCGCTGCGGGCGCACGCGCGCGCCAGGCGCAGGTCGACGCCGTACCAGGAGAGATACCGGTCGCGATGGCGCTGGAGCAGACGGACGACGCCGCTGCCGACCGTGCCGAGGCCGATAATGCCGATGTTGACAGTCTTCATCTCTCTCAAGCTCCTCACTGGTTGGGACGGGACTAGTGGTTCTTGTCCATGCTCACCGGCGCGCTCACGCCGATGAGGCCGAGCGTCGCGGCCAGCACCCGGCGGGCGGCGTCGCAGGCGCACAGGCGGGCGCGCGTGAGCTCGGGGTCGGCGGTGAGCACATGGCAGTTGGTGTAGAAGCCGTGGAACGCGGCGGCGAGCTCGGTCGCGTAGTACGTGAGGCGGAACGGCGCGAGGTCCTTCGCGCACCCGGCCACAACGTCGCCGAAGCGCGCGATGACGCGCGCGAGGGCGACCTCGGAGGGGTCGGTCAGAAGCGACAGGTCGGCGCCCTCCCCCACGAGCGCGTCAGCGATCTCGTCGACCGAGGCAAGGTCGCCCGCCGCCGGGTCTTCCGCCGCCGCCTTGCGCAGGATCGAGCAGATGCGGGCGTGGGCGTACTGCACGTAGTAGACCGGGTTGTCGGAGCTCTCCTCCTGGACCTTAGCGACGTCGAAGTCGACCTCCTGGTCGGTGGAGCGGGACAGGAGCGTGTAGCGCGCGGCGTCGCTGCCCACCTCGTCGAGGACCTCCTCGAACGTGACCATCGTCCCGCGGCGCTTGCTCATGCGGACCGGCGTACCGTTGCGCAGCAGGTTCACGAGCTGCCCGAGCAGGACGTCGAGGCAGCCCGGGTGGCCCATGGCGGCGACGACGGCTTTGATCCTGGGGACGTAGCCGTGGTGGTCGGCGCCGAGGATGTTCACCAGGCGGTCGAACCCGCGGTCGAGCTTGTTGGAGTGGTACGCGATATCGGCGGCGAAGTAGGTGTAGCTGCCGTCGCTCTTCACCAGGACGCGGTCCTTGTCGTCGCCGTAGTCGGTCGTGCGGAACCAGACGGCGCCGTCCTTCTCATACAGCTTGCCGGCCGCCCTCAGCTTGTCGAACGCGGCCTCGATGGCGGTCCTCCCGTCCTCGCCGGGGGTGTGGAGCAGGCGCTCGGAGAACCAGACGTCGAACTCGCACCCGCACCTCGAGAGGACGTCCTTGATGTTGGCAAGCATCATGGCATAGCCGCGCTCGCGGAATGAGAGCAGGCGCTCGTCCTTCGCCATGGCGAGGTCGGCGGCACCGTCCTCGTCGTAGAACGCGCGGGCGACGTCGACGATGTACGCGCCGCCGTACGAGTCGGGGCCAAGCTCGGCGACGAAGTCGTCGGTCAGGGGATGCGGGCGCCGCTCGACGGGGGCGGAGGCCTCACTCTCGGACCCGTTTTCCGCAGCCGCCTCGGCGGCGTCCTCGATGGCGGCGAGACGGTCGTCCTCGATCGCGCGGCACGCGGCGTCGGCGTCGGAACCCGCCTCGACCAGGGCGCAGATCTGGCGGTAGCGCTTCTCGATTGAGGCCGCGAACACGTTCATCTGGTTGCCGGCGTCGTTGATGTAGAACTCACGCGTCACGTCCCACCCCACGAACGCGAGCACGTTGCAGAGCGAGTCGCCGAGCGCCGCCCACCTGCCGTGCCCAACGTGCATGGGGCCGACGGGGTTCGCGCTCACGTACTCGACGTCGATGGACCTGCCAGCGCCGGCGTCGCTCCTGCCGAACGACGCCCCCTCGCTCCTCACCTGGCCGAAGACTCCCACGACGGCGGCGGGTTCGAGGCGGAAGTTGACGAACCCGGGCCCCGCGATCTCGCAGGAGGCGATGCGCGGGTCGGCGGGCATGTGAGCCGTCACCGCGAGCGCGATGTCGCGGGGCGCCCTGTGGGCGAGCTTGGCGGAGCGCATGGCGACGGTCGAGGTCCAGTCGCCGTGGGCCGGGTCGGCGGTCCTCGAGACACCCGCGTCCTCGACCTCGAACGCCGGGATGTCGCCGGACTCCTGGGCGGCCCGGACCGCCTCCCTCACGAGCGACTCGACGAGCGCGCGAACGCTCGCGTCGTCGTACCTTTCAATGACGGACGTGTCCTGAGGAGCCATGTAACTACCCTTTCTGACCAATCTTCCTGATCCGTACGGCAAGCCTGCTCGTCGGACGTGCATATAGGACGTGCTGATATGAAAACGAACGCGTAACGCGGAACTCGGGCGGGCAAACGGGCAAGGAACGCGTCCATCCCGCCCGGGAGGCGTCCGCGGGGTTAACGCCAGGTTGCGTCTTGGAGGTTCGAGCGCGCCGCGGCGATCATCTCGCGCCTGAGCGTCGACAGGCCCTGCTCGATGCCCACAGGATAGACCTGCGGGTTGAGGAAGCGCTTGCAGGAGGGGTCGAGGCGTCCCAAACTCTCCCGCGAGCGGTCCCGGACGGCGGACAGGTCCTCCGGCCCCGCCACCCGCTCGCCCTCGACGACGACCGGCGCGAGCATCTCGCGGAACGGGAGCCCTTCGAGCGTCCTCGTGAGCAGCGGGTCGTTGACGTCGACGATCGTGGGGGTCGCGTCGAGCGGGAACGAGGCGTCGCAGATCATGTCCGCGACCGGCGCCCCCGACTCGTCGCAGTAACGCCTCAGGTCCTGAACGCCGGGAATCGTGCGCTTGTACACCTGCTCGGACACCTTGAGGACCGGGGTCCAGTCCCGCCCCGGCATGCGCTTCGCCGACATCTTGTAGACGCCCGAGAGCGCCGGCTGGTCGAAGCAGGTGACGAGCTTCGTGCCCACGCCAAAGCCGTCGACGGTCGCCCCCTGCGCGAGCAGCGACTGGATGAGGTTCTCGTCGAGGTCGTTCGACACGATGACCTTCACGTAGGGCAGCCCCGCCTCGTCGAGCATGGAGCGTGCGCGGATGGAGAGGGCGCAGAGGTCGCCCGAGTCGATCCTCACGCCGCCCAGGCGCTGGCCCCGGGCCTCCATCTCCTTGCCGACCGTGATTGCGTTGCGCAGGCCGCCCACGACGTCGAACGTGTCGACGAGGAGCGTGCAGTTGTAGGGGCTCGCCTCGGCGTACGCGCGGAACGCCGAGAGCTCGTCGGGGAACGCCATGACCCACGAGTGGGCGTGCGTGCCCGACGCGGGGATGCCGAAGCGCCGCGCGGCGAGAACGTTCGACGTGGACGAGCACCCGCCCACATACGCGGCGCGCGACGCCGAGAGGGCGCCGTCGGGCCCCTGGGCCCTGCGCAGGCCGAACTCGGCGACGGGCCTGCCGGCAGCCGCGAGGCAAACGCGGGCGGCCTTCGTGGCGACGAGCGTCTCAAAGTTGACGATGTTCAGCAGCGGCGCCTCGAGGAGCTGGCAGTCGATGACCGGGCCCGTGACGCGCACGACGGGCTCGCGCGGGAAGGCGAGCTCACCCTCCCGGATCGCGTCGACGGTGACCCGTGGCCGCCATGCGGAGAGCCATTCGAGGAACTCCCCGCCGAACATCGGGCGCCCATCGACAGGCGTCTTAAGCCCCGCCAGGTAGGAGATGTCCCCCTCGTCGAACCTGAAGCGCTCCACGAGGTCGGCGATCTCCCCCGTGCCGCACACGAGCGAGAAACCGCCCCCGCAGGGGTTCTCCCTGAAGAAGGAGGTGAAGCACGTCTCCATCTCGCCGAGCCCGCTGCGCCAGAACCCCTCGGCCATGGTGATCTCGTACAGGTCCGTGAACAGGCCGAGGGCAGCGCCCCCCGCCTCGCTCCCGGACGGCGACGCCCCTCCTCGATCGGACGCAGGCCGCAGCGATAGGTCCATGGCAGAATACCCCCGTATACAGTAAGCGCCTGCGAATCGGCAACGACCGAGACGCAGGCGCGCTCGCCCTATCGGCTTATAGTAACCGTCCGAAAATCCTAATGGACCACGTTGAACCAAATGACGTAAATAATCGCAGCGACCGCCATCACGGCGAGCACCGCGATCACGATCTTCTGCTTCTTGGGCATGGGGGGCAGGTCGTCGAGGCTGTAATCGGGATGCTCGCGCTCCTTGCGGCGCTCCTCTTTGCGGCGCTCGCGCTCCTCGTAGTAGAGGCGATCCTCCTCGGCGTACTTCGCGTTTTTGCGAAGGGTCTCGAGCTCGGCGCGCTGCGAGGCCTCGTCCCTCATCCTCTTCGCGGCGCGGAGCTGCTCGAGCTCGGCGCGTTCCTCATCGGTCAGGGGCGACGAATCATCGGGCGCCATGCGACTTCCTTTCCATATCGTTCCGGTCTCGGTCGGACAGGGCCCACCGGGACCGGCGGTTTAGCGACACGCGCGATTATACCCGTCGGCGCGCGCGATGTTCCGCGCGCCTCACCACGGCAGCATCTCCCAATAGAAGATATTCACCATCACGACACCGGCCGCCACGCACGTCGAGGCGCAGAGCGCCAGCTGTGAGGCGGACCACTGGCCGGGGTTGCGCCACCGCGTGACCGCGATCCACACGACGAGCAGGGCAGCGACGACGATGTAGACGGCCTCCGCGACGAGAAGCGTGCCCAGCGCGGCAGGCGACACCCCCTCGGCCAGGCTGTAAACAGCGTAGACGCCGACGCCCTGCGCGACGCTCGAGACGAACGCGAGGGAGACCGACGCCGGCTGGAGCCCCCTGAGGCGCCTCCTGCGGACGAGAGCGCGTGTGCGAGCGGCGACCGCGCTCACAGCGAACACGAGGTTGAACGCCGCCGCGACAGCGAACCCCCCGAGCAGGACCGCCTCGAGGAAGAGCGTCGCACGCGGGACGGCGTAGGAGTCCGAGGCGGCGCGGGAGAACTCGGCCCCCCGCTTGCCGTCGATGTGGAACCGGTAGACGTCCTGGTCCGTCGCCGCGTCGATGGAATAGACCCCCACGCCCAGGGACGTCGCCGTGACCCCGTCGAACGTGAGCACCCCCTGCGCGTTCACCCCGACGCTGACGCGGCTCAGGGCGGTGACCAGCTTCGAGGGCCCGTGGGTCGGGTTCGAGGCGTCCTGGTAGGTGCCGACCCACACGGAGTTCGCGGCGGAGTTCCCGCTCGTCACGAACGAGTCCGTGCGGCCGAACACGACGCGCGCGAGACCCTGCGTCAGGTCCGACCTCCCCGACTGCGCGGCCATGACCACGATAGCGAGCCCGTTGGCCCGGTCGACGTACACGGAGGCCGAGTAGCCTGACTTCGTCGAGGCGGACAGCCCGAACACACCGCTCGAGAGCGGGAACGCGAAGAGCCCGTGGGCGACGCGTGCGACGCCGAGGCTCGAGTAGGTCCTCGACACGGTGAACAGGAGGTCCGAAGTCGAGGAGTCGTCGAACACGGTGGGGGCGCCCTCGACGCCCATCGCCGCGTTGGCGAGCGTGAGCATGTCGGAGACGGTCCCGATGCAGCAGAGCGCCGACGAGGAGGAACCCGAGGCGAGGCTCGCGTCCGACCCCTTCGTGCCCGCGGCCAACGACAGCGCCTGGGCGGGGGCGTTCTCCGCCGAGGCCAGCCGCTTCGACGAGCCGCCCACCATAAGATAGGTGTCCCCCATCCCCAGCGGCTCGAAGACGTTCTCCTCGACGTAGTCGACGAAGCTCACGCCGGACACCGCCTCGACGACAACGGCGCCGAGGAGCGCGTCGAACGGGGTGTAGGCGACGATCTCGCCCGGGGCGAACTCGCCCTCGACCGAATAGAGCGAGAGGGCCGCCAGCGCCGAGAGTGTGCCGTCGGGCAGGGAGGACCCCGTGCCGATCGCGGAGACGTCGAACCCGGTCGTGTGGTTCATGAGGTCCATGAGGGACAGGCTCCCGTAGCCGTCCGGCAGCGTCACCGAGTCGGGAAGATACCCGGCGACCGACGCGTCCAGGTCGACGAGGCCGTCCTCGACGAGCTGAAGGACGCACACCCAGACGATGAGGTCGGAGCATCGGCCCCACTCGAACGTCGTGGACTCGTCGACGGGCGAGGTGCCCGCGGCGTCGCCGTACCCGTAGGTCCTGAGCACGGTGTCGCCGCCGTCGACGGACGCCGCGATCGCGATGCCGGGCAGCTGCTTCTGACCGGCGAGGAACGTGTCGACGAGCTGGCCGATCTCTGAGGAGGTCCTGCGCCCCTTCGAGGACCCGGACTCGGCGTCGTCGGAGTCGGAGCCACCCGCGGACGAATCCGCGGCAGCCGACCCCGTGGCGGCAGACCCCGCTACGGACAGCTCAGCCCCCGCCTCCGGCTCGCCCGCCTCGGACCCGTACGCCTCCGACGCCGCGCCCGGGAACCGCCCCGGCGCGCAGACGGCGCAAAGCATGAGGGCGAACGCGAGAGCAAGGGCAAACGCGAGGGCGAGAAGACGGGCCGTCGTCGAAATACCGCCCGCGGCCGAAAGCCCCTCCCTCATCGGGCGACACCCGTGCCGTCGAACAGGGGGACGAAGCTCTCCCCCACCGTTCCGCCCTGCTGCCACCACATGTTCTCGAATCCAAGGATGTCGGCGAAGTCGAGCACCGTCTCGTACTCCTCGTCGGTGACGGCGCGCTCGAGCTCGGGCCGGCCCGACGCCGCGCCCACGCCCTCGACAGGCGTGTACTGGTTCATGACCGATATGTCGACGGAGTTCCCGAACCGGTCCCACAGCCTCTCGAGCGCGGCAAGCGAATTGTCGACATGGCCCGGCAGCACGAGATGCCTCACGATGACGCCGCGGAGCATGATCCCGTCCTCGTCGCAGAGCCTCCCGCCATGCCTCTCGACCTGATCGACCATGCGCCCGATGGCGTCGAGCGCGACGTCCGGATAGTCGCGGACGCGCGACAGCTCGGCCGCCAGACCGGCGTCGGCGTACTTGTAATCGGGTAGCCAGACCTGGACGACGTCGTCGAGCGCGTCGACAACCTCGACGTTCTCATAGCCGGACGAGTTGTAGACGACGGGGACCCCCAGCCCGCGCGAACGCGCGAGGCGCACTGCCTCGCGAACCATCGGCGCGTAATGGGTCGCCGTGACGAGGTTGACGTTATGGGCCCCCTGGCGCTCGAGGTCGAGCATCGACTCGGCGAGCTGCTCGGGCGAGACGCCAACGCCCCACCCGTCATGGGAGATGCGCCCGTTTTGGCAGAAGACGCACCCCAGGGAGCAGTGCGAGAAGAAGACCGCGCCGCTCCCCCGATCCCCCGAAAGGGGAGGCTCCTCCCAGAAGTGGAGCGCCGCCCGCGCGACGTGCATCGTCGCGTCCGCGCCGCACACCCCGCGCTCCCCCTCCGTCCTGCGCGCCCCGCACCGACGCGGGCAGAGACGGCACGGGGAAAGAGAGCCCGGCATGGCGAGCGGGTCCCCGGCGGACGGCACCGCCCCGGACGCGGGCCTCATCGCGCGCCGCCCTTCGTCAGCCGGTCCACCATGGTCCTGTTCGCCGCGAGCTCGACCGAGTCGTCCAGCTCCGCGAGCGCGAC
This sequence comes from uncultured Coriobacteriaceae bacterium, assembly GCA_964390275.1. Classification (GTDB taxonomy): domain Bacteria; phylum Actinomycetota; class Coriobacteriia; order Coriobacteriales; family UMGS124; genus CAYMHQ01. The sequence goes on from CAYMHQ010000018.1 coordinate 16,569, forward strand.
GACCTCCCCGGTCTTCCGCTCGAGGGCCCGCGCGATGAGCCAGTCGGCGACGCCGGGGTTCTTGGGAAGGAGCGGGCCGTGGATGTAGGTGCCCACGACGTTCTTGAAGAGGCACCCCTCGTCGCCAGAGACCCCGTCGTTGCCGAAGCCCACGCGCACCCTGCCCAGGGGCGTGACGCCGGGGGCGAGGTAGGTCCGACCGCCGTGGTTCTCGTAGCCCACGACAGGCGTCGCCGTGAGTCCCGAGTCGACGACGATGTTGCCGATGAGCCTCGGCGCGCCGCGGTCGGTGTGGAAGTCGACGAGCCCCAGGCCCTTCACGACCTCCTCGCCCATGAGGTAGCTGTGGCCGAGCAGCTGGTAGCCGCCGCAGACGGCGAGAAGCACGCCCCCGTCGTCGACGTACGACCGCAGCTCGGCCCCCACTGACAGCAGCTCGTCGCAGACGATCTTCTGCTCGCGGTCGGTGCCGCCGCCGATGAACGCGATGTCGACGTCGGAGAACGAGGGCCGCTCGCCGTAGCGCACGGGCACGACCTCGACCTCGATGCCGCGCCAGAGGCACCTCTTCACGAGCGTGATGACGTTCCCCCCGTCGCCGTAGAGATTGAGGAGCTCGGGGTACATGTGCGCGATCCTCAGCGCGGCGCTCATCGTTCGGCCCCCAATCCCTCGAGCTCCGCCTTCACGACGGAGAGAGCGGAGTAGTTCGGCAGCACCCAGAGGTGCCAGTTCGAGGGGAGGTCCCCGGCCGCGTCCAGGACCTCCGCGACATCGCCGGCGATGGCGGCGTCGATGTCCGCGTACTTGAGACGCACCTGCATGTCGTTCGCCCTCGTCCCGCCCGCGAACACCCGGCATTCGGGACCCTGCGCGAGCCGCTCGAAATCGACGTCCCAGAGCCACGAGACGTCCCTGCCGTCGTTGTAGTCGTCGTTGATGACGATGTACACGATCTTGGGAGCGGGGTCGCCCATGAGCATCGCGATGTTCTGGTTGTACCCGGTGGGGTTCTTCGCGAGATTGAGGGTAACCTGCCTCCCGCGGACCTCGAGCCTCTGCAGCCTCCCGTTCTCGGGCGCGTAGGAGTCGAGGACGCGCTGAAACGCCTCCGCCCCGACCCCCACGAGCGACGCCGCCGCATACGCGGCGAGGAGGTTGTACACCATGTACGTGCCGCCCCACCGCGCGCGGAGACGCACCGTCCCGGCCGCATCACCGCTCTCAGGGGCCGTCCTCACGTGCGCGTCGAAGGCAACGCCGTCGACGCCAACCTCGACGTTCGAAGCGGAGAACGCCAGCTCGGGACGCCCGAAGCCGCAGGCGGGGCAGACGTACTTCCCAAGCTGCCCGTACTGCCGGTAGGCGTAGCTCAACGGGGAGGAGCATCTCTGGCAGAACGCCCCGCCCGCGACGCGGTCCCCCGGTAGGTGCAGGTCCTCGTCGATGCCGAACCCCATGGTCCTGCCTCCCGAGGCGCGGAACCGCAGGGCGACGCTCTCGCACAGCGGGTCGTCGGCATTGTACACGAGCACGGTCTCGGGCGACGCGGCAAGCGCGTCCCCGATGGTCTGCTGGATCCTGTCGAGCTCCCCGCACCGGTCGAGCTGGTCGCGGAACAGGTTCAGCAGCACGAAGTAGCGCGGCCTGACCCGCGGCACGACCCTGACGGTCGACAGCTCGTCGTTCTCGAAGACGCCCCAGTCCGCCCGCCCCGCGGGCAGGAGCGCCGTCACGACCCCCGACTCCATGTTGGCCCCGGCGCGGTTGCAGAACACGGACATGCCGGATTCCTCAATTGCCCTCGCCAGCACGTTGTTCGTCGTGGTCTTCCCGTTCGTCCCGCAGACGACGACGCTCCCCCGGGTAACCTTGTCGGCGAGGGACCCCAGGACGCCCGGGTCGAGCGCCATGGCGACCCTTCCCGGAAGCGTCGAGGCGCTCCTGTGGAGCACGGTGCGCAGGCCCCACGCGCACGCGCGGCCCGCCCACCCCGCAAACGAATCCCTGATGCCCAACTGCATTCCCCTCGCTTTACAGAGAGTAGAGAGAACGATACTTCTTCGAGAGGTACGCGGTGTAATACCTCGGGTCGAACTTCTCACCGCACGCGTTCGAGATGATCCAGTCAGGGTCCTTCGAGCTGCCGTACTTCCAGATGCGATCCCTCAGCCACGTGCGCACCGGGACGAGGTCCCCACGTCCCACGCACCCGAGCACGTCGAACTCCCTTCCCATCGCATGCATGAACTGGGCGGCATAGGCGCTGCCGATCGCATACGACGGGAAGTAGCCCACATACCCCGAGGCCCAGTGCGTGTCCTGGAGGATGCCCCGCGAGTCGTCCGGGACCTCGACGCCCAGATAACGCCTCATCAGCTGGTTCCAGCAGTCGGGCGCGTCGTGGACCGAAAGCTCGCCCGCGAACAGCGCGCTTTCAATCTTGTAGCGAACCAGGATGTGGAGGGGATAGGTCAGCTCGTCCGCCTCGGTCCTGATGAGGCCCGGCTTGCACTGCGAGATGCCGAAGTAGAGCTCGCGCGGGGTCAGCCCGTCGAACGCGCCGGGCGCGGCCTCCTGGATCAGCGGCAGCAGGAACTCGCAGAACTCCTCGCTGCGCGCGATGACGTTCTCCATAAAGCGCGACTGGCTCTCGTGCACGCCCATCGAGGTCCCGCCGCGCAGGCACGTGAAGTCGTACCGCTCGTCGATTCCCTGCTCGTACAGGGTGTGGCCGCCCTCGTGCACGGCGGAGAACAGCGCAGAGGCGAAGCTGTCCTCGAAGATGTGGTTCGCTATCCTCACATCGTCGTGGGCGAAGCCGTCCGTGAACGGATGTTCGGTGTCACCAATGTACAGCGCGTCCATGTCGACGCCGATGAACTCAACCGCGCGCCTGCAGATCTCCCGCTGCGTCTCGTAAGGGACGACCGCGTGGAGAAACTCCGGCTCCTCGCGCCCAAGCTCCCCGATCTCCCTGACCAGGGGGACGACCTCGGCCTGCACCAGCTCGAAGAAGTCCTCGACGGTCCTACGAGTCAGCCCGCGCTCGAACCAGTCGAGCCAGACCTCGTACGGGTCGCGGTCGGGGTCGAGATAGCCCGCCTGCCTCTTCATGGAGGCGAGGATGTCAGACAGATACGGCTCGAACAGGGAGAAGTCGTTCGTCGCCTTCGCACGCTTCCACACGCCCACGGCGGCTGATTTCAGCCGCGCGAAGTCCGATCGCACATCGACCGGCACGGCGCCCATCTTACGGTAGCTGCGTGAAAAAACCCGGTACTCGTCGGCGTGCAGCTCGTCCAGCTCGTCCGCAAAAGGCGCGAGCCCCTCAACAATCGCCTTGGCGCGGTCGCCATAGGCAGCCTCGAACTCAAGCCTGGAGAGGTTGGCGATCGCCTCGCACCGCGCCCGCGCGCCCTTCACCGGGCCGACCGTCTCTGCGTCGAAGTTCATGACCTGCTGGGCGTACTGAAGGGCGAAGACCTCGCCCTGAAGCGAATCGAACCTGTCGAGCGTCTCGCGCAGGTCCGCGCCCCCGCACGCGCTCCCCGCGCGGCAGGCGTCGTTTCCGTCGTCTTTCATCCGTGCCTCCTAACCTGGTTCCC